>NZ_JANPJP010000082.1:0-3975 GCF_031425575.1 Phenylobacterium sp.
CACCATGGGCCCCCGCGCCAAGGCTTAGGAACACGCGGGCCTTCTCCCCTTGGCGGGTGATGGTGGCGGGTCGGAGACCGGTCGGATGTGGGGTCACGCTCCCCCCGCCGTACCTTCCCGACCGTCCTAATCCGAGAGGCCTACCGACCCCTCATCCGACCCTGCTCCGCAGGGCCACCTTCTCCCACAAGGGGAGAAGGATCGGCATCACCTAACTCGGGTAGTCCAACTCTCCATCCAGGAAGTCGAACACCGCGGCCTTGGTCAGGGCGTGGGGAATGGCCGAGAAGTGGTCGCACCCGGGCACGGTGATCCCGTGGGCGTGGGGGAAGACAGCCGCCAGGTCGGCGGGGTCTCCGGCCCCGGTGTCGCCCTGGCCCGCCACCACCAGGACCGGCATGGGCAGGGTGGCCATGGCGTCGCGGTCAAAGGCGGGGTTTTGGGCTCCGGTCATGGCGGCCAGGGCCTGGCGGTCCTCCCCCTGCTCGTCGGCGAATTGGCGGAAGCTCTTCAGCATCGGCTGGGTGATGGTCTCGGGATCCTCGGCGAGCATGGCTTCGGCCATTGGATTTCCGCCGGGCAGGGCGCGCTCGCCGATCAATGTCCCGCCGACCCCGCCCAGCATCAGGTTCGAGATACGGTCGGGGGCCTTAAGCGCCGTGGCCAGCGCCGTGCGCGAGCCCATGGAATAGCCGAACAGGTCGACCCGGTTCAGGCCCAGGAGATCCAGCAGGGCGATGACGTCGGAAGCCAGCTTGTCGCGGGTGTAGGCGTCGGGCTCGTGGGGTTTTGCGCTCTCGCCGTGGCCGCGCTGGTCCAGGGCGATGCAGCGGATGCGGCGGCGGTCGAAGGCCGTGTACCAGCCGGTTCGCTTCCACCCCTCGTTCCGATTTGACGAGAAGCCATGGACCAGGACGATGGTGCGTTCCCCGCCGCCGGGCGGGACATTGTCGTCATAGGCCAGGGTCAGGCCGTCGGAGGTGAAGGTCGGCATGGAGCGTTTCCGTCTGCAGCGCGGCTCTGCGGCCGGTCGCGCCCATCTTACCTGGAGCCGTTCCGCTTCAAATGGCCATTTGAAGCGATCAGAAGGGCTCCCACGAAAATGTAGAGCGTGACGGGCGCCGAAACGGCGGCCACTTTCGGCTGTCACGCTCTATGGAGCCTGTCCGATCCACTCCCAGTGCCAGGGCTCGAAGGGATAGTTCACGAAGCCGAACCGGTGGGCGTTGGCCAGCAGCCAGCGATAGGTTGGGGTGTTGCTCATGTGCAAGCGGTTCGGGTCGGCGCTGGAATCGGGGCCGTAGTCCGGCGCCTGGCCGACATAGAGGTCCAGGGCCAGTCCGGTGCGATGCGGCGAGCAGGTGGCCCTGACGACGCCGTCGCAATTGCCCTCGGTCACGCAGCGGGCTGCGTCTGCGTCAGGATCGCGGAAGCCTGAGAAGATGGTCAGGTTGCGGCTGTCCTTGGCGATGGCCGGGACACGCTTGGCCGCGGCCACCATCCGGCGATAGGCGTCCAGGGTCCCGGGTCGCAGTGGGATGGTCTTGCCGCCATAACTCTCGGCCGGAGCGGCGACGACCAGGCTCATCGGTGGCGGCGGGCAATAACCGTCGACATTGACCATCACAAAGGGCCGGCGCTCCTGCCACACGCCCTTGAAGACGTTGAAGGTCGCCGCGTCCATCTCGCCGGTGCCCTTCAGGCGGAAGCGTTTCTGGAAGCCGGCCAAGAGTTGCGAGAACCGCGAGGTGTCGGGGGCGCAGAGCGTCCCCAGTTCTCGCTGGATCAGCGGGGCATAGGTCTCCCAGCCGATTTCGTCGCGGCGGAATGGCGCCCACGAGAGGCTGCGCAGGGACGAGGCGTTGATCCTCGCCGGGGGCTCGAAGGTGGCGACCCTGCAGGCCGAGGGCGAGGTCTGGGCGCAGGCCGTCGCGCCACCCAGCATCACGGCGCCGGCCACCATCGCCCCGGCCATCCGCCGGAACCGTCCAAAGGTTGAGGGCTTCCTCGTCACGACGCCCATTGTGCGCGGCTTATGGCGGAGGTCCACTGATGAACTGGTCTGCATCGATCCTTGTCCTCACGGTCGCGCTGGCCGCCTGCTCCGAGCCGCCCCCGGGCGGAGAGACCGCGCCCCCGGCAGTCAACGCGCAAGCTGCGCCGGCGCTGCAAGACATCGCCACCCAGCCGCTGGCCGTACCGGCCCCGGTGACCGGCTCAGCCTCCGAGCAGGGCAAGGCCATCGACGCCGCTGTCCTCCCCGCCGCCACAGCCAAGGACGCCGTCGCCCTGAAGGCGGCCCTGGTCCGGGCCCAGGTCCTGCTTGACCGCGCCCACTTCTCGCCGGGCGTCATTGACGGCGCCAAGGGTGAGAACATGCGCCAGGCCGTCTCGGCCTTCCAGAGCGCCAGGAACCTCACCGCGTCCGGTGAACTGGATGAGGCCACCTGGACCGCCCTGACCGCCGGCGCCACCCCGGTGACCCAGGACTATGTGATCACCGCCGACGACGTCACGGGACCCTTCGTGAAGATCCCCGCCAAGAGCGAGGACCAGGCCAAGCTGGAGAAGCTCGGCTTCGCCAGTCCTGCCGAGATGTTCGCCGAGCGGTTCCATATGGATGAGCGGCTGCTCAAGGCCCTGAACCCCGACGTCGATTTCGCGGTGGCCGGGACCACCCTCGTCGTCGTCGCGCCCGGCGTCGACAAGCTGAACGCCGCCGTCACCCGCATCGAGGTCGACAAGGCCGAGCGCGAGGTCCGCGCCTATGGCGAGGGGAATGTTCTGCTGGCGGTCTATCCGGCGTCGGTGGGGTCCACCGAGCGGCCCGCACCGACCGGCGAATGGGCGGTCAACACCGTCGCCCCCAACCCCACCTGGATCTACGACCCCAAGCGCCTGACCTTCGGCGACGGTAAGAAGGGCAAGTTCACCATCGCCGCCGGACCCAACAATCCGGTGGGCACCATGTGGATCGACCTCACCAAGGACACCTACGGTATCCATGGCGGACCCGACCCTGTCCTGATCGGCAAGACCGCCAGCCACGGCTGTGTGCGGCTGACCAACTGGGACGCCAACGAACTGGGCGTCGCCGTCAAAAAGGGCGCAGTGGTGGTGTTTGTGGGCTCTGAAACCAAAGCGGGAAAAACGACAGCGTGATCAACGCGCTGGCTATTTTAACCGGTCAGTCAGAAACCAAGGTTACTCAGAGAATACCCAGAATGGGTGTGACTAAAGGTCTCGGAGTGGCGGAATGTCAGGGCAAGCGGCGAAGACCGTAATCGCGACGATGAACCGGATCGACCGGGCGACGAAGCGCACCCTGAGAGAACGGGAACGCAAGGAGCGCCCGGCGGCCCGCGCCAGGAAGCCCGACACCACGGTGGCTAACGCCGCCAAGTACGACAAGCTGGTCGAAAACCTCACCCGCGCCCACTGCATCAAGTACGCTCGCAAGGACTGGAACACGATCGCCTCCCTGGGCCTGGTGGAGCCTGCTCCGCGCACTCACACCAAGGAACAGATCGCCCGAAAGAAGCTGGCCCGTTACGAGCCCGGCCTGATCGACGCCCTGTTTGGCCTGGGCGCCGACCGCCGGCGGGCCCTGGCCGAGGCCGTGCTGACCGCCGCCAAGGAGGACGCCGACCTCTACAACCGCGGCAAGCGCGCCGCCGAGGCGCACAATCTCGACGTCAACCTGGCCTCCAGCGTGCTGGCCCTGGACCTCTCCGCCATCGAGCAGACCCTGCGGATCAATCTCGACCTGGAGGCCATCACTCCGGCCCTCGAGGGGTTCGCCATCACCATGCCCTCGTCCGGGCGGATCATCGTCTATCTGGACGCTCTGGAACTGGACGCCATTCCTGACGAGGCGATCATCGCTGTCGACAATGAGCGCGCGGGCTACGCCGTGATGCCGATGGCCAACATCCAGGAGATGCACATCTCCAACGTCTGCTCCATCACCCTGCG
>NZ_JANPJP010000083.1:0-1831 GCF_031425575.1 Phenylobacterium sp.
GCTCCTCGCACGAGGCAAGCCCGCAAAGCTCGTCGTCGTCGCCGTCATGAGAAAACTCATCGAGGCCGCAAACCTCGTCCTCAGCCGGCAACAGCCTTGGATTAGACAACCCACTTAACATGGTTGCTCATCCGACCGGTCTCCGGCCGGCCACCGTCGAGAGCGAGCCGGGCTACTCAAGCCCGGCTATGCGGTTCGCCAACGACTTGGCGAACCGCCGCTCTCGACCCCGCAAGGGGAGAAGGACCGCATAGCCGATCGCGAGATTGAGCCTGGATCCGAGGGCCTCTTCAACACAATAAGGGAGTATCCGCCCATGAGCCGCACGGCCCATCTGGCGCGCCTGGAGCGCGAGCGTCTGCTGGTCCTGGAGCGGCGGGGCAAGGCCCGCGCCGAGGCCCTGGCCGTCCAGGGCGGGATCGCCGAGACCATCGCCCTGTCGCAGGCGCGCGGCGCCGTCATCGAGGCGCCGGCCACGCCGCGCAAGCCGCATCGGCGGCAGGCCGGCCTGGAGTGGCTGGTTCGCCAGGGGCGGCTGAACGATCAGCAGAAGCGCGCCGGGGAACGCTACGGGACCTATTACCGCCGCGCGGCGGCGGGAACCGACATCGGCTCAAGCCTGGACATCAAGCATGGCGACAACCCGTCGGGGACCAGTATCAGCCAGGTGCTGGCCCAGGCCGAGGCGCGGGCGGCGGCGGCGGCGAAGCTGGCCCTCTATCGCCGCAGGCTGCACCAGCACCCGGTGCTGCTGGCGGCCTGCGACCTGGTCTGCGGCGAGGAGCTGACGCCGCGGGAGGCCGCCCGCACCGACCGCGAGGCCGGGCGGCTGGAGGCGGTGCTGGAGGTGGCGCTGGACCTGCTGGCCCATGAGGGGCCCTCACAGGGCTCGTGACTCCGGCCCTGACTCCGGTGACTGTCCAAGTTGGGCAGGAAAAAACCAGGGAGGCCGGCGTGGCCGATCAAGACGTGTTGTTGGTGGAACGTCGGGGTGAGACCGACTGGGTGACGCTGAACCGGCCCGAGCGGCTGAACGCCCTGAACCAGCCGCTGTCGGACGCCCTGCTGGCCTATTTCGAGGCCCGGCGTCGCGACACCGAGGCCCGCGTCATCGTGCTGGCCGGGGCCGGGCGGGCCTTCTCCTCCGGCGCGGACCTGAAGGCCGGCGGCCAGCCGGACCGGCTGCGGGACGGACCCAATGGCGACTGGATGCTGCGCGATACGCTCAAGGCCATGCGCGCCTGCCCGCAGCCGATCATCGCCCTGGTGCACGGGGCGGCGGCCGGCGGCGGCCTGGCCATTGCTCTGGCCGCCGACGTCATCGTGGCCGGCGCCAGCGCGGCCTTCCATCCGGCCTTCATCAAGATCGGGCTGTCGGGTTCGGAGCTGGCGGTGAGCTGGCGCCTGCAGCGGACCATGGGGATATCGCGGACCCGCGAGATGCTGCTGACCGGCGAGCCGATGAACGCCGAGGAGGCGCACCGCGTGGGCCTGGTCTCCAAGGTGATCCCCGACGCGAGCCTCGCCGTCGAGGGCGAGCGCCTGGCGACGGCCATGCTGAAGGCGGGGCCGGACGCCCTGCGGATTTCCAAGCGGACGTTCGATGCGACGCTGGAGGGGATGAGCTTTGATGCCGCCCTGGAGCTGGAGGAGCGCGGGCAGATCCAAATGATCCGAGGGCGCACGGCGCCGGTGGGGATGCCGAGCGGGACGTAGGTTCGGAGGGAAGGGCGGCGTGGGTTGCAGACATCCTATCCCGCCCACCGCCTTGTTCCCAAAGCCACGGTGCTCCACGTCCGATCTGCTCGAGATTGCCTCTCCCGCGCTCAGC
>NZ_JANPJP010000084.1:0-8856 GCF_031425575.1 Phenylobacterium sp.
CGCCGGAGCCGGCGCCGAACCCCCTGGACACCCCGCCAGAGCAAGCCGCCGCCGAGACAGTGGTCGAACCCGCGGCGCCGATCGTCGAAGCCTCGGCGGAGCTCACCGCGCCCACGCCCAAAGCCAAGCCCAAGGCCGCCCCGAAAGCTTGAGGCCGTAGCGCGAAAACGCGCGGCGCATTAAGGCTGGTCTCCGACGAGGGGGACCTGTGTGCTGAAACGTGGGTTGGACATCCTGGGCGCCGCGGCGGGCCTGTTGGTACTGTGGCCTGTCCTGCTGTTCCTGGCCGTGGCCGTTCGCCTGGAGTCACCTGGCCCGGCCCTGCACTGGTCGCGGCGTGTCGGTCGATTCAACGCCCTGTTTTCCATGCCCAAGTTCCGCAGCATGCGGGTTGGCGCGCCCGACGTCGCCACCCACCTGCTGCCCGACCCTGCCGCCTGGATCACCCCTCTGGGCGCCTTCATGCGCCGTACCAGCCTGGACGAGCTGCCCCAGCTCTGGAGTGTGCTGCTGGGCCATATGAGCCTGGTGGGGCCGCGTCCCGCCCTCTTCAACCAGGACGACCTGATAGCTTTGCGGGTTGCTGCTGGTGTCCAGACCCTGCGGCCGGGCCTGACAGGTTGGGCCCAGATCCACGGCCGCGACGAGTTGCCGGTGCCAGAAAAGGTTCGCCTGGACGCTGAGTACCTGGCCGCCCGCACCACCCTGATGGACCTGTCGATTATCCTGCGCACCGCGAGGACCGCCTTCTCCGGCCGCGGTGTCCGGCACTAGACGGACCCCTTCGGCGGCTGGCGCGTTCTGGCCAGACCCGGAGTTCCCACACCTTGCCAGATGAACCCTACCATCAGCGCGCCCGCTCGGGCCTCATTCGCGCCCGCGACCGGGCCGCTGATGGCCTGCGCCGCGCGCACGGCGCGATGGGGCATGGCTGGGAGCGGGCGCGCACGCGCCTGCGTCAGACAAAGCTCAAGCGCCCGAGCAACAGAGCCCTGGCCTGGACCGGAGGGATCGTCGGCGCACTGGTGGCGGCCATCGCCCTGTTCCTGATCCTGTTCGACTGGAACTATCTGCGGGGCCCAATAGGGCGCTATGCCTCGGCCAAGACCGGCCGCGAGATCGTGCTGGCGGGCAATCTGGATGTCGACGCCTTCTCCTTCAAGCCCAGCGCAACGGTGGAAGGCATCCGCGTTGGCAATCCGAAGTGGGCCGGTCCCGGCCAGACCGCCGACATCAAGAAGCTTGATGTCCAGGTGAAGCTGATGCCGCTGTTGGTGGGTCAGGTCGTGCTGCTGAACCTGGAGCTCAACCAGGCCAAGATCGACCTCAGACGGGACCTCCAGGGGCGCGCAACCTGGGACTTCTCCAATGGAAAGAAGTCCAAGAAACCCTTCAAGATGCCGCCCATCCGGCGGTTCGTGATCAATGACGGCCATCTGCGTATGGTCGACGAGAAGCGCAAGCTGGTCCTGAACGGCCAAATCAACGCCACAGAGGAGATGGGCAAGGCTGGCCGCGGCTTCCTTATGACCGGCGACGGCTCGCTGAACGGAAACAAGTTCCTGCTGCGAATTCAGGGCGGCCCGCTGCTGAACGTCGACGCCCGCAAGCCCTATCCTTTCGACGCTGATATCCGCGCAGGCGCGACGCGGGTGACCGCCAAGGGGTCGATCCCCAAGCCCTTCGACCTGGCGCAGTTCTCGATGAACGTCACCGCACGTGGGCCTGACCTGGCGGCGCTATACGACCTGACGGGCGTGGCCCTGCCCAACACGCCGCCCTACCGCCTGAACGGTCGGCTTTCGCGCGATGAGAGCCTCTACAAGATCGAGGGCCTGGGCGGCCGCGTAGGTGACAGCGATCTGTCTGGCTTCATATCGGTGGAGACCGGCGATGAGCGGCCCTATTTGAAGGCCGACCTGCGGACCCGCAGCCTGGACTTCGACGACCTCGCGGCGGTCTTTGGCGGAGCGCCCTCCCGCAAGGCCGGTGAGACCGTCTCTCCTGAACAAGCGGCGATCGGGCGGAAGATGGCCGCCCAGCGGCGTCTGCTGCCGGACACCACCCTGAACGTCAGCAAGATCCGTTCGCTGGACGCCGATGTCCGATACCGGGTCGCAGCCATCCGCGACGCCATGCTGCCCCTGCGGTCGGGCGACGTCACGGTGAAGCTGGAGCGTGGCCTTCTCAGCGCCAACCCCCTGACCCTGGACCTCCCCCAGGGCAAGATCACCGGCCAGGCCCACCTCAACGCCCGCGGCGAGACGCCCGTAACCGAGGTGGACGTCAGGCTCTCCAACGCCCGACTGGAACAGCTTATTCCCATCAAGGGCGAGCCGCTCGCCGGCAGCTTCGTGGGGCGCATCAAGCTGAAGGGCGCCGGCAATTCGGTGCATCGCGCGGCCGCCAACGCCGACGGTGAGGTGCTGGCCGTGGTTCCGAGCGGCGAGATCCGCGAGGCGTTCGCGGAACTGCTCGGCATCAACGCCGCCAAGGGCCTGGGCTTGCTGTTCTCCAAGGACCAGGGGTCGGTGCCCATCCGCTGCGGCGTGGCGCACTTCCAGGCCAGGAATGGCGTGCTGACCGCCGACCGCATCGTTTTCGACACCAAGCCGGTCCTGGCCACCGGGGGCGGGACCATCAACCTGGACAGCGAGACCATGGACCTCCGTATCCAGGGCAAGTCCAAGGAATTGCGCCTGGTGCGCCTGCTCTCGCCGATCACCGTGAAGGGCCCGCTCCTCGGCCCCAAGGTCGGCATCGAGACCGGCAAGGTCATTGCTCAGGGCGGCGTCGCCGTGGCCCTGGCCGCCGTGGTCAATCCCCTGGCGCTCCTGCTGCCGTTCATCGATCCCGGCCTGGCCAAGGACGCGTCCTGCGCGTCCCTGATCGCTGAAGCCGGCCGCGAGGGTGCGCCGGTCAAGACGGTGGCCACCAAGACCGCCCGCCGCTGAATATTTCAGGACAGCAGCAAAACCAGGACGGTCTGAAACCAACGCACGATTGACGCGGCGTCCGGGCGCCCCTCAAACTCGGCGCTACGGTTTCCGTTGCGAAGAGGTCCTTCCATGGCTCGTCTCACCAAGCGCCCCCTCGGTCTGGCCCTGGGCATGGTCCTCAGCCTGACCGCCATCGGCGGGGCGGCCCTGGCGGCCTCGGCGGCCGAGACCGCCATCGCGCAGCGTCAGAAGGGCTTCAAGGCCATGGGCGGCGCCTTCAAGACCATCAATGACAACCTCAAGACCGACGCCCCCGACGCCAAGCTGATCGCGGCCCAGGCCACGATCATCAAGGCCCAGGCCGTCCACGTGCCTCACTGGTTCCCGAAGGGCAGCGGCCCGGAGGCGGGCTTCAAGACCGCCGCCAAGCCGGAAATCTGGACCGACGCCGCCAAATTCGCCGCCGCCGCCAAGGGCTTGCAGACGGAAAGCGCCAAGCTGGAGACCATCGCCAAGGGCGGCGACATCGACGCCATCAAGGCCCAGGTGAAGGCCACCGGCGGCGCCTGCGGAACCTGCCACACGCCCTTCCGCGTAAAGTCTTAGGGGCTCCATGAGCGACACGCCGCCGATCGCCACCCGGCTCTGGGACCTGCCGACGCGGATCACCCACTGGGCCCTGGTAGTGCTGATCCTCGTCTCCTGGCTGTCCGGGGGCGAGAACATGCAGGTCCATCGCTGGTCAGGCTATGGCGTGATCGGCCTGCTGGTGTTCCGGCTCTACTGGGGCTTCTTCGGCGGCGAGACGGCGCGCTTCTCCCACTTCGTGAAGGGACCCGGGGCGACGGTCGGCTACCTCAAGACCATGGGCAAGCGCACCGCCGGCGACATCGTCGGCCACAGCCCGATAGGGGCGGTCAGCGTGGTCCTGCTGCTGCTGGTCATGCTGGTGCAGGTCAGCCTTGGCCTGTTCGCCAGCGACATCGATGGCATCGAGTCCGGGCCGCTGTCCCACTTGGTGGATTTCGACACCAGCCGGCTGGCCTCGGATTGGCACGAGCTGAGCTTCCGCTTGCTGCAGGCCCTGGTGGTCCTGCACGTTGCGGCCATCGCCTTCTACGCCCTGTGGAAGCGCCAGAACCTCATCACCGCCATGATCACCGGCAAGCGGGTGTTCTCCGGTCCCGTCCCGAGCCTCAAGTTCGCGTCGGCCTGGAGCCTGCTGCTGGGGATCGTGATCGCCGTGGCGGCGGCCTGGCTGATCGCCAGGGGCCTGAAGCTTCCGAAGTTCTAGCGCATCGGCCGGCGTCCGGGCCATAGGCGAACTGGCCTCGGCCTCGAAGGTGTTGGCGTGCCCAGCGGCGCGAAGAGGGTCATGGAAGCGGCGCGAGCTCCCGGCCAAGCTTGATCCCGAATTTGGGGAGCCCGGCCGGGATAGAACGGCTTAGGCGGCGGCGCCCTTCAGGCAATTGAGCCAGGCGTCTTCGCGGGCCTTCTCGGCCTCGCGCAGCGTGGTCTCGGCGTCGCGAACGGCGGCGTCGTGCTTGCGCCACTCCAGGACGGCGCCTTCGCGGGCGGCGCGGGCGGCTTCCATGGTTTCGAAGCGGGCGAGGATGGCGCGCACGCTGTAGGTCACCGGCGGGCCCACGGTCTCCCGGTCGGGATAGAAGCCGGTGATGGAGTCCGTGCTTTCGCTGTCGATGTGGAAGACATCGGCCCAGCCGGCGTGGTGGCGCATCAGGGCCCAGGGACGTTGGACGGTCATCAATAGCTCCTCAGAATCCGCAAAGCGGTGTCTCGCGGTGAAACTAGCCCGGCTCGCGCCCGGCTCCAACGGCGCAGGCGCGCGGCAATAGCAGATGCACCGCTTCGGATGAAAGCCGAACCGTGAAATTCGATCCTCTAGAGGGCGGCCCGTTCCAGAGCGTTGGCGGCCGCCGCCTGTTGGAACAGGGCGAGGCGTACATCCGCGGCGACCCGTGCACGCGCGAGCCGGATGGCGGTTGCTAGGCGTCGAAGGCGATGACGCGGCTTTCCTGGTCGCTGGAGACCCCGACCCGAGGGCAGGCGTCACGCAGGACACAGAGGCCGCAGGCCGGGTCGAAGTGGGTGCAGAGCGACTGGCCATGGCCCTTCAGCAGCCAGTGCAGTTCATAGAGCTGCTCCCCCTGCCATTCAGCCGGCGCCTGCGCCATCAGGCTGTCATAGGCCTCCCGCACGTCGCCGCTGCGGCCCGTGAGGCCCAGGCGCCGCGAGACCCGATGCACGTGGGTGTCCACCACCAGGGCGCGGCGGTTCAGGGTGCTGAGGTTCAGCACCGCGGCGGCGATCTTCACGCCCACCCCCGGCAGGCGCATCAGCCAGGCCATGGCTTCCTCCACCGGCTCAGCGGCCAGGAAGTCCAGGTTCAGCTCGCCGCGCTTCAGCAGCAGCACGCGGACCAGGATCGGAAGCTGGCGCGCCTTCTGGTCGGCGAAGGTCACCGGATCGATCACCGGCTCCAGCTCCTCCTGGGTGGCGTGCACCAGGGCGTTCCAGTCCGGATAGGCCGCCCGCAGCCGAATGAAGGCCGCCCACGACACCTCGTCATAGGTCCGAGAGCTCAGCAGCGACTTGATCAGCTGGGACACCGGATCGAGCGGATGCTCGGGCCTTTGCTGGCCCAGGACGCTGCGCAGCCGGTCGCGCGTGGGCGGCAGGTCGGAGGGGAGGGCGAGTCGGATGTGCATGCCGTCACGCTAGAACAAAAGTAGAACATTTGTAAACCCGACCCGTGCGCCGTACGAAGGTGTCGGGCATCCACGGGAAGGGCGGCCATGAACCCGGCCTCGGTCTCCGACTATCGCGACTTGGCGCGCCGCCGGCTGCCGCCGATGTTCTTCGAATATATCGACGGCGGCTCCTACGCCGAGGTCACGCTGAAGCGAAACGTGGCTGACCTGGAGGCGATCGCCCTGCGCCAGCGGGTGATGCGCGACATGAGCCAGCTGGACCTCAGCATCGAGACCCTGGGTCAGACGTTCGCCTTCCCGGTGGGCCTGGCGCCCGTCGGCATGGCCGGCATGTACGGCCGCCGGGGCGAGGTGCAGGCGGCCAGGGCGGCGGCCAGCCTGGGCGTGCCCTTCTGCCTGTCCACCGTGGGGGTCTGTTCGGTGGAGGAGGTGGCGGCGAGCGGGACCGCGCCCTGGTTCCAGCTCTATATGCTCAAGGATCGCGGCTACATGGCCGAGCTCCTGGCGCGGGCCAAGGCGGCCGGCTGCCCGGTGCTGGTCTTCACCGTCGACCTCCCGTTGCCCGGCTCGCGCTATCGTGATGTGCGCTCGGGCTTCACCGGAGCGAGCGGGATGTCCGGCGCGCTGAACACGGCTTGGCAGGGGGTGACCCATCCCGGCTGGCTGTGGGACGTCTGGCTGCACGGCCGGCCCCACACCCTGGGAAGTGTCGCCAACGCCGTGCCCAAGGCCGGCGGCGTCACCGACTTCCTGGCCTGGATCGCCAGGAACTTCGACCGCTCGGTGACCTGGGCTGATCTGGACTGGGTGCGCAAGACCTGGGACGGGCCGATCGTGATCAAGGGTGTCCTGGACCCGCAGGACGCCCGCGACGCGGTGAAGGCCGGCGCGCAGGGCCTGATCGTGTCGAACCACGGCGGCCGGCAGCTGGACGGGGTGCGCTCCTCGATCTCGGCCCTGCCGGCGGTGGCCGACGCCGTGGGGGGAGACCTGGAGGTCTATCTGGACGGCGGCGTCCGCTCGGGCCTCGACGTGCTGAAGGCCTTGTCCCTGGGCGCCAAGGCCTGCTTCGTCGGCCGGGCCTGGGCCTATGCCTTGGGCGCGGGCGGCGAGAAGATGGTCGGCCGCATGCTTGGAACCCTGCGCAGCGAGCTCGCCACCGCCATGGTGCTCACCGGCTGCCGCAATGCGCGGGATGCGGACAGAACGCTTCTCGACCTCGCAACTTAGAAAAACTTTTCAAATCCATAGGTTCGAACCCATCGACAAGGGTCGATCTTGCCGGTAATGGCCGCGCGAACGTGCGTTTGACGGCCGGGTTCGGCCGCGCAGTCGCATGCCTGTAATGCCTGCTAGTAGAAGAATGAGGTACCCGCATGGGCGCTCCGGAACGGCAAGGTCTGTACGACCCGCGCAATGAACACGATGCGTGCGGTGTGGGGTTTGTGGCCAATATCAAGGGCCGCAAATCGCATGAGGTCGTGACCGCCGGGCTGGAGATCCTGATCAACCTCGACCACCGCGGCGCCGTCGGCGCCGATCCCCTGGTGGGCGACGGCGCGGGGATTCTGATTCAGATGCCCGACGCCCTGCTGCGCGACTGGGCCGGCAAGGAAGGCGTGGAGCTGCCCGCGCCCGGCGACTACGCCGTGGCCATGTGCTTCATGCCCCAGGACGACGCCGCCCGCGCCGTGGCGGTCAGCCAGTTCGAGCACTTCCTGAAGGTCGAGGGCCAGATCTTCATCGCCTGGCGCGACGTGCCCGTCGACACCACGGGCCTGGGCGAAGCGGTGCTCGCCGAGATGCCGGTGATCCGCCAGGCTATCGTTGGTCGCGGGCCTACGACCAAGGACCAGGACGCCTTTGAGCGGAAGCTGCTGACCATCCGCAAGCAGTTGCAGAACCCCCTGGCCGAGCTGGCGGTGAAGAAGAACCTGCCCGGCCTGACCCAGCTGTACCTGCCGTCCTTCTCGACGCGGACGGTGGTCTACAAGGGCCTGCTGCTGGCCGGCCAGGTGGGGAGCTTCTACACCGACCTGCTGAACCCGCTGACGGAGTCGGCCCTGGCCCTGGTCCACCAGCGGTTCTCCACCAACACCTTCCCGTCGTGGAAGCTGGCGCACCCCTACCGGTTCATCGCCCACAACGGCGAGATCAACACCGTGCGCGGCAACGTCAACTGGATGAACGCGCGGCGCCGCACCCTGGAGTCGGACCTGCTGGGTCCCGACCTCAACAAGATGTGGCCGCTGATCCCGCACGGCCAATCCGACACCGCCTGCCTGGACAACGCGCTCGAGCTGCTGGTGGCCGGCGGCTACCCGCTGGCCCACGCCGTCATGATGCTGATCCCGGAAGCCTGGGCCGGCAATCCGCTGATGGATCCCAAGCGCAAGGCCTTCTACGAATACCACGCCGCCCTGATGGAGCCGTGGGACGGCCCCGCCGCCGTCGCCTTCACCGACGGCCGCCAGATCGGCGCCACCCTGGACCGCAACGGCCTGCGTCCCGCCCGCTTCGTCATCACCGACCAGGACCATGTGATCATGGCCTCGGAGATGGGCGTGCTGGTGGTCCCGGAGGAGCGCGTCGTCCGCAAGTGGCGCCTGCAGCCCGGCAAGATGCTGCTGATCGACATGGAGGAAGGCCGGATCATCGAGGACGAGGAGATCAAGGCCTCCCTCGCCGACGCTGAGCCCTATGCCGAGTGGCTGGCCCAGACCCAGTTCAAGCTGGAAGACCTGCCTGACGCCGCGCCTGCCGACGCCCTGATGGGCGCCGACCCCGCCCAGCTGCTCGATCGGCAGCAGGCCTTCGGCTACACCCAGGAAGACCTGCAGTTCTTCCTGGAGCCTATGGCCCAGACGGGCGACGACCCCATCGGTTCGATGGGTGGCGACGTCCCGATCGCGGTGCTCTCCAAGCGCGCCAAGCTGCTCTACGACTATTTCAAGCAGAACTTCGCCCAGGTCACCAACCCGCCGATCGACCCGATCCGCGAGGAGCTGGTGATGAGCCTGGTGTCGATGATCGGCCCGCGCCCTAACCTGCTGGGCCGTCAGGCCGGCACGCACAAGCGCCTGGAGGTGTCCCAGCCGATCCTCACCAATGAGGACCTGGCCAAGATCCGCGCCATCAGCGAGCTGCTGGACGGCGCCTTCCGCACCGCCACCCTGGATGCCACC
>NZ_JANPJP010000085.1:0-2661 GCF_031425575.1 Phenylobacterium sp.
CCCCTCCACCACGCTTCGCGCGGTCCCCCTCCCCCGTGAACGGGGGAGGAAAAGCGGGCCTTCGCTAAACCCCCTCGGGCCGCGGCGGCGCATCATTGGTGTTGGCCGGCCAGTGGTCCTTCTGGCTGGCGCCGGCGCCGGAGTCGGTGTGCTGGACGGCTTCGTCGATGGCGCGGCGTTCGGTGTGGACGTGGGTCGGATCGACGGTGTCGTTGTCCACGGCATAGATCTCGAACCTGTCGGGATAGAAGGCCAGCCGCCCGCGGATCTGTTCCATGGCGGGGAAAGGCTCTTCATAGGTCCAGACGCCGTGCTCCGCGAACTGGCCGTCCATCAGCACCGTGTAGTAGGCCGCGTCGCCCTTGTACGGGCAGTGGGTCGAGCGGTCGGTGCGGGAGAGGTACTCCATGGAGACGTCCTCGCGCGGGAAGTAGATCGCCGGCTTGTAGGCGGCCTCCTTCAGGACCAGGGCGTCGCCCGAATCGGCGATGACGTGGCCGGCGAACATCACGCGCCAGCGCCCTGCGCCGGGGCTGATGGTGATGGGGTGGTCGGGACCGGGGATTTTCATGGGACGCGCCTCCTAGGCCTGCTTAACGCTTGAGATGGGGAGCGGGGTCCAGCGTCACCATAGTGGGGGTCGCCGCTTGCTTGTGCTGGCGACTTGACCGTGATCTTCTCGCGCCAAATCAGCCCGGCGGGGGGTGAAACAACCCCGATGCATGCCGGCCTCCCAGGGATCGGAAGACCGACTTCATGTTGAACCTCGTTGTCATGCTCGGGATCGTCGTCACGGTTGTGACCGGCCTGCCCGTGCTCCTCCAGATGCTCAAGAACCACCCGCGTGGGCTGATCATCCTGTTCTTCGCCGAGATGTGGGAGCGCTTCTCCTACTATGGGATGCGCGGCATCCTGATCTTCTACCTGACCCAGCACCTGCTGTTCGACCAGGCGACGGCCTCGGCGCAGTACGGTTCTTACACCGCGCTGGTCTATCTGCTGCCCCTGCTCGGCGGCCTGCTGGCCGACCGCTATCTGGGCACCCGCAAGGCCGTGGCCTTCGGCGCCCTGCTGCTGGTGGCCGGTCACGGGATGATGGCCTATGAGGGCCGCCCCGCGACCCAGAACCTGGTCTATGCGGGCCAGAGCTACGAGGTGGCCGCCACCGGCCGCGTCGACGCCCGCCAGGCGCACCTGATCGTCGGCGGCAAGCCCTATGAGTTTGGTCCCGCCGAGGGCGGTGGCCTGGAGATCAAGGGCCTGGGCGACGCCGGCCCCCTGCCGCAGGTCCTGCCCAAGGACAGCTTCAAGATGGAGACCACCCAGGACCAGAGCGGCGTGAACGCCTTCTACCTGGCCGTCTCCCTGATCATCATGGGGGTGGGCTTTCTGAAGCCCAACATCTCCACCATCGTCGGACAGCTCTATCCGCAGGGCGATCCGCGGCGCGATTCAGGCTTCACCCTCTACTATTACGGCATCAACCTGGGGGCCTTCTGGGCCTCGATCCTGTGCGGCCTGCTGGGCCAGACGGTGGGCTGGTGGGCGGGCTTTGGCCTGGCCGGGGTCGGCATGGCCCTGGGCTTCATCGTCTTCGTCCTGGGCAAGAAGCACCTGGAGGGCAAGGGCGAGCCGCCGAACCCCGAGCTGCTGACCCGTCCGGTGGTGGGGCCGATCAACCGCGAATGGCTGATCTACGGCGCCTCCATCCTGGGGGTTGGCCTGGTCTGGCTGCTGGTGCCGCACAACGCCATCGTGGGCCTGGCGCTTTCGATCTCCATCGTCGCTTCCCTGGCGGCGATCGCCTGGATCATGGTCGTCGCCTGCAAGACCTGGGTGGAGCGCCAGCGGATGATGCTGGCGGTGATCCTGATCTTCGGGGCGGTGGTGTTCTTCACCCTGTTCGAGCAGGCCGGCACCTCGCTGAACCTGTTCGCCTCCACCAACGTCGACATGACCATCACCCAGCAGGCGGTGACCTTCCTGGGCGTCCCCATCGGCACGCCCGAGCAGATCGCGGCCATCGGCCTCAATCCGGCCAGCGACTTCTTCATCGACTCCACCATCGGGGCGGCCCAGACCCAGTCGTTCAACGCAGGCTTCATCCTGATATTCGCCCCGATCTTCGCGGCGACCTGGGCCTATCTGGCCAAGCGCAACATGGACCTGAACCCGACCATGAAGTTCGGTCTGGGCTTGCTGCAGGTGGGTCTCGGCTTCCTGGTGGTGGTCTGGGGCGCCGGCCTGGCGGACTCCGCTTTCCGGGTGCCGCTGATGCTGCTGGGCTTCCTCTACCTGCTGCACACCACCGGCGAGCTCTTCCTGTCGCCCGTGGGCCTGTCGGAGATCACCAAGCTGTCCCTGCCCTCGGTGGTTAGCTTCATGATGGCGGTGTGGTTCCTGTCATCCTCCATCGCCCAGTTCGTCGGCGGCAAGATCGCCGGACTGATGGGCACCGAGAGCATCGGCGGCCAGGTGCTGGATCCGCAGGCGGCCCTCGTGGCCTCCCTGAACGGCTTTACGACCCTGGGCTGGGCCGGCGTCGGCTGCGGCGTGTTCTTCGTGCTGATCAGCTTCCTGGTCCGCGGCTGGGCGCACGACGAGGAAGCCGCGGCCAAGCCTGAGTAAGAGAGCGTTTTCCTCCTCTGTCGCGAGAGCGAC
>NZ_JANPJP010000086.1:0-16103 GCF_031425575.1 Phenylobacterium sp.
CGCCGGGCGGTCTTCATCAGGAAGCCGGCGTCGACCCCGGTGGCGCCCGACGCCCGCCGGATCGCCGCCTCCACCACCCCTCGGATGCCGCTGACCGCCATGCGCCAAGGCTTGCGCCGGCTGTGGTTAATCCCCGGCTAAGGCTCAGTAGCTCTTGGGCAACCCGAGCACTCGCTCGGCGATGTAGTTCAGCACCATCTCACGGCTAATCGGCGCGATGCGGGCGATCATGGCCTCGCGGAAGTAGCGCTCCACGTCGAACTCGCGGGCGTAGCCCATGCCGCCGTGGGCCAGGACCGCAGCCTCGCAGGCGGAGAAGCCCGCCTCCCCGCCCAGATATTTGGCGGCGTTGGCCTCCGCGCCGCATGGCTCGCCGGCGTCGAACAGGGCCGCGGCCCGGAAGGCCATCAGGTTGGCGGCCTCCAGCTCCGCCCAGGACCGCGCCAGGGGATGGGCCACGCCCTGGTTCTGGCCGATGGGCCGGCCAAACACGATCCGCTCCTTGGCGTAGGAGGTGGCCTTCGCGAGGGCCGCGCGGCCCAGACCCACGGCCTCGGCGCCGAACAGCACCCGTTCGGGGTTCAACCCCTCCAGCAGGTAGTAGAAGCCGCGCCCCTCCTCGCCGATCAGGTCGCCGGCCGGCACTTCCAGCCCGTCGATGAAGACACTGTTGGACTCCACCGCCTTGCGGCCCATCTTCGGGATCACCGTGGCCGAGATCTTCGAGCGGTCGAAGTCGGTGTAGAACAGGCTCAGGCCCTCGGTGGCCTTTCGCACCTGATCCTTCGGCGTGGTGCGGGCGATAGTCAGCATCTTGTTGGCCCGCTGGGCCATGGTCGTCCACACCTTGCGGCCCGAGATCACATAGCCGTCCTTGGTGCGCACCGCCCGCGTGGTCAGGCTGGTGGTGTCGAGGCCGGAGTCCGGCTCGGTGATGCCGATGCAGATCTTGTCCTCGCCGGAGATCAGCCGCGGTATGGCGCTCTGCTTCAGGGCCTCGGAGCCGAACTTGGCGATGGGCATGGGGCCGAAGATGTTCAGGTGCAGGGCGCTGGCGCCCGAGAACCCCGCTCCCGACTCCGCCACCGCCTGCATCATGATCGTGGCCTCGGTCAGGCCCAGACCCGCTCCGCCCAACTCGACAGGCATCGCGGTCCCCAGCCAGCCGCCGGCGGCCATGGCGGCGACGAAGGCCTCGGGGAAGTCGCCGGTGTCGTCTGTCCGTCGCCAGTACTCGGCGTCGAAGTCGGCGCAGACCCGGGCGACGCCGTCGCGGATCGCCTGCTGTTCGTCGCTCAGCCAGAAGGCGCTCATCGTCATCGTCCCTAGATGTTGTCGAACCGCCTCGGATCGAGCCGGGCGGCATAGGGGCCAAGGTCCCCCTCCGTCACGCAAGCGGTGATGATCTTTGCCACCAGGGGCGCCAGCAGCCAGCCGTTGCGCCGCGCGCCGACCGCCAGCAGCACGCCGTGGTGACGCCCGCGCCCGACCATGGGCAGGCCGTCCGGGGTGGCGGCGCGGACGCCGGTCTGGGCGGTGACCCTGGCGGCCTTCAGGGTGGGGAACAGGCGCGCCCCGGCCTCCAGCAGGCCCGCCACCTGACCGGCCTCGACGGCGAGGTCATCGGCGTCCGGCTGCATGGTGGCGCCAAGGGTCAGCCCACCCGGTGCGGTCGTGACATAGGCCCCCTCGCCTCGCACCACGACGCCCTCATAGGCTAGGCCCTCGGTGCGCAGGATGTGGCCCTTGATGGGGCTCAGCCGTCCCAGCAGCGGAGCCATGACGGCCAGGTCGCGACCCATGCCGGTGGCGATCACCAGCCGCTCGCCGCCCTCGAAACCGTCGGCGGCGCGGGGGTGAAAGGTGACGCCCGCGGCCTGAGCGGCGCGGCGCAGGGCCGCCAGGGCCGCAGCGGCGTCGATGCGCCAGTCCTCGCGGGTCAGCAGGGCGTGGCCCCAACCGGGGGCGAGGCCCGGCGCCAGGCCGATCATGGCGTTGCGCGACAATTCGGTGGGACGCAGACCCAGCTTGCGGATGCCCACGTCGGCGGCGTGCAGGAAGCTCGCGTCCCCCACCGCCATGGCGCCGGCCCGGTCCACGGTGATCCCGATCCGGGTCTCCAGGGCCGGCCACAGGTCGCGCGCCGCCAGCATGAGGTCGAAGTGGGCGCGGGTCTCGACGTCCAGCACCGCCTCAAACACCGGGGCGAGCATGCCGGCGGCCACCGCCGAAGCGGCGCCACCGTCGGGCGCTGGATCATAGACCGCGACCTCCGCCCCGGCGTCGGCCAGGGCGAGCGCCGTCGTCAGACCGAGCGCGCCCGCACCCGCGACCGTGATCCTTGGCTTGCGGCTCATGGACCTAAGCAGCGGGCTTCGGCGCCGAAATCAAGCAAATCTCACATCGAGGGCGAGGCGCCGCGCCGGTAACGGGAGACGCCCAAGTGGAACAGGCCCACCGCCATGGCGGCGTAGACCACCGCCCCGAACAGCACCAGGGCGAGGGTCTGGAGGCCGGGATTTCGAACCATGCCCATCGGCGCCAGCACCACGAAGCCCGCGGGCAGGATGGTGAAGGCGATGGTCTTGACCGCTCCATGATAGATCGAGCCGGGATAGCTGGAGAACAGCAGCATGAAGTCGGTCAGGTCGCGGGCGAAGCTGCGCGCGCCCGCCGCCCAGAAGGCCAGGCTGGCGAAGCTGATGCTGGCGCTGACATAGACGGTGGTCCCGGCCGCGATGGCCAGCAGCAGGGCGGGCAAATCCGCCCATTCCAGCTTGGCGAACACCCCCAGCACGAAGACCGCGCCGGCCAGGTCGCCCCAGGCGGTGGCGATGCTTTCGCGGGCCAGCAGGCGCGGGATCAGCCCCTTGGGTTGGGTCAGCAGGGCGTCCAGTTCGCCACGCAGCAGGGTCGCGGCCATGTCGCGATAGCCGCCAAAGAACACGCCCGAAATTCCCACCACCGACATGGGCAGCCCAAACAGCAGGGCCATGTCCGACAGGGTCCAGCCACCGATCGAGCGGAAGCCCGCGAAGAACAGCACCCAAAGGGTCAGGAAGAAGATGTCGTTGACGATCATCCCTCCGACCTGGATCGCGAAGTTGCCCCGGTCGGAGAAGGAGGTGCGGATCGCCGCGCTCGACTGTGCGGCGTAGAGGCGGAACGCGCGCATCATACCCCGCCCTCCCGCAGCACCTTGGCGAGGCCCGCTCGCCACAGCGCCAGGCACAGCAGGGACAGCAGCACGATCCACAGCACCTGCCAGGCCGCCGCCGTCAGGAACATCGCGCCGGAGGGCGCCAACGCCTGGACGCCGGCCCAATAGAGGTGGGCGGCGAAGGGGGTCGCCTCGGCCAGCTTCCGCAGCCAGTCGGGATAGAGGGTGATGGGAGCGAACAGCCCGCCCAACAGGAACATCAGCTTCTGGATCACCAGCTGCACGGGCAGGATCCGCCGCGTCCAGAAGGCGCAAAGCCCCGCCACCGCATAGAGCAGCATACCCACGGTCACGGCCAGGACGCCCAGGACGAAGAGATAGGCATAGGCGCCGACGGGCGGCCCCTCGCGGCCGGTCACCGCCAGCCAAGCCACGGCGGTTACGCCCAGCACCGTCAGCCGCACCAGGGTCCCGCCCAGGCTCTGAGCCAGGCTCTGCAACAGGTAGAACTTGGGCCGCAGCAGGTGGGGCTCCAGACCGCCCGAGCGGATGTCGTCCTCAAACCGCATGTGCACGGCGGGCAGGGAGAGCGTGATCCACTCGGTCGCCAGGACATAGAGCACCAGCCCGCCGGCCGGCAGGGCGATGGCGCCGCGCGCAGGCTCGGCCGCCACCTTGTCCCACAGGGCCGAGAGCACGGTCATGATCAGGACGTAGAACAGGCAGCGGCCGGCCAGCACGGTCCAGCCGGCCATGGCCTGGCCCGCCCCGACCCGCAGGGCGACAGCGGCGGCGGTCAGGTCACGTCGCATGGGTCGAGGCGTAGATGTCGGCGATCACCTCCTCCATGGGGGGATCCTCGATGGTGACGTCCTCAATGCCGCCGTCGGCCATGGCCGCGGCGATCACCTGCTCCACGCGGGTGAGCTTGGTGTCCACCTCCAGGATGGTGGCGTGGGCCTCCGAGGCCCGCCGCGTCACCCCGGGCAGGTCGAGCGAAACCCCCTGCCCCGCCGACTGGAAGGTGATGATCTTGCGGCCCAGGAAGCGGCGGCGCAGCTGGTCGGTGGGCTGGTCCACCACGATACGGCCCTGGTTGACCACGATCACCCGGTCGCAGACCAGCTCGATATCCCGCGTGTCATGGCTTGTGAGCAGCACGGTCTGGCCGTGGTCGCGGGCATGCTCGCGGATGAAGTCGCGGATCGCCGCCTTCGCCGTCACGTCCAGGCCGATGGTGGGCTCGTCCAGGAACAGCAGGTTGGGGCCGTGCAGCAGGCTGGCGGTGATCTCGCACCTCATCCGTTGGCCCAGCGACATGCGGTGGACCGGCTGGTCCAGCAGATCGGTGAGGGCGAAGCGCTCGGTCAGTTCGCCCAGCCGTTTGGCGAAGGGCGCGGCTTCCTGGTCGTAGATGTGGCGCAGCAGGGCGAAGCTCTCGCGGGCCGGCAGTTCGCCCCACAGCTGGGAGCGTTGGCCGAACACCACGCCGATCTTGTAGGCCAGCGCCTTGCGCTCCCTCCACGGCGTCAGGCCCAGCACGCTGACCTCGCCCGAGGAGGGCTCCAGGATGCCCGAGAGCATCTTCAGGGTCGTGGACTTGCCGGCGCCGTTGGGGCCGATGATGGCGACGCGCTCGCCCTTCGCGATCTCGAAGTCGACGCCGGCGACGGCCTCGACCGTCACATGTTCGGGGGAGAAGGCCTCGAAGAAGCCGCCGCGCCGCTTAGCGTAGCGGTAGGCCTTGGAGAGCGACTTGACGGTGATGACGGCGGACATGGCGGGCTTCGATTTCTGAGAGGGTCGATGGGTCTGGCGAGTTGGATGCATGCGGCGTGGGAGCCCGGTAGAGCTCATTGCCGCACGGCATCTGGCCAAACAGATTGGTCATCGTCTCAGGTCGTTGAAGCGCGCGAACAGGTTCGCGGAACGGCGTCATGCTTAGACGGCGATTCTGGTTTTCACAACCGGGCCGCAACGAAGCTGCGCTATGTGTGGCTTTCGCGCACGGTCATGCCCTCCCCGCCGCGCGGCAAGACGTCATCCCTGTGGCGGCTAGCGGGGGCGGAACAGAACTTCCAGACCCTGGATCACATCTTCCATCAGGCCGCCCTCGGTGTCGGCGGGGTCGGCCAGCATCATCGAGGCCGCGCCGTGTCCGCAGGCCCAGACGGCCAGGGCCACCTTGTGGATCAGGTCGGGGTCCCGCTCCGGCTGGTTGGGGGACTCGGCGATGGCGGCCTCGATGACGGCGAAGGCGCGGTCGCGGGCCAAGGCCACCTCGGGATCAGCCAGGGCGGCGGGATCGAACATCAGGCTGTAGAGCGCCGGTTGCCGCCGGGCGAAACCGAAATAGGCCAGCGCCGTGGCGCGAATCGGCGCGTTGGCGGCGGCCGTGGCTGCGGCGCGCAGGGCGGCCTCGAACTCGCCGAATCCCTCGGCCGCCAGCCCCGCCAGCAGGGCCTGTTTGGAGGTATAGTGATGATAGACCGAGCCCGGCGCGATACCGGCCCGCGCCGCCAGGGCCCTCAGGTTCAGCTTGCCGATGCCCCCGCTCTCCAGCAGGGCGCGCGCCTCGTCCAACAGTTGCGCCCGCAGGTTGCCGACATGGTAGCCCCTGCGCCGAGTCGCGCCGACGGACGGCCAAGGCATCAGCAGCCCTTCCCGAAACGCAGGTGAATGCTCGCGAAACGGCGGCGCATGGAGACTCCAACGGCTAGGTGATCATTGTTCACCGCCTTTCCACCGGTTGTCGAGGCGCGATGCGCGTCGCAGGTTGACGCAGCGGCTCTGGGAGGAAAACGGCCATGTCGGGCGAAGTGCGGATCGAGATCGAGGCGCGGGCCGGCGGCGCCTGCGTGGCCCATGTCACCGTGGACAATGCGGGCAGGCTGAACACCCTCAACAGCGCCCTGATGAAGGAGTTCGCGGCCCGGATCGGGGCCTTGGCCAAGGATGAACACCTCCGCGCCGTGGTGCTGACCGGGGCGGGCGACCGCGCCTTCATCGGTGGGGCGGACATCGACGAGATGGCGGGCCTGGACGCGAGCACGGCGCGGGCCTTCATCACCCGCGTCCACCGCTGCTGCGAGGTGTTGCGAGACCTGCCGGTCCCGGTGATCGGGAAGATCAACGGCTATGCCCTGGGCGCGGGCATGGAGGTGGCCGCGGCCTGCGATCTGCGGGTCGCCGCCGACAGCGCGGTGTTCGGGATGCCGGAGGTGCAGCTGGGCATACCGTCCGTGGTGGAGGCCGCCCTCCTGCCGTCCCTGGTGGGTTGGGGCCGGACGCGGCAAATGTTGTTGTTGGGTGAGACCTTCAGCGCCGCCCAAGCGGGGTCTTGGGGCTTGGTTGAAGCCGTCGTCCCAGCCACGGGCCTGGACGCCCAGGTGGAGGCCTGGCTCGCGAGCCTGCTGGCCGCCGAACCGGCCGCCGTGCGTCTGCAGAAGGCGCTGATCCGCCGCTGGGAAGACCTGCCGATGAAGGACGCCATCGCCGCCGGCATAGACGCCTTCGAGGCGGCCTGGACCACCGACGCGCCCGCCAAGTCCATGGCTGAGTTTCAGGCCACCCGGGCGGCGCGACGAACTAACCGTTGATCACCTAGGACGGCGCCGCTAGCCTTTCCCCAACGACAGGTCGGGAACGAAATCACCATGGGCGCGGACTTCAAGGTCGCCATCCTCGGCGCGGGCTTTGCTGGCCTGTGCATGGGCCTGAAGCTGCAGGCCAAGGGCGAGACGTCGTTCGTGATCCTGGAAAAGGCCGACCGGGTCGGCGGCACCTGGCGGGAAAACATCTATCCCGGAAGCGGCTGCGACATTCCCAGCCACCTCTATTCCTATTCCTTCGAGCCCAATCCCGACTGGCCCGAAATCTTCTCCGCCCAGCCCGACATCCTCGCGTACATCGAGAACGTCGTGGAAAAGCGCCAGCTTTTCAGACACCTGAGGTTCAATGCTGAGGTGACCTCGGCGGCGTGGGACGACAGCGCGGCGGTCTGGCGCATAGGCCTGGCCGACGGGAGCTCCATCACCGCCGAGACCTTCGTCACCGCTTGGGGCCAGTTGAACCGGCCCAAGCTTCCGCCTATCGCCGGGCGTGACGCCTTCGCCGGCGCCGCCTTCCACTCCGCCCAGTGGGACGGCTCCGTCGACCTTGCCGGCAAGCGCGTCGCGGTGATCGGCAACGGCGCCAGCGCCGTGCAGTTCGTCCCCGAGGTCGCCAAGGTCGCGGGATCGCTGACGCTCTTCCAGCGGTCCCCCAACTGGATCGTGCCGCGCATGAACCGGCCCTACACCGCCGAGGAGAAGGCCCGGTTCCGTGCTCAGCCCGAGGTGATGGCCAAGGTGCGCGGAGACATCTTCGAGATGGCCGAGGCCCGGCTCGAAGCCAAGCGCGCCGGAACCGCGCCGGTGGAGGAGGTCCCCATCCCGCTAGCCCACCTGCACGCTCAGGTCGCCGACCCGGAGCTGCGCGCCAAGCTGACCCCCGACTATGAGATCGGCTGCAAGCGGGTGCTGATCTCCAACGACTTCTATCCGGCCCTGACCCGGCCCAATGTCGAGCTGGTGACCGAGGCCATCGCGCGAATGACCCCGCGCGGCGTGGTGGACGCCCAGGGCCGGGAGCACGAGGTCGATGTGGTGATCTACGCCACCGGCTTCGAGACCCGCTCCTTCGTGGGTGACACCGGGATCACCGGCGTGGGCGGCTTGCGCCTGAGCGACGTCTGGATCGACGGGCCGGAGGCGTATCTGGGCCTGTCGGTGACCGGTTTCCCCAATCTTTTCATGCTGTACGGACCGAACACCAACCTCGGGCACAACTCCATCATCTTCATGATCGAGGCCCAGGCCGACTATGTGCTGCAGGCGCTGCACGCCATCGGCGAGGCCGGCCCGCTCTCGGTGAAGCAGGAGATCGCCGACGCCTACAATGCCGAGCTTCAGAAGGCCCTGGCGGTCACGCCGTGGGCCGGCAGCTGCACCAGTTGGTACAAGACCGCTGACGGCCGCATCCTCAACAACTGGCCCCACACGGCGCGCGCCTATGCCCGCGCCGTGGAGCGGTTCGACCTGGACGTCTACGAGGTGATGCGGGCGGTGGAGCCGGCCTAGGCCGCCACAGAGGCGTCGCCGTCTTCGGCTTCGGCCGGAGCTTCCAGCACCGCCTGCAGGGCCGCGAACAGGCGTCCGACCTCGATGGGCTTGGCGACGAAGCCGTCCATGCCGGCTTCGGTGTATTCCGCCACCTGGTGAGCCATGGCGTTGGCGGTGAGCGCGATGATCGGTGTCCGAGGTCGGCCCTCGGCGGCCTCCCGGGTTCGGATGATCCCCGTCGCCGTCGGGCCGTCCATCTCGGGCATCTGGACGTCCATCAGGATGACGTCCCAGTCTTGCCGCGCCCAGGCCTCCACGGCCAGCTTGCCGTTCTCGACGATCACCGGATCGACGCCGATTTGGTGCAGCAGGGTCTTGAGCACCAGCTGGTTGACCGTGTTGTCCTCCGCGGCCAGCACCCGCAGGGCTCCGACCTCCAACTCTATGGCCTCGACCACCCCGGAATCTGGGGCCGGCAACACGTGGGTCGCTGTGCTCTTGGCCAGCGGCAGGGAGACGTAGAAGCTGGAGCCCTTGCCGGGGTTGCTCTCGGCGCGGATCGCGCCGCCCATCAGCTGGGCGAGCTCCCGGCAGATGGCCAGGCCCAGGCCCGTGCCGCCGTAGCGTCGCGTGGTGGAGGCGTCGGCCTGTTCGAACTTCTGGAACAGACTGGCCAGCCGCTCGGGCGGAATGCCGATACCGGTGTCGGCCACGGTCAGGCGCAGGCCGTCGTCGGTGCGCGCCACAATGACCCGCACCTCCCCGCTCTCGGTGAACTTCAGGGCGTTGGAGACCAGGTTGTAGAGGATCTGTCGCACCCGGGTGGAGTCGCCCACATAGACACCGCGGGCCGCGACCTCGACGGCCAGGTCGAAGGACAGGCCCTTCTTGTTGGCGATGGCTGTGAAGGCGGCATGGGCGCCGCGGGCCAGTTCGCTGATGTCGAACTCGGCCTCCTCCAACTCCAGCTTGCCCGCCTCGATTTTGGAGAGGTCCAGCACGTCGTTGAGAATGTGTAGAAGGGTCTCGCCGGACTGGCGCACCACGTCCAGGCGGTCGCGCTGCAGAGTGCTCAGCTCGTCGGCGGCCATGGCCTGGGCCATGCCCAGCACCCCGTTCAACGGGGTTCGGATCTCGTGACTCATGGTGGCCAGGAAGGTGGATTTGGCCCGGTTGGCCATCTCGGCGTCTTCCTTGGCCTGCATCAGGGCGCGCTCGGCCGCCTTGCGTTCGGTGATGTTCTGCATCGCCCCGATCAGCCGCACCGGACGGCCTTCGCGGTCGTTCACCAGGCGGCACGCAGCCGAGGTCCAGACTTCGCGGTCGTCGGCGCGGATGATGCGGTACTCGGGCCGGTAGGGTGCGCCTTCCTCCACGTGCAGCGTCCAGGCCGCCTCGACGCCGGGGCGATCGCGCGGATCTATGGTCGCGTAGATGTCCCGGAAGAGCTCGTCATAGGTCTTGGCCTCGGAGAAGAACGTGTCCTCCGCGCCGGCCTTGATCAGTTCGCGACGCTGGTAGTCCATTTCCCAGACGTGGATATCGGCGATCTCCATCGCCAGGGTCAGGCGCTGTTCCGATCGCTCGGTGGCCTCCATGGCCTCGACCATGCTGGTGATGTTGTGGCTGGCCACAATGAGGCCGCCGACCTCACCTTGCGCGTTGCGCCAGGGAGCCATCTCCACCGACATCCAGCGGAGAGCGCCGTCGTCGCCCCGATACGGCACGCGGTCGGAGGTGATGACCTCACCGGCCAGCACCCGGTCATAGTACTCCCGCCAGCGTTCAAACACCGCCGGCCTCAGCTCCATCATGGACCGGCCCCGGGCCTCCTCGTCGGTCAGGCCGACCTCCTCGGCCCAGCGGGGACTACATCCCAGCACGGTAAGGTTACGGTCGGTGATCACCAGTGACACCGGCATGGCCTGCACCACGGCGGCGAAGGTGGACATGATCGCGGCGCGCTCGCGCCGGCCGTGTTCGCGCGCCTTGGTGGCCTGGGCGCGATCCCATTCGTCGGCGATGAAGGCGGCCAGGTCGGTCAGCCGGTTGGCCAGGCTGGCCTCGTAGGGCCGCACCTCCTGGCCGGTCACGCAGAGCACCCCGGGGATGGAGCCGTCCGCCAGGCGGATCGCGGCCGCAGCGTAGAAGCGCAGATAGGGCGGGCCGGTGACGCTATCCATGTCGCAGGACCGTGGATCGATGCGGCCGTCCTCGATCCAGAGGAACTGCCCGGTGTCGAGGCTCCATTGCACGCTGGGGGCGATGGCGTGATCGCCATGCGGATCACGGCTGCGCCATGCGCGGCCATCCTTGACCAGCACGACCTGTGACTCCACCGCGCCGAACATCGTGCGCGCCAGACGCGTGGCCCGGTCGCAGACAGCCTGGCTGAGATCGAGTTCGAAGGGGCGGGCCGCAGCGTCTGCAGCGACGGGCTTGGGCGATCTGATCTCTGACATGCGCCGCCCCCCGGTCTCTGTTCGCTTCTCAGAAAAGCGGTACCGGATCTGGGTTAAGGGCGACTTTATACGGGGCGTCAAAAAACCGCGACGCGAGGCCAACCCCCGTGGCGCTTGGGTGGGTCAGGCGCGCGCGATGGCCGCTGGCCAGGACCAGCCTTCGAACTCAGCGGGGTGGATGAACTCTTTGCGATACCAGGGCCGCTCGCGGGCGTCGAAGATCGAGACCAGCCACTCGGCGACCCGGGCGACGCGCGGCGATTTCAGCGCGTCGCGATGGTGGCAGAGCCACAGGGTCCCGGTGGCGAGCGGCGGGATGTCCAGCATCACCAGGTTGGAGGTCATGCGCAGGATCGCGGTGGGCACCGGACCGATGCCGGCGCCGCGCTCGATGGCGTGCAGCATGGCGGTCGAAGAGTTGACCACCAGGGACGGCGCGGCCAGCTCCATGAAAGCGCCGGTCTTGGCGTGCCACTGGCCCTTCTCGCTGACCTGGGCGGAGTGGGCGATGAAGCGATGACCGACGGCCGCCTCCAGGCGCGTGGGGGCCCCATACGTATCGATGTAGTCCTGCGACGCGAACAGGGCGTAGTGCAGCGTGGCCAGTTCCGTGGCCGCCACATCCGGCTGGCCGCCCGGCGACGTGAGCTGGATGGACAGGTCGACGTGCCCGTCCACGGGGTTCTCGGGATAGAAGCCGCAATCAAGAGCCAGGCGGATGCCTGGATTTTCCTTCATGAAATCCGCGAGCTTGACCCCCAGCAGGAAGCCCCCGATGCCCTCCGGCGCAGCGATGGTCACCTCGCCGCTGTCGTGGCGGTCGGCCTCAAGGGCCATGCGCTCGATGTCCACCGAGGCCCGCTGCATGGACAGCGCGCGGTCATAGATGCGCTCGCCAGCCCGCGTCAGGCTGACCCCCCGCAGGCCGCGGTCGAACAGCCGCACGCCAAGCCGGGTCTCCAGGTCGTCGATGCGGCGGGTGATGGTGGGCTGGCTGGTCCGCAGGCGGCGTGCGGCCGCGCCGAAGCTGCCGGCTTGGGCCGCGGCGACGAAGGTCTTGATGTCGTCCCAGTCGGCGCGTCCGCCGTCGTGATTGTCCATCCCACCCAACCCGTATCGTGGCGCCCCCATACGAACTTGGCGGCTGCACCCAGACGATCTGACGCTCTACCAAAAGGCCAGTTTGCACAAGTCAGGTGACCAGGATGCCGAGCGCCGCCGACACCACCATCCGCCCGCGAGAGCACCTTGCGCGGCTGGGCCTGAGGCTGGCGACCCCCGACGAAATCGTCCAGGGCCGTGACATCGCGGCCCGCACCGTCTGTCCCACGGTCGCGACCGTGGACACCCTGCAGGCAGTCCAGGACCGCACCGGCTGCTCCGCCTTCAGCTACCGCGACAGCGATGGCCGACTGGCCGGCGTCCTCTGCATCATTCCCCTCAACAAGGCCGCCGCCGGCACCCTGGCCGCAGGGGTGTTCGACGGCGTCGCGCCCCCCATGGCGATGGTCGCCAGACCCGCCGACCGGGTCATCGCGATCTATGGCTGGGGCATGGCCGGGGTCACCTGGCGCGGCCGGGCCGTGGTGATGGCCGGCGCCCTGGCGATCCATCGGGAGATCTACGACACCGTCCCGCTCTATGGCCGCGCCGCCACCCCGGGCGGCGAGCGCACTCTGCTGCGCCGCATGGGCGCGCGCGCCGTGCCCGGCCCCGGCGGTCTGGTGGTCTGCCCCACCTGGACTCCCCAAAGGAAAGCCGCCTGATGAACGCCAATGTCCGCATGCCCCTGGAGGCCAGGGCGCCCGCCGAGGTCGACGAGGGACAGCTGGAGGTCTTGGTCTGCCGCACCCTGCCTGACCTGATGCAGGCCATGGCGGTGCGCGCCCTGGTCTATATGGGCGAACAGGCCTGTCCCTATGACGAGGAGTACGACGGCAACGACTTCGCCGGCGCCACCCACCTGATCCTGCGGCGCGACGGAGAGCCGATCGGAACCTTGCGCATCCGCTGGTTCGCCGACTTCGCCAAGGTGGAGCGGGTGGCGGTGCGCAAGGAGTATCGCCGCGGCCGCGCCACCCTGATGCTGATCCTGGCCGCCAAGAAGCTGGCCGAGAAGAAGAACTACCGCAAGATCCTCGGCTACGGCCAGGTGCGGCTGATCCCGTTCTGGGAGCAGTACTTCAACGCCTATGTGCGGCCTCGCCGCGACGGCTTCGTGGTCTCCGATCACGACTATGTGGAAATGGTGGTGGAGGGGGTGCCGCCGCATGACGCCCTGACCCTGGATTCCGATCCCTATGAATTGCTGCGTCCCGAGGGCGCCTGGAACGCGCCCGGGGTGCTGGACAAGTCCGCGGCGCGCGCGGCCGCCAATCCCGGCGCTCTGTCGCGATGAGGACCTATGCCCCCGACGCCTCGGCCCTGGTCTGCCTGGACCTGCAGCGCGGACGCCTGGCCACCGAGAACGCCGCCACTACGGTCGCCGCCTGCCGCCGGGTGCTGGAGCAGGCGCGCCGCCGACGCTGGCCGGTGTTGCACGTCCATGTCCGGGCCGCGGGCGCGCCGACGGACCCGCCGATCCCCGGCCTGGAGCCCCTGCCCAGTGAGGCGGTGTTCATCCGCCAGGGCCCCTCAGCCTTCACCAACGCCGCGTTTTGCCAGACCGCCCAGATCCTGGGCGGGCCGCTGGTGTTGATCGGCTTCCGCATGGCCGACACCGTCCTGGCCACCGCCTTCGCCGCGGCCGATCGCAACCTGGCGGTCGAGGTGGTCGACGACGCCGTGGGGGGCGACCCCGCCAGCCGCCTGATCCTGCTCAAACCGCTTGCCGCGCTGGCCCCCCAGGCGCGGGTCACCAACTCCCGTGAGCTTTTCTTCGAGGACGCCTCGCGGTTCGCCGCGGCGAACATGCCATGACCGATTTCAAGACTCCTCACAGCTTCCTGCCCGCCGGCCCGCCACGCAGGCCCTCCGAGATGGACCTTGCCGACCAGACGGCCGAACTGCTGGAGATGGCCAGCCTGCTCAGCCCCCGGGACTTGGCCACCTTGTCCGTCATCGTCCGCCGCGCGGCCGAGATCTCCGAGTCAGAGGGCGAAGAGGTGGCCATCGCGGTTCTTGATCAGATCCACGGGATCCTGGACGGCCGGGTTTCGGACGCCTGATACAATCCAAGATTGTTTCCACACGAGGGGCCGATCGCGCGCTCATTACCCAAAATGGGGAGTATTCGTGTGCTGGATGTCAGCAGTCCGCTAGAAGCGGCTTCGAACGCTTAGAAGGCAAAATTTAACTCTGCAGTGCGGCCCTATGTCTTAGGCATGACAAATTGGTGGCGATACGGCTTTTACGCGTGCAGAAAGGCGCTGCGCACTCGAGCGTGCGCGCCAAAAGGACATATCCGTGAGCGAGAACCTTGACGATGCGGGCCCCGACCCCATCGACGTCGCTGTCGGCCACCGCATTCGCGTGCGTCGCAAATGGCTGGGTATCTCCCAGTCCACCCTCGCCGACCACCTGGGGGTCAGCTTCCAGCAGGTCCAGAAGTACGAGCGCGGCGCCAACCGCACCTCGGCCTCAATGCTTGTGCGCATCGCTGAGAAACTGGAAACCACAGTCGGCGAACTGGTCGGCGAGAACGATCGTCCCACCGGCGACGAGAGCCTGTTCGAGAAGCTGGCCGTGCCGGGCGCCGTCCAGCTTCTGGAAGCCTTCGCCAGCGTGCAGCAGCCCTCCCTGCGCACTGCGATCCTCAACCTGACCCGGTCCCTGATCGAAGAAACCGAAGAGCCCGCCCAGAAGCGAGCGCGCTAAGCCTTCCCTGCGGCGAAGGCCAGGTAGTGCAGGACGATCCCCGCGGTCGTCGCCACATTCAAGGAGTCGAAGCCGGTGGCCATGGGAATGGCCACCGTCGTCGCCCGCGCCAGCACCGAGGCCGCCAGTCCCGGCCCTTCGGCGCCCAGAAGCACCGCGGTTTTTGACGGTCGCCTGAGGTCAACCAGGCGATTGTCGCCGCTGGGACTCAGCGCCACCGTCTCGAACCCCGCCGCGCCTAACGCATCGAGCAGGTCGTCCGAAACGGTCGCGAAGGGCGTCGCCAGGACCGCCCCCACCGACACCCGGATGGCCTTGCGGTACAGCGGGTCGCAGCAGTCGGTGTCCAGCAGCACGGCATCGACCCCAAAGGCCGCGGCGTTGCGGAACAGACCGCCCATGTTGTCGTGGTTGGCGATCCCCGACAGCGCCAGGACCAGGCTCCCCTCCCCGAGACCGGCCAGCAGGTCGGCGGCGCTCGGGGCCGCGCGCCGGCGGCCCAGGGCCAGGATGCCGCGATGGATATGGAAGCCCACCACCGCGTCCATCGCCTCCTGGCTGGCGGAATAGACCGGAACGTCGTCGGGCATCTGGGCGATCAGGTGGGCCAGGCCCGCCACCCGCTTGCGGGCGATCATCAGCGAGACCGGTTCGCACAGCCTTGAGCGCGCCAGCACATTGAGCACCACCTCGCCCTCGGCCACGAACAGGCCCTCGCGACCCACCAGGTCGCGCTCCCGCACGTCGCGATAGGCGGCGACGCGCGGGTCGGCCGGGTCGTCGATCAGGATGATCTGGGGCGCCACGACGCGCGGACTACCAGATCTTCACCCGGTCGGCGGGAGCCAGATAGAGCTTCTCGCCGGGCTTGGCGTCGAAGGCGGGATACCAGGCGTCCAGGTTGCGCACGGTGTCGGCGCGGTATTCGCCGGGCGCGTGCCCGTCGGTCAGCAGGACCCGGCGCAGGGCCGCCTCCCGGTACTTGCCCCGGTAGTTCTGCGCCCAGCCCAGGAAGATCCGCTGGTCGGCGGTCACCCCGTCGATCACCGGCGGCGGCGCCCCGTTCAGCGACAGGTGATAGGCGTCATAGGAGGTCGCCAAGCCCGCCAGGTCGGCGATGTTCTCGCCCAGGGTCAGCTCCCCGTTCACCGACAGGTCCGGCAGGGCCTTGTAGTCGTTGTACTGCTCGACCAGCTGCTTGGAGGAGGCCTTGAAGTGGGCCATGTCGGCGTCGGTCCACCAGTTGCGGACATTGCCCTTAGCGTCGAAGAGCGCCCCGGTGTCGTCGAAGCCGTGGCTGATCTCGTGGCCGATCACCCCGCCGATGGCGCCGTAGTTCACGGCAGGATCGGCCGCCGGATCGAAGAACGGCGCCTGCAGGATGGCGGCCGGGAAGCTGATGGAATTCTGCATCGGCGCGTACAGCGCATTGACCGTCTGGGGTGTCATGTACCACTCGCCGCGGTCCACGGGGCCGCCCAGCTTGGCCAGGTTGCGCCGGTACTCGAAGAGCTCGCCCCGCCGCCAATTGCCATAGGCGTCGCCGGCCACGATGCTCAGGCC
>NZ_JANPJP010000087.1:0-13600 GCF_031425575.1 Phenylobacterium sp.
GCGCGCAATTGTTGAGGGCCTGTGGCGCCCAGACCGCTCCCCCCTCCGCTCATCCCCGCGAAAGCGGGGACCCAGGTGTTTTTGGTTTGTTGGCTCTGACCCGCGCCAGGCTTTCAGAACGGAGAAAGAGCCTGGGTCCCCGCTTTCGCGGGGATGAGCGGGGTTTTGTCAGGGTCTGAGACGCTCCGACCCATTGCAGAGTCCGCCGCTGGACGGCAGAGAACGGACATAGCCTTTTTCATTTCAACGAACCTGAGATCCATTTCCAATGTCCGAGATCATTGTTCCGAGACAATTCCGCGGCCCGCCCGTCACCGCCAACGGCGGCTATATCTGCGGCGTGCTCTCCAACGCGGTCGGCGGCCGCGGCAGCGCCATGCTGCGCAGCGGGGTGCCGCTGGACGTGCCCGTCACCCTGACGCCCAGCGAGGACGGCGGCGTGGTGCTGAGCAACGCCGAGGGCCAGCCGCTGGGCTCGGCCAAGCCGGCCGCCGACGACGCCATCCCCATGCCGCCGACCCCGCCCACCGTAGAGGAGGCCCGCCGCTATCAGGCCGCGTCGCGGTTCGCGCAGAAGTCCCTGCACCGCGGCTGCTTCTCCTGCTGCATCGAGCGTGAGGACGGCGAGGGCCTCGGCGTACACGTCGGTCAGATCGACGGCGCGCCTCTGGGAACCTGCGCCGGCCTGTGGACCCCGCACGCCAACTTCGCCAACCCGGACGGCACCATGCCCGACGAGATCACCTGGGCGGCGCTCGACTGCTCGGGCTCCATGGCCTGGTGGGTGAAGACTGAGACGCCTGTGGGCCTGCTGGGCACCATGGCCGGCGAGGTTCTCGTGAAGCCCAAGGCCGGCGAGACCTATGTCGTTGTCGCCTGGGCCGACCGGGTCGAGGGGCGCAAGCACTTCGCCGGCGTCGCCCTGTTCGACGCCCACGGCCAGGTGATGGCCCGCAGCGGCCAGATCTGGATCGGTCGTCCGCCTGGCGCGCCGCCCTACCAAATGCCGCCGGTGACGGCGAACGCCTAGAGCTTCACCGCTCGCGTCGCCATGCAGGTTGGGAAATAGGCGGAGCGGCCGGTGTCGGGCGCTCCGCCATCCCGGTCCTCGAACATGTGGGTCAGGACGAAGCCGGCCTGTAGCTGGCCGCCGATCTGCGCCTCCAGGGTATGGCTGAACTCCACGGTGTGGTCGCGGGCCACCCGCTGCTCCAGCTGGTCGGCAGGCAGGTGGGTGATGTCGGCATAGGGCAAGGCGTGCTTCACGATCAGCTCACCGCGTTGCTCGGCGGCCGCGTCGAAGACGTAGACCATGGGGTTCATGAAGCCCGCCAGCAGCGTCCCGCCCGGCCGCAGCACCCGGAAGCACTCGCGCCAAACCGGCAAGATCTCCGGGGCGAAGCAGTTGGAGACCGGGTGGAAGATTAGGTCGAAGCTTGCGTCGTCGAAGGCCGACAGGTCGTGCATGAACCCTTGGCGTGTGGTGATGGAAAGCCCGTCGCGCGCCGCCACCGCATCATCCTGCGCCAGTTGCCGGGCCGAGGCGTCGAACACGGTCACCCGTGCGCCCGCCGCCGCCAGGATCGGCCCCTGCTGTCCGCCGCCAGACGCCAGGGCCAGAACGTCCTTGCCTTCGACCTCTCCAAACCAGTCGCGCGGTACCGGGATATGAGGGGTCAGGACCACCGACCAGTCGCCCAGCATGGCCCGAGCCACGTCCTCCGAGGATACGGGCCGCGTCCAGACGTCCTGTTCTTCGACACGACGGTCCCAGCCGGCCTGGTTGTTTCTGGACACCTCATCGGCCCGCATCTTCTCTTCCCCCTGGCTGGCGCGCCATTATAGACGATCCCTCCCCGCACACCGGACCTCAGTGGAAGGTTTGTGTTCATAAGGGTCGGTAAGGGGGCCGCGCGGCCGCGATCGGGCGGAGCCGGGCTGTCCCAATTTGGCGCAGGCGGCGCCAGATGACGCAAAATAACGGCCAAGCTTCGCGTCTCGCCTGTAGCGCGAGTTAACCATGAGTGACCAAATAACGCATTGAATTCCATAGTCTAGCATGATACCTCGTCTGTTGTATTAACAACTCCGCACTTAGGCGGAGCGGGGCGCAACCGCGAAGTTAAGCCGCGGTCAAACAGTGGGGTGTCAGGTAGCCATGCCTCTCGATACTGGCGGGGTTACAAATCTGAATTTGCGAGCGGACGGGGATCGCGATCCCGGTCTCGCGGACTCCTACATGCCCACCATGGACACCGGACCTGACATCGGCGCGGCCTTGAAGTCGGCTCGAGAGTTTCGCGGCCTGACGCTGCAGGACGTGGCCGACTCCACGCGCATCCGCCGCGCCTATCTGGCGGCCATCGAAGAAATGCGCCTGGACGAGCTGCCTTCCCGCCCCTTCACCATCGGCTATGTGCGGGCCTACGCCAACGCCCTGGGCATGGACGGCGAGGCCGCGGTCGAGCGCTTCAAGTTGGACGAGCCGGCGCCTGACGAACCCCTGCGCGCGCCGGTCGGCGTGCGGCGCGACGGCGACCCGCGGGTCATGGCGATCGTCATCGTCGGCCTGCTGATCGTCGGCGCCATCGTGATGTGGAACATCGCCCAGCGGGCCATGAACGAGCAGGCCCCGCCAGCGGCGAACGCGCCGGAAGCGTCCGCCGTCGGCCTGCCCGCGCCGGCGCCGCCTGGCGGTCCGGTGGCGCTCGGCGCGCCTCTTCCCGCCCCCGTGGAATCCACCACCCCCACGCCCTACGAAACCCCGGGCCTGGAAGCCGCCACCGCCGGCGATGGCTCCAGCAAGGCCGCCGACGACGCCGCCAAGCTGGCCAAGGCCAATCCCGAGACGGTGGATCCCGTCGTTTCATCGACGCCGCTCTCGGCGACCTTCGTTCCGGCGGGCCCGATCTACGGCGCCCCGGCGGCAGGCTCGGTGGTCACCCTGCAGGTGCGCCGGCCCACCTCGCTGATCGTGCGTGGCGCGGACGGTTCGGTTTATTTCGCCCGCCAGCTCGCGGCCGGGGAAGCCTATCGCGCACCCATGCTCAAGGGTCTGACGGTGGACGTCGCTGATCCATCGGCGGTTCAGGTCTTCGTGGCAGGCCAGAGCAAGGGCCTGCTGCCCGCGCCCCAGACCTTGGTCTCCAAGCTGGCGGCGCCGGCGGAATAGTCCCTTCAGGGGATCTCGACACGCGTCAACAGGACAGCGCATCCGGCCGCCAGCAGCAGCGGGATTGCGGATCGTCGCCTCGCGGTCATGTCCGCATGATAGCCGAGGCGCCACGCAGGGCTTGGGATTTCGCGGCGAGGAGCCTATTTTCCCCAACATCATGACCGGTCACGATCACACCCATCTCCGTCCGTGGCGCACCATCACGCGCCGGCCCTCGCGCAAGATCCGGGTGGGGAATGTGGAGGTCGGCGGCGACGCGCCGATCACCGTGCAGTCGATGACCAATACCCTGACCGCGGACGCCAACGCGACCATCGGCCAGATCCGTCAGCTGGAAGAGGCCGGGGCCGATATCGTGCGGGTCTCCTGCCCCGACGTGGAGTCCACGGCGGCGCTGTCCACCATCGTGAGGGCCTCGAAGGTCCCGATCGTGGCCGACATCCATTTCCACTACAAGCGCGGCATCGAGGCGGCCAAGGCGGGCGCCGCCTGCCTGCGGATCAATCCCGGCAATATCGGTCGGCCCGACAGGGTGCGGGAAGTCATCCAGGCGGCCCGCGACCACGGCTGCTCCATGCGCATCGGCGTCAACGCCGGGAGCCTGGAGCCCCATCTGCTGGAGAAGTACGGCGAACCCTGCCCTGAGGCCATGGTGGAGAGCGCGCTGGACCATGCCCGCATCCTGCAGGACCACGATTTCCACGAGTTCAAGATCAGCGTGAAGGCCTCGGACATCTTCATGACCGTGGCCGCCTACCAAATGCTGGCGGACGCCATCGACTGTCCGCTGCACGTCGGCGTCACCGAGGCGGGCGGCCTGCGTTCGGGCACCATCAAGTCCTCCATCGGCATGGGCAACCTGCTGTGGGCGGGGATCGGCGACACCATCCGGGTCAGCCTGGCCGCCGACCCGGTGGAGGAGATCAAGGTCGGCTTCGACATGCTGAAGGCCCTGGGCCTGCGCCACCGCGGCATCAACATCATCGCCTGCCCCTCCTGCGCGCGGCAGGGGTTCAACGTCATCAAGACGGTGGAGACCCTGGAGGCTCGGCTGGCGCACATCGCCACGCCTATGAGCCTGTCGATCATCGGCTGCGTGGTGAACGGCCCGGGTGAGGCCCTGATGACCGATGTCGGCTTCACCGGCGGCGGCAAGGGCGCGGGCATGGTCTATGTGGCGGGAAAGCCTGACCACAAGATGGACAACGATCAGATGGTCGAGCACATCGTTCAGCTCGTCGAGGCCAAGGCCGCCGAGCTTGACGCCGCCAGGTCCCTGGAAGCCCCCGAGTAGGACGGGCCTCCGCAACCTCCTCGACGCCTTGCGCGGAGCCGGTTTCTCCTTCGCTGACGAAGACTAGCGAACGGGTTCGCGAATAATTCAAAGTTGACGCCCGGGTCACCACTTGCGCCTTGGCGATAGCCTTGGTTAGGTGCCGGCCACCTTAAGGGAGGGACACCATGTCCGCGGACGGCAACTGGAAGATCACCATCAACTCGCCCATGGGCGCGCAGACGGTTACGGCCTCTATCAAGACGGACGGCGGCGCCTTCACCGGGACCACCCAAACCCCGGCCGGTGAGCAAGCCATCGAAGGCAAGGTCGACGGCGACAAGCTGACCTGGTCCACCTCCATCACCTCTCCCATGCCGATGACGCTGGAATTCGAAGCCACCGTTTCGGGCGACAGCATGTCGGGCAATGTGAAGCTCGGCGCCTTCGGCAACGCGCCGCTGACCGGCGTTCGGGCCTAAGGTCCAAGCCGCTCTTACGAGCGCTGCACTCTCGGAGGGCGGGTCGACCCTAAGTCGGCCCGCCCTTTTCCGTGGGCGTTCCACGCGAATGTAAACCATTGTCAAAACCCCCCAATCTGGGGGCCGAAGCCATCGCGCTCCCGGAAAGCTTCACCATAATGGGCCCGTCAGCGGCGCTCGCCGCGTGGAACAGGGCCCGATCGTGGACAGTGAACTGAGGGAACGCGTCGCGGTCCGCATGGCGATCGGGGCCATCCTGCGGGCCGTCGAGATGGTCAATCGCGAGTATGACGGCGACATCACCGCGGCCCTGGTCTTCGCGGCCGTGGTGGAGGCCAATGTCGGCCACCTGGCGACAAATCCCGGGTCCACGGCTCAGTTGGCGACCCTGGTGCGCCTGCCCCCGGACGAGCTCCGGCGGCCGGTGACCGGCGTCGCCCTGGCCACCACCCTGGGTATTCCCAACGAGACGGTGCGGCGCAAGGTGAAGGGCCTGATCGATCAGGGCCTGCTGGCGCGCGTGGACGGCGGCCTGATCGTGCCTACGCAGGTCATGGCCAGCGAGAGGATGACCCGGCTGACCCGGGCGAGCTTCCTGAACCTGCGCCGGCTTTTCATCCAGCTTCGGCGAATCGGCGTCGATCTGAGCGACGGCGGCGCGGAGTTGGAGGCGGCGGTCGTCTAGAGGGTGGCCGACGCCGCCACGTCGCCAGCGGCGCCGCCGGCGCGCAGGAAGGCCTCGGCCTCGGCCGTCAGGGCCCAGCGGTGGGAGCCGGGACCGAAGGGTTTGCGGAACAGCGGGCGGACGCCTCGGCTGTCACGGTCGGAGCCTGAGTGGGCGTCAAAGACGGCCACGGCCCGGGCCCGCAGGCTGAGCTGCACCTCGCCCTCCGAGGCGCGGTTCATGGCCAGGACCTCCAGCACGCGGTCGCGGTGGGCCGAGCCGCCGAGATGCAGCAGGGCCTCGGCGATCTCGCCGACCATGGGGTCCACGCCCTTGCTGGACGTTGTCCGGCGCGGCCTTCTTTTCTCGGGCTCTAGGATCGACGGCATGGGGCGACCATAGGCGCGGGGGCTGCGTCGGGAAACCCGGCAACCCTCAGTAGGCGAACCTTCGGGGCCCAGATTGGGTGTAAGGCGAACATCTCCCTCAATGGCCCTCCTTTGCGACGGGGGCCACACGCAGGGGGGCTTCTCCGGTGCGACTCCAGCGGTCCTGTTCGAATCCCTGGTCGGCCACCTGCCAGATGAGATTCATGTAATCCCGGGCCTGGGCTGGATCGCCCATGGGATAGAGGGCGTTGACCTCAGAGCCCGGCTCCAGCTGGGAAATCCGCTTGGCGAGGTCAGCCACCCCCTTCAGCAGCACGTGGCGAGCCACCAGCGAATCGATCTTGGCCCGCATGCCGGCCTGGGGGGCGCCGCCAAACCAGCCGCGACTGGGCGCCGAAACGCCGGCGCGGCGTTCCAGTTCGGTGACCAGGACGGCCAGCAGCATGCGACAGTCGGCGATCAGGCCTACGGGCGAGCGGCCCGCGTCGACCCCCGCCCAGATGTCCTTGAATCCCTTTGCGAAGGCCTCAGGCACCTGGTCGCTGAAGGTCGGCGGCGGCGCCTTTTTGGGCGACTCCGGCTTGGGCGGCGCCGACGGATGAGCCGGACAGGCGCAGATCACCACCGGCTGGGCGAAGCCGGCAAAGCCGCAGCGGCAGATGGCTGGCTGCGGGTACGCGCCAGCGGCCGGAGGCGCGGGGTGATCACTCACCTTGGCCCTCCCCGCGCCCACCGGCGCGACGCCTGAAACAACCTGAACGACATGCCCCCATGATCATGGTTAACGAGCATCAAAGCGTCAGCTTGGCAAGGTCAGCTCGCGTCTGAGGCGAGCCGCGCGCCATCAGACGTTTGGCAAGGCGGCGGCGGGGGGGTAGAGGAAGCCTCCGTTTCTTCCCGGTGATCCCTCCGTGCGCCTCCCCCAAGCCAGACTCGACCAGGTTCTCGACCGCTTCCGCGAGATCGAGGCCCGCATGGGCGCCGCCACCGACGGCCAGGAGATCGTGCGCCTGTCCAAGGAGCACGCGGAGCTCAAGCCCGTGGCCGATGCAGTCATGACCCTGGCCCGCGTCCGCGCCGAGGGTCCCGAGCTGGAGGAGATGGCCGCGTCGGGCGACCCCGAGATGGCGGCCATGGCCCGGGACGAACTGCAGATTCTGAGCGACAAGCTGCCGGCCCTGGAGCACCAGGTGGCCCTGCTGCTGGCGCCCAAGGACAAGGACGAGAACGCCTCGGCGATTCTCGAGGTCCGCGCGGGCACCGGCGGGGACGAGGCGGCCCTGTTCGCCGGCGACCTGTTTCGCATGTACCAGCGCTACGCCACCCTGCAGGGCTGGCGCGTGGAGATCGACAGCGTCTCGGAGGGCGAGGTCGGGGGCTACAAGGAAATCATCGCCTCGGTCACCGGCGACGGCGTGTTTGGCCGCATGAAGTTCGAAAGCGGCGTCCACCGCGTGCAACGGGTTCCCGACACCGAGGCCGGCGGCCGCATCCACACCTCAGCGGCCACGGTCGCCGTCCTGCCCGAGGTTGAGGACGTGGAGATCGACATCAACCCGTCCGACCTGCGGATCGACACCTACCGCTCCTCCGGGGCCGGCGGCCAGCACGTCAACAAGACCGACTCCGCCGTGCGCATCACCCACCTGCCCACCGGCATCGTGGTGACCTCCTCGGAGAAGTCGCAGCACCAGAACCGAGCGCGGGCCATGAAGGTGCTGCAGGCCCGTCTCTACGACCAGCAGCGTGAGGCCCTCGACACCGCCCGCGCCGACGCCCGCAAGAGTCAGGTGGGGTCCGGCGACCGCTCCGAACGCATCCGAACCTACAATTTCCCGCAAGGGCGCGTCACCGACCACCGCATCAACCTGACGCTCTACAACCTGGCCCGGGTGATCAGCGGCGACGAGCTGGACGACGTGATCAATCCGTTGATCGCCGAGGATCAGGCCGCGCGGTTGTCGGCCTTGGAAGACGAGTTCGGTTGAGGCTTGCGCAGCCGGGCGGCGGTGAGCACGCGCTCGGCCTGATCGGTCCCGTCCACCCAGACCTTGGACAGCACCTTCCTGGCGTCGAAGTGGAAGGCCAGGCCCACCGTGTCGGCCATGGCCGCGCCGCGCACCCCCATGGGCTGGGCGGGGCCGGTGGTGGAGTCCATCGCCGTCTGGTGCTCGATCTCGGCGTTCAGCTCGGCGCCGATCAGCACCACCATCACCGAGAACCAGATCCACAGCATGAAGCCGATGACGGCCCCCAGGGAGCCGTAGGTGACGTCGAAGTGGGCGATGTTGTTGACGTACCAGGAGAAGCCCAGGGACCCCACCAGCCACATGACGGCGGCGAACACGCCCCCCGTGCTGACCCAACGCCAGCGCGCCCGCGCGCGGCAGGGGCCGTAGCGATAGACCATGGAGAAGGCTGCGGCGGCGAGGCCGAGGATCACCAGCCAGCGCAGCGGCAGCCAGGCGACGGCGAACTCCGACAGCCCAGAACTCTCCAGAAACAGCGGCACGGCCACCAGGATGGCGCTGACCAGGGTCAGGAACACCAGGAGCCCCAGGGTGAAGGCGTAGGTGAAGGCGGTCTTCACCACATAGCTTCGTTTCTCGGCCTCGTCGTAGGCGATGTTCAGGCCGTCGAAGAGCGCCTTCATCCCGGCGTTCGCGCTCCAGACCGAGAGCAGCAGGCTGATCAGGAAGGCCACGCTGAGGGAGGCGGTGGGGCGGTCGGCCAGGCGCAGCATCTGGTCGCCGACGATCTGGATGACCGAGCCGGGGAGCACGACCGCAAACTGGTTGAGTTGGGCCTGGACGGCGGTGACATCATTGAAAAGGCCATACAGCGAGACGAAGACGCCGATGGCCGGGAACAGGGCCAGCAGGGTGTAGAAGGTCACGCCGCCGGCCACGGCGGGCAGCCGGTCGCAGGTGATCTCGCGATAGGTGCGCCAAAGCACATCCTTCCAGCCGCGCAGGGGGATGTGGTGCGGGGCGTCGGCCAGACGGCCGCGGCCGGGCTCAGCGGCGTCGAAGGATTCAGGCTCGGCGTGAACCTGGACGCTGAGGCCCGGCTGAGGGTCGCCGCGCCCCCGCGGCCAGAAGGCGGCCATGGCGGCGAGCGCCACCCAGGGCGCGACCTGGAACGCCAAAGGCGCCAGCCGTTTCTTGGTCCATTTCTTCGAGAACGGCCTGCGCACGTGTCCCACCCTCCAGGCGCAAAGCCACCGCTTGAACACCTACCCGCGACAGCCGTTCCGTCCGGCAGAGGCTATCGGCCCGCCAGGCTGATCTCAAGCTGCGCCATGATTGTGGCGCGGCGGCGGTTGCGTGCGGCGGAGGCTTGCGGCAACAGGGCGGGATGACCGGTCACGTCGCCGCCCTTTATCGCCACCCGATCAAGGGCTTCACCCCTGAACGCCTGAACCAGGCGATGCTGAGCGTCGGCCAGCCCTTCCCCTGCGATCGCATGTGGGCGGTGGAGAACGGGCCCTCGGGCTTCGATCCGCAGGCCCCGGCCTTCATCCCCAAGCAGAAGTTCGCCGTCCTGATGGCTATCGCCCAGGTCGCCAAGGCCCGCACGGCCTATGACGAGGCCACCGGCGTCCTGCGGGCAACGGCGCAGGGCGAGCCCGACTTCGAGGGCTCCATGGCCGCTGAGGCTGGCCGCGCCGGCTTCGCCGCCTGGCTCACCGGCCTGCTGGGGAACGAGGTGCGCGGGGAGCTGAGGATGATCGAGGCGCCTGGCCACCGGTTCATGGACCACCCCCTGGGCCACGTCTCCATCATTAACCTGGCCAGCCTGCGCGACCTGGAACAGAAGATCGGGCGGCCGCTGGACCCCATGAGGTTCCGCGCCAACCTCTATGTCGAGGGCTGGGAGCCCTGGGCCGAGATGGCGTGGGCGGGCCGCGAACTGATGCTGGGCTTCGCGCGCGCCAAGGTGTTCAAGCCGATCATCCGCTGCGCCGCCACCCACGTGGACCCTGAGACCGGCGAGCGCGACATGGATGTGGTGAAAGCCCTGTTCGACAATTACGGCCACATGTTCTGCGGTATCTATATGCACGTCACCGACAGCGGCCAGATCACCGTGGGCGACGCCTGCACAGCCCCGCAGATGGAGCCTACCCGATGAGCCTGACCCTGCTGCAGGCGTGGCAAGGCGCCAAGCAGCGCCTACAGGCCGCGGGCCTGGACGGACCGGTGATCGAGGCTCGCCTGCTGGTGGAGGCCGCCGCCGACGCGACCCGCGCCGATATCGTCACCAACCCTTATCGCGAACTGACGCCTGAGCAGGAGGCGACCCTCGCCGACTACCTGCAGCGGCGCGAGCGCCGCGAGCCGGTCAGCCACATCCTGGGGCGCAAGGGGTTCTGGAAGATCATGCTGTCGGTGACACCGGACGTGCTCACGCCACGACCGGACACCGAGACCATCATGGACGCCGTCCTGCCGGCCTTTCCGGAGGCGATGGCGTTCTCGGTCCTGGACCTGGGGGTCGGCTCGGGCGCCATCATCCTCGCGATCCTCTCCGAGCGCCCCGCAGCCAAGGGGCTGGGGATCGACGTCTCCGAGGAGGCCCTGGCGGTGGCGCGCGAGAACGCCGCCAACCTGGGCCTGGCCGACCGCCTGGCCCTGCTCCGGAGCGACTGGACCGCGGGGCTGGGGGACGCGAGCTTCGACCTCGTGGTCTCCAACCCGCCCTATATCGCCACCGAGGTGATCGAGACCCTAGAGCCGGAGGTCCGTGACCACGAGCCGCGCCTGGCCCTGGACGGCGGGGCCGACGGCCTGGACCACTACCGCCTGCTGGCGCCGGAGATTCTACGGGTGCTCAAGCCCGGCGGGATGTTCGCCGTGGAGATCGGCTATGACCAGAAACCCGCGGTCGAGGCGCTGTTCCGGTCGGCCGGCGCGCAGGGGGTGAAGACCATCCCTGACCTATCGACACGTGATCGGGTTGTCATCGGCACGAAAAACCCCTTGGAAACTCGGGGCTGAATCGGTAGATCAGATACCTGTCTCCACCCAATTCGTCGGCGCCCGGGGTTCGGCCTCCTGAAAAGCAGGAATCGAGCACCACACCGACAGGCGCGGCTTTAAGTGGCGCTCGCCTCAAGTCAGGGCGGAAGACGGGGAAACACTTACGTCTTCAACACGAATTCTTGGGTCCTTGAGGACCTGAGCAAGACGAAAAGGCAAGCCCGCGCAATCCTGGCATGAGCTGGAGCGCCGGCAGAACGGTTAGCGAATAATGAGAGATTTCAAGGGTATGAAGCGTCAGCGCGGTCGCAATCGCGGCGGCGGTGGTGGTGGGGGCGGCGGGAAGCCCCAGCAGCAGAACGCCAACCGGGCGTTCGATTCCAACGGGCCGGAAGGCTCGAAGGTCCGCGGCAACGCCCAGCACGTCTTCGAAAAATACCAGCAGTTGGCGCGAGACGCCTCCACGGCCGGGGACCGGGTCCTCGCCGAAAACTACCTGCAGCACGCAGAACACTATTTCCGGGTCGTCCGCGCCATGCAGCCGACCCGTGCGGCCAGCGAGATTCTGGGCCGTGACCAGTTTTCCTCCGGCTTCGACATCGACTTCGAAGACGAGAGCGGCGCCCAGGCCGCGGCCCAGGCCGACGCCGACGCCGCCGAAAAGGCCGACAAGGAAGAAGCGAGCGGCGAGGCCGGCGCCGAGCCGACCGAGGCCCGCAGCAACAACGGCTGGCAGGACCGCCCCCAGAGCGAGACTCGCAGCCGCGACGACCGTCCCCGGGACCAGGATCGCAATCGCGACGATCGCCCGCGCGGCGACCGCCAGGACCGCAACGACCGCCCGCGTGACGATCGGCCCCGGGACGACCGGCCCCGCGACGAGAACCGCAGCCGCGACGACCGGCCTCGGGATGACCGCCCCCGGGATGATCGTCCACGTGACGACCGGCCGCGCGAGGACCGCCCTCAGGCCGAGAATCGCAACCGCGACGAGCGGCCCCGTGACGACCGACCGCGCCGCGACCGCTGGCGCGACCGTGACGACAGACCGCCGCGCGAGGATCGCCCCGAGCGCGACCCGCTGGCCGTGGTCGAACCCCAGGCCGCACCGCTGGTGGCCCCTGAGACCCGCAGTTCTCCGGTGTTGCGCGACGACGACGGCGGCGAGAGCCACGCCCCCGCCTTCCTGAAGGCCCCCGCCACCCCGAGGGCGCCCCGCGCGCCCAAGGCGGAAACCCCGCCGGCCGCCGCGTCCACGGACGAAGCGCCCGCCAAGCCCAAGCGTCGCCGCGCCCCGCGCAGCTTCGAGGGCGGCGAAGGCGGCCCGCCTTCCGAGACCGAAGACGCATAGGACTAGGGCTTGGGCCGGGATCGATGATCCCGGCCTTCGCATTTGGGCCTCACCTCCCCATATTCCGCTGGTTGCGGGAAACCGCGCGGACAGGTAGCCAGGACGTATGGGAACCGAGTGCCACCACGAGGACGGCGCGCATCCGGGCATCAAGGGTGTGGACCTACGCCACGCTCTGGTGGCGGCCGAGACCCGCTGCGCCGAGACCCAGGAGCGGCTGACCACGCCACGCCGCCGGGTGCTGGAACTGCTGCTCGAGGCCAATGGCCCACTGAAGGCCTATGACCTGATCGCCGCCTTCGGGGCGCATGGGGAGCCGGCCAAGCCCCCCACCGTCTACCGCGCCCTGGAGTTCCTCGAACGCCTCGGCTTCGCCCATCGCATCGAGAGCCTCAACGCCTATGTCCCCTGCCGGCGCGACGACCAGGGACACCGGGCCGCCTTCCTGATCTGCGAGTGCTGTGGGGCGGCCGAGGAGTTCGAACCCGACCTCGACGCCCAGATCGCCGCCGCCGCGCCCGCGGGATATGCGGTGCGGACGGTGACGCTGGAAGCGCGGGGGTTGTGTCTGGCGTGCCAGTAGCCCTTTAGCTTTCCTCCCCCGTCTCGCTCCGCTTCACAGGGGAGGAAAAGTCAGCGCAATCGCGCCATCGCCACGGAGTCGGCATAGGCGCCATCGCGCCAGGCGTAGTTCCGGAACACCCCTTCCCGCTCGAAGCCGAAGCGTTCGTAGAGCGCGATGGCGCGGGTGTTGTCGGACCAGACGTTCAGCTCCAGCCGCGTCAGGTTCAGCCAGGCGTCGGCCTGGCCGATGATAGCCGCCATCAGGGCCGTGCCGGCCCCGCGCCCGGCATAGGCGTCGTGCACGGCCATGCCGATGGACCCGGCGTGGGCCCTGCGGTTCTCAAACCGGTTGAGACTGGCCGAGCCGATCGCCTTGCCGTCGATGACCGCCACGAGGTGGAGGTCGCTGGCGGAGCCCGTCGCCGCGCGCCGCTGGCGGGCTTCCAGGCTGACAAAGGGCAGCTGCAGCGTGCCCCAGATGGCGCGGGGCTGGTTCAGCAGCTCGGTGATGTCGGCCATGTCCGAAGGCTCTCGGGCCCGGATCAGGATGTCGCTCATGCTCTCTCTCTCCAAAATCGGCGGCGGAGAGGGCCCATGAAAAAGCCCCGTCCGTCGCCGGCGGGGCTGGTGATCTGCGGTGGGGTTCGCTTGTCCTAGCGCACAGCAGCTCTCACCAGCCCGGGCCGGGCGGTGCAAATCTGCATATGGGTCGCTACGCTG
>NZ_JANPJP010000088.1:0-2543 GCF_031425575.1 Phenylobacterium sp.
GATCCACCACTTCAAGCTCTACACCGAGGGCTTCCGCACCCCGGAAGGCGAGGTCTACGCGGCCGTCGAGGCGCCCAAGGGCGAGTTCGGCGTCTTCCTGGTGAGCGACGGCGGCAACAAGCCCTATCGCTGCAAGATCCGTGCGCCGGGCTATCCGCACCTGGCGGCCATGGACTGGATGGCCAAGGGCCACATGCTGGCCGACGTCTCGGCGATCATCGGGTCGCTGGACATCGTGTTCGGGGAGGTGGACCGATGAGCGCGCCCGCCTGCATCTCGCCGTTCGACGTCGTGGACGGCCAGTTCGAAGCCTACAACAGCCAGAACCTCTCGGCCTTCTGCGCCTATTACGCCGACAATGCGGTGCTGGCCGACTTCAACGGCGCGATCACCGCCGACGGGATCGACGCCATCCGCGCCCGGCATGAGAAGCTGTTTGCCGACTTCCCGCAGAACAAGGCTGAGTTGATGGCGCGGGTGGTCATCGGCTCGCGCGTCATCGACCACGAACGCGTCGCCCGCACCCCCGGCGGCGACACTTTCGAGGTCGCGGCCATCTACACCATCTCGGACGCCAAGATCGTCCGGGTCGACTTCGTGAAGTGAGGCTCTGACCGTGAGCGTTCGACGCCTTTCCCCAGATCAACCCGCCAGCTTCGCCTTCTCGGCCGAGACGATGAAGCAGGTTCAGTGGTGGATCTCCAAATACCCGGACGGCCGCCAGCAGTCGGCGGTGATCCCGGTCCTGTGGCTGGTGCAGAAGCAGGAGGGCTGGGTGTCGGAGCCCGCCATCCGCGCCGTCGCCGACCTGCTGAAGATGGCCACCATCCGGGTCTACGAGGTCGCCACCTTCTATACGATGTTCATGCTGGAGCCGGTGGGAACGACGGCCCTGGTGCAGGTGTGCGGCACCACGGCGTGCCAGTCGCGCGGCTCCGAGGCCCTGCTTGAGGTCTGCCGCAAGCGCTTCGGCCCCGACAGCCACCGCTCGGCGGATGGCAAGTTCTACTGGCAGGAGGTCGAGTGCCTCGGCGCCTGTTCCAACGCGCCCATGGCGGCCATCAACGACCGCTATTACGAGGACCTCACCGTCGAGGGCTTCGAGAAGCTGCTGGACGCCTTCGCCGCAGGCCAGACGCCGCCCCCCGGCTCCGAGATCGGCCGTCAGGGCAGCGCTGTCCTGGGCGGGAACACCACGCTGAACGACCCCAAGCTCTATGACGGATCGGCCGCCAAGCCGATCAAGTCGCTGCCGAACGCCGCCCCCAAGGGTAAGGCCAAGGCGCCTGTCGCATGACAGAGGCCGAGGTCGCCAAGCGCCGGTTCACGATCATGGTCGCGGTCTCCGCGGCCAGCGTCTTCGTGGCCATCGCGGCGATCGTCTGCGCCTTTCGGTTCAGCCAGTCCTGGCTGCTGGTCGTCTTTGGGGTCGCGCTGCTGATCGGGTTCGGCGCGCAAATCTGGTTCATCGCGGGCTCGCCGCCCGCGAAAAAGGGAGTGTAGGGGGTCTTGGTCGGCATCCTGGAAGACAAGGACCGCATCTTCACCAACATCTACGGGCTCCAAGACTGGGGCCTGGAAGGTGCGAAGGCGCGCGGCTGCTGGAACGCGACCCGCGAGATGCTGGGTCAGAGCCACGAATGGGTCTGCGAGCAGATCCGTGAGTCCGGCCTGCGGGGCCGGGGAGGCGGGGGCTTTGTCACCGGCTTCAAGTGGACACTGATGCCGCAGCAGCTCAGCGAGCGGCCCCACTACCTGGTGGTCAACGCCGATGAGTCCGAGCCTGGCGCCTGCAAGGACCGCGAGATCATTCGCAATGATCCGCACCTGCTGATCGAAGGCTGCATGATCGCCAGCTACGCGATCCGCGCCCACACCGCCTACATCTATATTCGCGGCGAGTACGTCGCCGAGCGCGAGCGTCTGGAAGCCGCCATCAAGCAGGCCTATGCGGCCAAGCTGATCGGCAAGGACAACGTCAACGGCTGGGACTTCGACCTCCACGTCACCCACGGGGGCGGGGCCTATATCTGCGGCGACGAAACCGCCCTGATGGAGAGCCTGGAGGGCAAGAAAGGCCAACCGCGCCTGAAGCCGCCTTTCCCGGCCGGCGCCGGCATCTATGGCTGCCCCACCACCATCAACAACGTCGAGTCCATCGCCGTCGTCGGCACGATCCTGCGCCGTGGCGCGGGCTGGTTCTCGAGCTTCGGCCGCCCAAAGAACGCCGGCACCAAGCTGATGGCGGCTTCGGGCCACGTGAACAAGCCGAGCGTGGTCGAAGAGGCCATGTCCATCCCCATGCGCCAGTTGATCGAGGATCATTTCGGCGGCGTGCGCGGCGGCTGGGGCAAGCTCAAGGCGGTGATCCCGGGCGGGGTCTCCATGCCGATGATCACCCGCGAACAGGCCGAGACGGTCCTGATGGACTTCGACGACCTGCCGCGCGTGCAGTCGCGCCTGGGCACGGCAACCATGATCCTCTTCGACGAGGACACCGACCTGGTCCGCGTGATCGCCCGGGTCTCGCGCTTCTTCAAGCA
>NZ_JANPJP010000089.1:0-1886 GCF_031425575.1 Phenylobacterium sp.
GGGTTCGGTGGAGCCGCCGTGGTGCCAGCGCGGCGAGTCGCCGGCCTCCTGAACGCCCAGGCCGAAGTCCACCATGTTGGAGATGATCTGCGCCTGGCCCTGGGGCTGCATGTCGCCGCCCATGACGCCGAAGGACAGCCACGGCTGGTCGCCCTTGGTGGCGAAGCCCGGGATGATGGTCTGGAAGGGCCGCTTGCCCGGGGCGTAGATGTTGGGGTGGCCGTCGGTCAGAGCGAACAGCTCACCGCGGTCCTGGAGCATGAAGCCCAAGCCGTCCGGCATCAGGCCCGAGCCCATGCCGCGATAGTTGGACTGGATGATGGAGACCATCATGCCGTCGGCGTCGCTGGTGGTGAAATAGGTGGTGTCGCCATGGCCGGGCGCCTGGCCTGGACTGACCGGGGTCAGGATGGCGTCCGGGCGGATCAGCCTGGCGCGCTCCCTGGCGTAAGCCTTGGAGATCAGCCACTCGGTGGGGATCTTGGCGAAGTCGGGATCGGCGTAGTAGCGGGCGCGGTCCTCGAAGGCCAAACGCTTGGCCTCGACACCGTGGTGGATCGCGGCGGCGGACTGGAAGCCCATCGCCTTGATGTCGAATTCCTCCATGATGTTCAGGGCCTGCAGGGTGGCCAGGCCCTGGCTGTTGGGGGACAGGCCCCAGACGTCCACGCCGCGGTAGTTGACCTTGTGCGGCGGGTCCCAGCGGCTGTGGTGGGCGGCCAGGTCGGCCTTGGTCATCCAGCCGCCAATGCGCTTGAAGTAGCGCTCGATGCTGGTGGCGATCTCGCCCTCGTAGAAGGCGTCGCGGCCGCCCTGGGCGATCAGGCCGTAGGTCCGGGCTAGGCCTGGATTGCGGAAGACCTCGCCCTCGACCGGGGTCTTGCCGCCCGGCGCCCAGACGGACTTGAAGTTCTCCACCTCCTCCAGGCCGGAGCCCGGCCTGGTGAAGTTCTTCAGGGAGCGTTCCAGGTAGTAGGCGACGTTCTGGCTGACCGGGGCGCCCTCGCCGCAGTGGGCGATGGCGGAGGTGAACAGGTCCTTCCACTTCAGCTTGCCGTAGCGCTGGTGCAGGGTCCACCAGGCGTCCACCGCGCCCGGCACGCTGACGGAGACAGCGCCATAGGAGGGAATCAGGCCGTTCTTCGATCGCGCACGCACCGTCTCCAACGACAGGCCCTTGGGGCTGCGGCCCGAGCCGTTGAGGCCCACGACCTGCTTGGTTTTCGGGTCCCACAGCATGACGAAGCAGTCGCCGCCGATCCCGCAGGCGATGGGCTCGACAAACCCCAGCACCGCATTGGCGGCGATGGCCGCGTCCACCGCCGACCCCCCGGCCTTCAGGATCTCGATGGCGGCCAGGCTCGCCAACGGGTGGGCGGTGGCCGCCGCCCCGTGGACGCCCCAGGCGGCGCTGCGGCTGGCGAAGGTGGCGCCGTCCACCCGGTCGCCGCCGCGCACATCGGGGCGGTTGCGGTTGGGATTGTCCGAGCGCGCGTCAGCCAGGGCGTGGGTGGCCAGGGCGGCGGCGGGAAGGGCGGCGAGGAAGGTGCGGCGGCGCATGGGGGCTCCTGAGCCTGGACGTCCCGCACTATGGCTCAGGCGTCAGGCGCGCGTGAAACTTTCCTCGGAAACGCCGCCGAGCGCTACACTTGACCCTTCTCGTTCACAGTGGCCCCTATCGCCTTGATGGAGACATCGCTCCGTCAGCCCCCCCGCTATCCGTCCGAAACTACAGCACAGGCCCTGCGCCGAATTCAACCCTCGGTGAATACCGCGAGTTCGTTCCCGCTGGGGTCGCGGAAGTGGAAGCGGCGGCCGCCCGGGTAGCTGTAGATGGGCTTGACCACCTGGCCGCCAGCCGCCGTCACCTTGGCCAGCATCGCCTC
>NZ_JANPJP010000090.1:0-8525 GCF_031425575.1 Phenylobacterium sp.
CTCCAGGCCAGCCGCCGTGGCGCCGGCGGACGACAGGGCCTTGCCCGCCTCGCCGCCTTCCTTGGCGATGGCGATCAGCAGGCGTTCGGTGGTGACGAAAGCGTCCCCGGCCGCCTTGGCGCCGCTCTCGGCCTCGGCGAAGACCCGGGCGGTTTCCGGCGCCATGTAGATCTGGCCCGAGCCGCCCTCCACGCGGGGGCGCTTGGCGAGCAGGGCGTCGGTCGCCGGCTCGACGACATCGGGCCGTCCGCCGGCGCGCTCGATCAGGGCGCGGGACAGGCCGTCCTTCTCCTCAAGCAGAACCTTGAGCAGGTGTTCGGGCGCCAGCTGCTGGTGTCCCCTGGCCATGGCCAGGCTCTGGGCGGACTGGATCGCCTGTTTGGCGCGGTCGGAATAGAGGTCGATATTCATGAGGTCCCCTCGTAAGGCGGATTAGCGGGGTCGCCTTGATCAAGCGCAACCTCCACGGCCTCGATGTAGGTGTGACCTTTGCGCCACACAAGCGTGGCGGCCGGAAAAGTTAGGGGCGCCCGGCGAGCTGGGCTCGAAGCGCGGCGTTCTCCGCCTCAAGCGCCTCCAGTCGCTGGCGCATGGGTCCCAGCACCGTCTCGATCTCCGGGCCGGTGAAGCGCCGGGTGATGTGCTGCGGACAGTTCCAGTCGAAGGCCTCCAGCCTCAGCACGAACGCCCGCTCCGGCCGACCCTTGTAGCCAGGGTCGGTCAGGCGGGCGGCCAAGTCCGGATCGGCGGCGAGGTCGCGGGCCTCCATGTGGGCAAGGATCTTCAGCCGGGCCTGGTTAGGATAGTCCATCAGGATCAGGGCGACCCGGTCGTCGGCGGCGATGTTGCCGAGGCTGATGTACTGGCGGTTTCCACGATAGTCGGCGAAGGCGAGCGTGGCCTCGTCCAGCACCCGCAGGAAGCCCGGCGGGCCGCCGCGATGCTGCACATAGGGCCAGCCGCTCTCCGACACGCTGGCCAGGTAGAAGCTGTCGCGCGCGCCGATGAAGGCCGCCTCGTTTTCGGTGAAGCGGTCGGAGGTCCGCTCGCCGTCGAACCGCTCCCAGATCTTGCGGGCGCCATTGACGGTCTGGGCCGCCTGGACGCTGGGGGTGGCGAGCAGGTCGAGGTAGCCGTAGGCCATGGCGTCAGCTCCGAAGCAGGCTTGCTAGATCATGCCGCCAACCTCCGATGACAACCCTGATGTCTAGGCCCGCGGTTTCTCCAGCAGAACAAACCAGGTGTGGTTGAACATGCCCTCGTCGATGACCTGGAACCCCGCGTTCGCGGCGAGGGCCCGCCACCGCGCCTTGCTGGTGAGGAACAGGGACAAGACGTTGCCAACGGCGAACATGGCGAGGCCTGGAACCCAGACCGCCATCAGGAACCGGCCGCCCGGCCGGAGCACACGCAGGGTTTCCGAAAGGGCGCCGGCCTTCCCACTCCCCAGGTGATCATAGACGTGGGTGCTGACGGCGGCGTCGAAGTGGTTGTCGGCGAAGGCCATGGCGGTCAGGTCGCCGCTCACGATGTCGACTCGTCCGGTGAGGTCGGCGACCTTCAGGTTGTTGTCCAGCAGGGCCCGACCGCCGCCGTCGATATAGCCGGCGTCGAAGCGGTCGAAGGCCACCACCCGCCCCGACTTCAGGGCGCGGGCGAGGGCGATGGTGGTCCGCCCGCTGCCGCAACCGGCGTCGAGCACGAGGTCATGGTCGCTCGACAACAGGTCCACCATGGGCAGGACCACGTGGTCGGTGCGGCGGAAGCCGCCCATCACCGCATTGCCCACCAGCAGGAGGGCCGAGAGACCCACGAGGGCGAAGGCCAGGGGCCAGGCTCCCGGCCGCGTCAGCTGCAGAAGGACGGCGGCGGCCAGTGTGATGAGGGCGGCGATGGCCAGCCCGTTCATCCAGCCCGGCCCCCAGCCGAAGTCGTAAGCCTGCGCCGAACGCGCCGCACCTGTCAGCCGAGGGAGCCGGTTGCTCAGACCCGAGACATAGAGGGTGCTGAGTACGACCACCCCGCCGACGATGTGGAAGCCGGCGAACAGCAAGAGGGAATTCGACACCACCGCCAGCCTGGGGGCGAAGACCATCAAGGCCAGGCCGGCGGCGACGCCGACCACGGCCATCAGCCACATGTGTCCGTGAGGGTTTCGATTGGCGTGTTCAGCGGCCATGGGTGGGCTCCATCGGATTGGCGTGGGCCTTGCGCAGCTCCGCCCTGGCCCTAACCTCTAGCGTTAGTCCGGCCCGTCCGGGCCGGACACGGCCCAAGGATTGTCCAGCTTCCGGACATGGCGCGCGCATTGTCCGGCGCGGAGGTGGTCTTGATGGATTTCGCAGACAGCCGGCCGATCCAGCGCACCAAGGCGGCGCTCTTCGACGCCTTCATCGAGCTGGTCCTGGAGCGCCGCTACGACCAACTCAGGGTGGCCGACATCATCGCCCGCGCCGGGGTCGGCCGCTCAACCTTCTACGAGCACTATGAGGGCAAGGACGACCTGCTGAAGGCGGGGCTGTCGGGGCCCTTCGGAGTCCTGGCCGACATGCTCGGGCCGCAGCACGACGACGCGCGCCTGCTGGCGGTGGTGGAGCACTTCTGGGAGAACCGGCGGGTGGGCGCCGTCCTTTTCGCGGCGCCGACCCGGCCGCTGCTGGCCAAGACGCTGGCCGGTCTCATCGAGGCGCGGCTGCGGGCCCGGCCGGAGATCCGGAACCCAACTCTTCTCGCGGCCCAGCTGGCCGGGGGACAGTTGGGCCTGTTGAGCACCTGGCTCGCGGGCCACACGCCAGCCACCCCGGAGGCGGTCGTCCAAATGCTCTACGCCGCGGCTCAGGCCGTGCCGCCAGCCTAGGCTTACTGCCGCGCCATTTCCGCCTCGCCCAGCAGCTCGCCGTCCAGGTCCTGGTCGGCGTCCATGGTGACGACGACTCGCCGCAGCTTGCCGGTGAAGGTGAAGGGGGCGGCATAGGGGGCGACGGGGCTGCCCCGGTCGCGGCCGATATCCAGGCCCGACCAGGAGATGAAGGTGGCGAAGCCGATATGGGTCTTCACCTGGCCGGCCACGCGCCCGTCGATCGCCAGGGTGAAGGTGCGGCCGTCGGAGCCCTGGCGGCAGCGCAGGGCGAGCTTGCGCAGACCTGGCGCGATGGGCTCGGCGGAGCTGACCGTGGCCAAGGCGCCGCCGACGTTCAGGGTGTGATGCAGCCGGCCGTCCTGGACATAGAAGGAGTACCCGCAGGTGGCGTCGCCGTGGGCCAGCAGCACCCCGTCCGCGCCGCCCGGCGGGATCACCGCCTCGGCCTCGATGACATAGGAGCGGCTGCGCACGTCCGGAGCCACGTCGGCGGGCAGATGGCCCATGCCCGGGTGAAAGACGAAGCGCTTGCGGGCCCCGTGGTAGCGCAGGGCGTTCTCGGCGAAGCGCGGGCCGAAGCGGTCATCGAGCGGCAGGACCTTGTAGGTCTCGGCGGCCTTCCACCACTCGGCCACCAGGGCGGCCAGCTTTTCCGGCTCCGCGGCGGCGAGGTCGCGGGTTTCCGAGAAGTCGGCGTCCAGGTGGTAGAGCTCCCAGACATCGGTGTCGAAGGGCGTGCCGGGCGGGTGGAAGGCCACGGCCTTCCAGCCGTCCTTCCAGAGGCCCCGGTGGCCGAACATCTCGAAGTGCTGGGCCTTGGACTTGCTGGGGGCGGCGGGGTCCTTCAGGGAGGCGGCGAAGCTGACGCCCTCCAGCGGCATCTGTGGGACCCCGGCGATAACCTGCGGCGGCTCCAGGCCCAGGATGTCCAGCAGGGTGGGCGTGAAGTCGCTGACATGGGCGAACTGGGTCCGCAGCTCGCCGCGGGCGGCGATGCCGTTCTTCCAGGAGATCACCAGGGGATCGCGGATACCGCCGCCGTGGGTGTTCTGCTTATAGCGGCGCAGGGGGGTGTTGGAGGCCATGGCCCAGCCCTGCGGGAAGTTGGAATGACTGTCGGGCCCGCCGATGTCGTCGATCCGGGCCAGCTTCTCGGCCATGGGTTCGAACTTCAGATTGTAGGGGCCCATGGCGTTGACCATGCCCAGGGGCCCGCCCTCCTGGCTGGCGCCATTGTCGGACATGACCACGATCAGGGTGTCGTCCTTGATCCCCGCCTCCTCCAGGAAGGCGATCAGCCGGGCCAGGTGGCGGTCGGCATGGTCGAGCATGCCGGCAAACGCGCTCTGCAGGCGGGTGAAGACCCGCTTGTCGTCGGGCAGGCAGTCGTCCCAGGCGCGGATGCCGTCGTTGCGGTCGGGCATGACGGTGTCAGGCGGCACGATGCCCATCGCCTTCTGGCGGGCCAGGCGCTGCTCGCGCTCCACGTCCCAGCCGTGTTCGAAGACCGGATCGTACTGGCGGATGATGTGCTGCGGCGCCTGGTGCGGGGCGTGGCAGGCGGCGGGCGCCAGCCACAGCAGCCAGGGCTTGTCCGGCGCATCGGCCTGGTGGTCGGCGATGAAGCGGATCGACTGGTCCACCAGGTCGGCGGTCAGGTGATAGCCCTCGGCATAGCTCGTGGGCTGCTCGATGGGGGTGTTGTCGCGCACCAGCTCGGGCGCGAACTGGTCGGTCTCGGCGTCCATGAAGCCGTAGAAGCGGTCGAAGCCGCGCCCCAGGGGCCAGCCGTCGAAGGGCCCGGAGGGGCCGGTCTCGGTCAGGGGCGTCGCGTGCCACTTGCCCACCATGTAGGTGGAATAGCCGTGGGGCTTGAGCATCTCCGGCAGGGTCCCGGCCTCGCGGGCGATCTTGCCGCGATAGCCCGGGAAGCCGCTATCGAAGTTGGACAGGCAGCCCATCCCCACCGAGTGGTGGTTGCGGCCGGTCAGCAGGGCCGCCCGCGTGGTGGAGCACATGGCCGTGGTGTGGAAGCCCGTATAGCGCAGCCCGTCGGCGGCCAGCGCATCGATGGTGGGCGTCTTGATGGGTGAGCCGTAGCAGCCGAAGTCGGAGAAGCCGACATCGTCGAACAGCACCACCAGGATGTTGGGGGCGCCCTTCGGCGGCGTGGGCTGCGGCGGCCAGTAGGGGGTGGAGTCCGCCAAGGTCGCCCCGATCTTCGCCGCCATCGCATCCTCCGGAAAACTATTGGCAGCAGAAATGCCAGTTTTTCCGGAGGACGGGAAGAGGCCTCGCTCGGACCTACTTCTGGGTCGCGTAGAGCTTCACCACCGAATGCAGGAAGTCCCGGCCCTCATAGAGGGAGCGGACCCGGATGCGCTCGTTCAGACCGTGGGTCCCGCCGCCGTCCGGATCGCCGAACATCCCCGACAGGCCGTAGCTGGGGATGCCGGCGGCGTTGGTGAAGCGGCTGTCGGTGGCGCCTGTGGTCATGGTGGGCACCAGGGGAACCCCCGGCCACATCTGGTTGGACACCTGCTCGATGGGGCCCAGGATCGCCCGGGTCAGCGGCGGCGGCGGCGAGACGGGGCTGGGGACACCCACCAGGGTGACGGCGATCTTGTCGTCGGCGAACACGTTCACCAGTTGGGCCTTCACCGAGTCCAGGCTCTCGCCCGGCAGGATGCGGCAGTTCACATTGGCCTGCGCCTTTTGCGGCAGGGCGTTGGGGGCGTGGCCGGCGTTGACCATGGTGGCCACGCAGGTGGTGCGCATCATGGAGTTGCGGCTGGCGTCCTTGATCACCTCGGCGATGGCCGCGGCGTTGGTGGGATCCTTGGCGACTGCCGCCATGGCCGCGCCTGAGGCGCCGCCCTCGATCACCGACATCTTCTCGAAGTGGTTCCTGGTGGCGTCGTTCAGCCGGATGGGGAAGTCATAGGCGGCCAGCCGGTCGATGGCGGCGGCCAGGTGGTAGATGGCGTTGTCCTTGGACGGCCGCGAGGAGTGGCCGCCGGGGTTGGTCGTGACCAGGGTGAAGTCCTGATAGACCTTCTCGCCGGCCTGGACGCCGAGGAACTGGCGGTTGCCCTGGGCGTCGAGCCTGCCGCCCGCCCCTTCGTTCAGGGCGAACTCCGCCTCCATCAGCGGGCGATGATGCTTCAGCAGCCACTCGACCCCGTCGAAAGTGTCGGAGGTTTCCTCGCCGCAGGTCAGGACCAGGCGTAGGCCCCGACGCGGTTTGAAGCCCTCGGCCTTGTAGCGGATCAGGCTGTCGGTGAAGACCGCCGCCATGGCCTTATCGTCGCTGGCGCCCCGGGCGTAGAAATACCCGCCCTCCTCGATCAGGGTGAAGGGGTCGCGCTCCCAGTCGGCGCGGTTGGCCTCCACCACGTCGAGGTGGGCCAACAGCATGATCGGCTTGAGCCTGGCGTCGGTTCCGGCCAGGGTGGCGACGAGGTTTCCGTCCTTGGGACGCTCGGCCGGGACCAGGACCTGGACGTCCTTGTTGGCGTAGCCGGCGGCCTTGAGGCGCGCGCCCATCTTCTCGGCGGCGGCGGTACAGCTGCCGACCGAGAGCGTGGTGTTGGTCTCCACCAGCTCCTTGTAGAGCGCCCGGAAGGCGACCTGATCCGGCCGCGTCTGAGCTTGGGCGGCGGAGGCCGAAAGGGTCGCGGCGCCGATGGCGGCGAGGAGGGTGAGTTTCATGGACGGGCCCTGGTTACGCTTTGGACCGACCGTAGGCGCCGCTTGGGCTTGCCGCAAGGAAGGGAAGGCCAACTAGTTGGAGTTGCCCGCTCAGCGAACACAAGCGGGGACCAGAGAGCGCCACGGCCCTCGTCATGCGCTCAGTGGGTTGTTCGGAGTATCGGCAGGAAATGCGCCAGGTAGCCGACGCACTGAAAAAGGACGGCAACCCACGCGAGCGACAGCAACAGATGCAGCACAGCTGTCAACCAGCTGCGCAAGAGAACAACGGGCAACGTCACGACCAACAACAGGAGATCACCCACAAGGAAGCCAGAAGCGGCAGATGCGAAGCTTCGCTCCAGCAACCAAAAGGCCATGGCTGCAAATGCCAATGCTCCCAGGAGGTGAAGACCGCGCAGCTTGGCGAGCTGAAGAGCTGTCACTGATGCGGAGCTCAGGCGGTCTTCCATCGATGCGCTAAGCGTGAAAAATCCCATCCCTAGTTCAGCGCCGCCTTCTTCACCGGCGCGGGCGGCAGGGGGGCGATGTTGACGCCCTCCGCCTTCAGGTCGCGGACCTCGGCGGGGGTGGCCTCGCCATAGATGCCGCGGTTCTCGGACGTCCCGGCGTGGATCGCGCGGGCCTCGTTAGCGAAGGTGTCGCCGACATAGTCGAAGTTGTCTTCCACGTGCTGCCGGACCTCGGCCATCGCCTGCATCATCACTTCGCGGGCGGCCGGCGTCATGTCCGGCGCGTTGCGCTTCGTGCCCGCCACCATGGGGGCCATGATCTGTTTGCTGACGGCGGTCGAGCCGCAGGTCGGGCAGCCGATCTGGCCGGCCTCAGACTGGGCGTCATAGTCGTCCGACGAGCCGAACCAGCCCTCGAATTCGTGGGCGTGGTCGCAGGCGAGCGCGTAGCGGATCATGCGATGGCCGCCGGAGCCGCGAAGGCGCGCGCGTTTGCGAGCGCCGGGATCGCGGCGCGGGCCTTGGCGACGGCGGCGAGGTCGAGGTCCACCATCAAGACGCCGGGCTCGTCGTGGGCCAGTTCGCCAACGATCTCGCCCCAGGGGGCGATAGCGATAGTGTGGCCCCAGGTGCCGCGCCGGTCCTCGTGGAAGCCGCCCTGGGCCGGCGCCAGCACGAAGCTGCCGGTCTCGATGGCCCGGGCGCGCAGCAGGATCTCCCAGTGCGCCTCGCCCGTCGGCCGGGTGAAGGCGGCCGGGACCAGCATCACCTGCGCGCCAGCCAGGGCGAGCGCCCGATAGACCGCCGGGAAGCGCATGTCGTAGCAGATGGTCAGGCCGAGCGGCGTCTCGCCGGCGAGCGCCGTGACGGCGCGGTCGCCGGGCTCGTAGGTCTCGCTCTCGCGCGCGCTCTCGCCGGTGGGCAGGTCGACGTCGAACATGTGCAGCTTGTCGTAGGTGGCGGTGATCTCGCCGGCCGGCGAGATGAGCGCCGCGCGGTTGGCGGCCTTGCCGTCCTCCCGCAGCACCAGGGCCGAGCCGATCAGCAGCCAGACGCCGAGCTCCCGGGCGAGCGCCTGCATCCCAAGAACGACGGGGTCCTCCGCCAGCCGCCTGAGCTGCGGCAAGAGGGTCGCCTTGTCCTTCTGCAGGATGTTGCTGGCCTCGGGCGTGGCGATGAAGGTCGCACCCTTCGCCGCGGCCTCCCGCACCAGCGGCGCCAGGTGGTCGAGCGCCGCGGCGTGGCTGGCGGGAGTCCGGGTCTGGATCAGTCCGACGCACAGGGTCATGGCCTATCTACAAGCCCGCAACGCCGCGCTTGGCAAGGCTCAAGCCGCCAGCAGGGGGTCCAGCTTGCCGTCCCGCTCCAGGGCCATCATGTCGTCGCAGCCGCCGATGTGTTCCTCGCCGATGAAGATCTGCGGGAAGGTGGCGCGGCCGTTTGACCGCCGCATCATTTCCTGGCGCTTCTCCGGATCGAAGGCGGCCTCGATCTCGGTGAAC
>NZ_JANPJP010000091.1:0-7326 GCF_031425575.1 Phenylobacterium sp.
TCGAGGGAGACGGCGCCGCTCAGCTCCTCAACGTACTGTCCGATATGCCGAACTTTGCAGCCAGCCAGCATGGCTCGGGACAGGGCTCGGCCCCAGTCCGCGCTGACGTGTTCAGTCAGGGACACCAGAACGATGTCGAACTGGCGAAGGTCCTTGCTGGGATCGCTCACGATACGGGCGAAGGGCACACTGAACGTGGAACCACCAATCAGCGGCGAAATGATCGCGACACGGGCCCTCATCAATCGATGCCGAAGCCCCACCACCAGGACGGAGACGCAAACAGCGCCGATCAGGGCGAATCCGAACATCGAACGGGAAAAAAACAGTCGACCGACGAGGATCCCCAATGCGTACAGACCGAAGATCGCCACCGTCGCGGCAATGGCTTGGCCAAACTTGAACTCAAGTGTGCCACGCAGGCGGCTTGCATAGGCTGCGGCCAGGGCGCTGCAGGCCACATTGATCGCGACGTGGATCAGGTTGGCCTGGGAAGACACCCAGAAATCGAATCCACGGATCAGACTCACGCTGGCCAGTGACCAGCCAGCTATGGCGAGAGAGGCGATGAGAAGAACGGCGAACGAACGCCCGCCGGAGCGCTCCTGCTCGCTCGCGGCCGGTCTTGTCGACCCGGCCTCGCTTATCGGGTTCATCAGCATGGCGTATTGACGCGATCACGGGAGCCCGCTCGGCTCTGCGATAACGGCCCCCTTCTTGAAACAGGATGTCGTCAGCTCTGCCCGCGAAATGCGCGCCTCGGTTACTGCGGTCGACGACTACCCCGTGCCTAGCTTACATAATATTTTTTGTACTCAGCATAGTAGTAGCCCGGATCGCCGTAGCCGTACTTGGTCTGCTGCTTCATGTCCATCTGGGTCAGCGCCACGCCGCCCACGTGTGCGCCGGTGCCTGAGAGCAGGCGGAAGGCGGCCTCGATCGCGTGTTGCGGGGTTTTCCGCCAGCGAGCAAGGAAGACCACGACATCGGCCTTGGGGGCCAGCACCCGCGTGTCAGCGACGGGCAGGACCGGGGCGGTGTCGAGGATGACCAGGTCGTAGCGCTGGCGAAGCTCGGCCAGAAGCTTGTCCATGGCGACCGAACCAAAGACGTCCTTGGGCGTGAAGTTGCTCTTTGAGAGCGGCAGGATGTAGGCGCCGCTGGTTGCATCCAGGGTGATCGCCTGTTCCAGGGTGGCTTCGCCGTTCAGGACTTCCAGCAGGCCGATCTCGGGTTCAGCCTCCAGCATGCGGTTCACGGTGCGGCGTCGGAGGTCGCAATCGACCACCAGGACCTTGGCACCTTGCAGAGCGGTCGATCGGGCCAGGCAGACCGATGTGGTCGTCTTGCCTTCGCCCGGCAGGGCCGAGGTGATGGCGACGATCTTCACCGTCTCGCCGAGACGGGAATAGAGCACCGAGGTCCGCAGGTTTCGGAAGGCCTCGGAGAAGCTGGAGAGCGGCTTGGCGACCACATAGTCGATCGGGCTCTCCGTCCGTCCCTCCGCGACCGAGGCCAGCAAGGGGATGGCGCCGAGATAGGAGGTGTCGAGCCGGCGCTCCACGTCTTCGGCGGTGGCCAGGCCTGCGTCGAGCATCTCGGCCAGGACCACAGCGCCGAGGCCGGCTCCAATGGCCAGAACCAGTCCGAGGGCGAGGTTGAGAGTGACCTTGGGTGAGCTTTGGCCGGTGGGGATCTTGGCCTTGGAGACGACGCGGGCGTCGGACTGCTCAAGGCCGCCCTGGGTGCTCGTCTCCTTGTATCGGTTCAGGTAGCTCTCATAGAGGGTTCGCGAGGCGTCGGCGTTCCGCTGCAGTTCATTGAGCCGCACCATGGCCCGGCTATTGGCGGCGAGCGTGCCCCTGGCGCCGCCGAGGCTGCCAGAGACGGCGGCGGCGCGCTGGGACGAAACCTGGGCCTTGGCCTGAAGGTTGGAGATGATCCGCTGGATCTCCTGCTGGATCTGGGCGTCGATGTCCGACAACTGGCGCTTGGCCTTGAGCATCTCGGGGTGACGCTCGCCATAGCGGCCCTGCAGGTCTGCCACCTGCGCGCTGACCGACGCGCGCTGCTGGCGCAATTGCTGGACCACAGGGGAGCTCAGAGCTTCGCCGACGTCATCGCCAGACGAGCCCCTGGAAAGCTGGGAGCGCGCGGTCGACAGACGCGCCTGATCCTCGGCTACCTGAGCCTGGGCCTGGGAGAGGGTGAGATTGTAGTTGGAGATCTCTTGTTCAGTCAGATTGGTGCCGGAGGCGCTCAGCAGGTTGTTGGCGATCTTGTACTGCTGAACCGCGGCCTCATCAGCCTGCACCTGTCCGCGCAGTTCTGCGAGCCGGCTGTTGAGCCAGGTCGTCGCCTGCTGGGTGGCGTCGAACTTCGCTTCCATTTGCTCAAGCAGGTAGAGCTCGGCGAATTTGTTGGCGATTTTCGCAGCCTTGGCCGCGCTGCTGGATTCGTAGTTGACGTTGATGACGTAGGTCAGGCCGGAGCGCTTGACCGATAGCCCCCCCAGAACGGCATCGACGATGCGCTCATGGTGCTTTTGCGCCGCCTCACCGCGCAGAGTCACCGCTTCGGGAGCCTTGGCGCCAAATATTGAACCCGCTCCACCCAGCAACGCCTTCACCCCGGTCGGCTTGCGAAGGGAGCTGTTGAACTCCGGGTCCTCTTCCAGCTTGAGACCCTTGACCACCCGCTCAGCTAGCTGCCGGGATTTGAGGATTTCGACCTCAGTATCGACGGCGCTGGAGTCGGCGGGCAGTCCAGACAGGACTTCCTCAACATTGCTGACCCGCTCTTGGCGGGTGTCCAGCATCACATTCGCCGTTGCGGTGTATTTCGGGGTTGCCTGCAACGTCACCAGGATGACCGCCAGAAGCACGGCCAAAGCCACGGCGGCGAACAGGCGGATCCGTCGGCGGAAAGTCACGAAGATCCGACGAATATCAAGCCCTTCGGCGACGGCTGGCAGCCAGGTCGAAGGCGCACCTCCCCGGTCAGGAAGATCGCCGTCTGTGCCGGTGTGGGAGGGGCTATGCAGGTTCATGCAACTCACGCCTTAACAGTTAGGGCCAGGCGTCTTGCGAACGTCTGGCCCATATTGGGTCCGCTTGTCGGCGGCCTTTCAAGGATCGCGCCAACCCCGCCCCAGGGCGGCGCGACCGAGATCAGAACTGCAGAGTTAGGGTGGCGCTCAGCTTGTTGACCTTGAAATCCGGACCTTTGGCCAGGCCTTCCGAAGTCTGCTCGGTGTAGCTGTAGCCAAAATTCAGGCCGGCGTTGTGGTTCAGGAGATAGGTCGCATTGACGCCGGCGCTCAGGCGCTTGTCACCCCGATCTATCTTCTCGTAGTCGTCCTTGCCGTATCCGATCTGACCCGCGAGCAGGATATTGCGCCGGACTTCGTGATCGACCTTCGCCGAGATGTTGTTGGAGACATAGGCGGGCGTCGTCGCCAGAACGCTGTCCTCCACGGTGCGGCTGCCGGCGAAGGTCACGGTGGTCAGCTGGCTGGGGAACCACTCCACCTGGGCGCGCGCGCCGAAGCCCGTCACGTCATCAATGGTCGCATCGTCGTATGACTGGCGCAGGTAGCCGACGCCCACCTCGCCACGGGTCAGCGCGCCAAGTTCGAAGTTGGCGCCGACCAGGGCCTGAACACCCTCGGAATCGCGGGTCAACGCGACCGCGGGCCTGTCGATCCGATAATCGCGTTTGTTGCCGATCACTTCCAGGAACAAGGCCGTGTCGGGGCTGACGGCATAGTCGGCCCTACCCATGATCGAGGTATTGGTTCGGTCGCGGAAGTCCTGATCGATGATGTTGGCGGGCGCCACGCCAGGACGTACGCTGTCATCATAGTCATTCTTCGCGTAGTCGAAGCGGGTGGAGAGGCGAAGGCGATTGAAGGCGTTGGTGCCACCTACATAGAAGGTAGTGGTGTCGGAGCGCGTCGGCTCCAACGCCGCCGTGGGGGCGTTCGGCGAGGTGCGCGGTTCCGTGCTACGCGATGCGCTGCCGCCGAAATCGAGATGGGCGTTGCGAGACGCATCAAGCCGGACGTTGGCCCCACCGTTATAGTCTGTGGTGTTCTCGCTGGAGTTATCCTGGAAGCGATTGATCGTCGCATTGGCGTACAACTGCAGCGAATGCCGACTCCAGTCTGACGCCACGATGACTTCCGGGCGCACCCGCCAGACGACATCGTTGGTCTCTTTCGTCTTCTGAGCGTAGATGTTGTCGTTGACCTCGCCGGTCAACGAGACCTTGGGGAAGGCCGTGAAGCCGCCCATGGGAAGGCCGCGTGCTTCGTAGCCTTGGTGATTGCGTTCCGTGACGGCGATGTTGCGATCGCGTGCGAAGTTCACCGCTCCGCCACCAGCCTGCTTCACGGTCGATTGCGCGAAGGCCTGAGAGGCGGCACCCGCCATGAGGAGGGCGGCGCCCGCCAATAGAATGCGTCTGTCTGAAGTCACCGAAAAACCCCCATCATCCAAGGGTCGGGAGGCGCTTCACGCCTCACCGCCCTCTCGTCATTGATCTGCTCCGAACCCTAGCCCGGCGCGTTTTACAAGTATTAGCCGACGTAGAACGGAACCGTGGACTCCGTGGCGCTCGGCTGCGCGACCTGAATGGTGCCTGTCTGATTGTTGTCGACCAGGGTCTCAACCGCGTCGCCGAGGTTGGCTACGGTGGTCGTCGTTGACGAATTGAGCTGGCCGGAGTTCTCGGCGATCTGGAAGGCGGCGGCGGCGATCGTCGGGCTGACGCTCGCCGTGGCCACGACGTCGGAGACCGCGGCCTGAATAGCGGCCGGATCGCTACCGGCAGTGTTGGCGGCCTCGACGATGGCGGCCGCCAGGACCGTGGTCTTCTGGGCGAAGATGGCGTCTTGAACGCCTGGGATCACCAAGACCGCCGTGACGGTCGAGGACTTCGCGGCGGCGGCCAGGGCCGCGTTCGCGACCATCGGATCCTGACCGGCCAGAGCCGCGATGATCGCGTTCTCAACTTCCGCCTGCCGATCGCCGGGGCCCGCCGACGCGTTGGCGATCGCCGTGGCCAAGGTCTGGGCCAGGGTGTCAGCCGCCGTCTGCTGCGCCGGCGTCAGGGCGGCGACCGCCATGCTGGCCGCAAAGGTGGACGCGCCAATGATCGAAACCACGGCGACAGCACGGAAGACGGCGCTCACAGCCGACGACTTGAGGTTCATCTTGGTGTCCATGTCCTAGTTTCCATTCGCGTTGAGCCCAGAGCTCTACCATGTCTGGTAGGCACATAAGCCACAATCTGGCTCAAGTCGATTCCCTTAACGCGGTAGTAGGGTTCCGAATTTGCACAGTAGATACGCAATCGATATCGATCTTATGACGCTGATCCGTAAAATCGCAGCAGCCATAAGGTGGCGACCAGCCTGCCTTCAGGGGCGGTGACCCCCCGAAGTGCGCGCCGCATGTCGATCGAGGGTCGATTAACCGACCTGTAGGCCCGCACCTCGTCACGGACGGCGGCCTGGGTCGAGCTTGGCAAAGCCCCCCAGTGATTCAAGGCGAAGGTGGTCCGCCATTCCGCCACGGCCGGATCGTAGGGCGCGAGATCGTAGGACTGTTGAAACAGCTTCAGAGCCTCCGGCGGGAAACCCTGGGTTCGCAATGAGAGAATATAGACCAGCCGCATCCGGGCGACGTTGTTGTAGGGGGACTGGCCCAGGGCGCGCCGCACACTTGCTTCAGCGTCAGCGAGCGCCACCGGAGCGAGCGAGGCCTCAAGGATACCTCGCGCCCGCTCATCCTCCGTCCAGTTGAAGGTGATGGGGAGGGGATTAACCTTTCCGGCGGTGGCGTTGAGGGAGGCCAGTCCAAGGCCCGCTAACAGAAGGGTTAGGACGGCCAACAGGCCGCTGGCCACGAGGGGAGGGGTGATCTGGCGCGTCATGCCCGGCTCCCCTGCGAAAGCCGGAAGGCCACGCCCAAGAGGTAGCTCCATAAGGCGGCTACAGCGTAGGTTTGCAGGGCGAAGTCACTCAGTCCGTGCACCATAACAACCACGCTGACAGCGATCAAGGCGAAAACGTGGCTGAGCATTCGTGTCCGGCGCGCCGCTTGACGGACTGTAGAGACCAGCAAAAGCCCTATGCAGGCGAACATTGGCAGGGCGCCCAGAATCCCGGCCTCCTCCAGCCAGCCCAGATAGACGCTGTGGACCGCTCGGATGGACCACAGGTCCTTGAAGTTCAGGGCGTCCATCACGCTGCGGTTGACCGGCTCGAAGGATCCCAAACCATAGCCCATCCAGGGCGCGGCTTCGAAGGCCTGGAGATGGACCGCGAAGACGTTGGTGCGTGCGGCGTCCTGCAGCCCGCCCACCATCAGGCGGGTGATCAACAGATCGCCGCTGAACGCCAGGACCACACCCAGAAGAATGACGCCGGCGCCCACCGCCAGGGTGGCCCGGGTCAGGCGCAGGTCGCCGGCGAAGACTTGCAGCAGGGCGAAGGCGACGAAGCCCGCGCAGGCCGCCAGGAATCCGCCCCGCGACCCGGTCATCAGCAGGCAGACCAGGAAGATCAGCCCTGCAGAACCGTAGAGGGCCAGTTGAAAGAAGCGTTCTTGGCGTCTGGTCAACCGAAGCTCCGAAACGATCGGCGCCAGCGCCAGGACCGACAGCATGGCGAAGAATGTCCCCGCGGTGTTCGCCGCCAGGAAACGCGCCTCCATCCGCGGTCCGCCGTGGTTGGCGTTGCCGGTGACGTGGACGAGGAACATCCAAAGACCGAAGGCCGCCCCCACGCCCACGATGAGCTGGATGGCGGTGCGCGCACGCGCGTCGCTGGCGGCGGTGACGGCGCCGACCAGGAAGAGGCAACCCAGCCCCATGAGCTTGATGATTTCCAGCAGGGTAGCCGACTTGTCGACCGTGGCCGCGCCATGCGCCTCGCCGACATAGGCCCATACTGGCGACGGCCCCCCAGGAACGTACGGCGTGAGCGACCAGAGCGCGACCAGCAGGGTCAGGACGAAGAGGGCGCCGGGCCACTCCAACCCGCGCAGCCGGGCGAGGTCGGCGCGAAGGCCGCTGTGCAGCAGGCAGGCCGCCAGGATCAAGCCGCCCCCGATGGCCAGGGTGAGGGCCGTCTTCGGGAACATCGCTCCGTACAGGACTTGCCCGGCAAACAGCAGGCCCACGGTGGGCAGCGCCAGACCCAGGCCTTCAAGCTTTGGCGTCGTCCCGGGCGGCTCAGCGGGTCGCTGCGCCGCGCGCCGCGGGGGCGGGGGGCTCCTTGGACCAAATTACAAGTAAGGTTTTGTATCCCGAAGAAAACCA
>NZ_JANPJP010000092.1:0-13295 GCF_031425575.1 Phenylobacterium sp.
AAGCCTCACAGCCTCGAGACCATCTGACGCCCGCTTCCGAAAGGACGCGGGTGTTTCTGATTCAGGTTTCAAGCTTGTTGTAGGGGTACTGGTCGCGGATCTCATACGCGAAGAACTGGCCCTTGGAGTCGGCGTCGACGAAGCTGCGATGCACCTCGCCCGGAACGCCCACATAGACGTACTCGTCGCCGTCGTTGAACCGCACGAACAGCTTGGCGCGGTCCTGGTCGTAGCGAATGTCGCTGATAGCCGCGGATTCGACCTGCATCGGAACCTCCAGACGTTTCCGTCGACGGACTGAAACGCCACGAGACGGGGGGAAGGTTCCCGCAGGCCTCGACGCGTGCCACCCTGGCCGCAACCGGCCGCCGACGCGCCGGAGGGAAATGGGGGAATTCATGCAACCGCACTACGAAGTCGCCATCGTCACCATTGTGGCCCTGCTCGTCTATGTCTGGATGGGCCTGCGGGTGGGGGGCGCGCGTAAAGTTTCCGGCATCGCTGCGCCGGCCATGCACGGCGACCCCCACCTGGAGCGCAATATCCGGGTCCACTACAACACCCTGGAGTGGCTGCCGATCTTCCTGGCGGGCCTGTGGCTGTTCGCGATCTATTGGGACGACCGGGTCGCCGCGGCCCTGGGGGTGGTGTGGATCGTCGGGCGCATCATCTATGCCCTGGGCTATGTGGCCGACCCCGGCAAGCGGGAGGCCGGTTTCGTCATCCAGATGCTGGCGGCCGCCATCCTGCTGTTCGGGGCCCTGGGCCGCGTGATCTGGGCCATGGTCCAGACCGCGACGGTCTAGGCGAACAGCATCCAGGCCTGCCAGGCGGCGAGGCCGGTCACCAGGGCGCCCACCAGCCAGGTCAGGGCGCGGTGCGGCAACGCCTTGGTGGCCCAGCCGGCCACCGGCGCGGCCACCACCCCGCCGGCGATCAGCCCCACCACCGACCAGAGATGATCGGTAAGGCCGGTGGTCTCCCAGTGTCCGGTGATCAGGGCGGTGACGAAGGCCGCCGAGACCGCCACCGACATGAAGAACTCGGCGGTGTTGGTGGTGCCGATCGCCTGGCGCGGGTCGGCGCCGCTTCCCAGCAGGGTCGAGGTCACCACCGGGCCCCAGCCGCCGCCGCCCACGGCGTCGAAGAAGCCGCCGGTCAGGCCGAGTGGGAACGGCAGCCGCCAGGAGAACAGCTTGGGCCGCGCCTGGCGCCAGGCGCGATAGAGGATCACCAGGCCCATGAGGCCCAGCCACGCCACCACATAGGGCTTGATCACCGCGCCATCGATGGAGGTCAGCAGGTAGGTCCCGCCGATCCCGCCCAGCACCCCGCCCAGGGCCAGCAACAGCAGCAGCCGCCAGCCGACATTGCGGTGGTAGATATGGCTGATCGCCGAGGCCGCGCCGGTGAACACCTTGGCGGCATGCACGCTGGCCGAGGCGTTGGCCGGGGTCACCCCCAAGGCCAGCAGGACCGTGGAGCAGATCACCCCATAGGCCATGCCCAACGCCCCATCGACCAGCTGGGCGGCGAAGCCCACGGCCACGAACAGCCAGAATTCAGAGCCCATGAGTCCTCACTTCCGATTTCCGTGTCGCGGACCTTTCCCAGTGGCGCAATGGGGATTACCTCGGGGCTACCGCAGCTTTTCTCGCCCATAGCGCTCTAGGCCCATGATGCTCCCGGTCGACCCCGCCCGCTACGTGACCTTCCTGGGCGTCATGGCGGTGATGGCCGCCACCCCCGGTCCCGCCAACGTCTTCGCCATCGCCATCGGGGCCGAGCGCGGCAAGCGGGCCGCCCTGATCGCCGTCGCCGGCATGAACAGCGCGACCCTGGTCTGGTTCGGCGTAGCGGCCCTGGGGCTCGGCGCCGCCGTCCTGGCCTTTCCCCAGGTCTTCCACCTGATCGCCTACGCCGGAGCCGCCTATGTGGCCTGGCTGGGGCTCAAAAGCCTGCTGGCCGCGCGCATCGAGACCATGGGCGAACTCAAACCCGCCTCCATCCAGCCCGGCGCTCACGCCTGGCGCGACGGCTTCACGGTGCAGATCTCAAATCCCAAGGCGATCCTGTTCTTCACCGCCGTCCTGCCGCCCTTCCTGGATCCGGACCGCCCCCTCCCCTTGCAACTGGCGAGCTTCGCCTGCGGCACCATCGTTTTCGACGTGATTGCAATGAGCGCCTATGGCCTGGGCGGTGCGGCCCTGGCCCGCCGGATGACAGAGCCCCGGTTCCGGCGAGGATTCCAAGTCGTCGTCGGCCTGCTTCTGATCAGCGCCGCCACCCTGATGGCGCTGCGCCACTAGGGTCGGGCGGGAACTCGCTGCCGCAAAGCCCTCCACCCTTCCGCCGCGCCTATACCTGGATCGAGTATAATTCAGGGAAATCAGCACCTTAGGGGGTGCGACAAAGCGCCACCGCGGCGGGTGCGACAATAGGTTCCAAGCCAGTAAGGTTAAGCTCGGCCGTCAGTCGCGGGCGCTGGCCCTACCGCGGTAGGGCCAAGGCTAAATCAAGCCGAAACAGCTTTCGGTCCTCGCTCAAACTATTAACTCGGCGACTAGACATGCAGTTTATCCACTCGTTTGTGGCTAATGCGGCCGCCAATGCTTCGGTATTGCCAACTCTGTTAACTTACTCAATACATCGGTTAGGCCGATATCTACGTTCAAATACAATAGTCTAGGGGCTGTATCGCTTCTGACCGGCAATCTCGATTAACTTCTATTTACCAATGCCCCGTCCAAACCTCCGCTCGTTAAAGCCCGCATCTGGGCGAGGGGATGACATGTCGGAACACCACAACAAACTGCTGGCGATGGGGGCCATGGCCCTTGTCCTGGCGACGCCGGTGATCGGCCACGCCGATCCGGCCAAGGACCTGGCCGTCGCCGGCCGGGCCCTGACCTTCCTGGAGAACGGCCCCACGGGCCGGGCCGTCCTGGGGGTCGTGTTCGACCCCTCCAAGCCGGGGTCGGTCGCCGAGAAGAACGCGATCATCGCGGCGCTCGGCTCCGGCTACGCGGCCGGCGCGGTCACCCTGATCGGCAAGCCGGTCGAAGCCTCCGCCGTCGGCGGGGTCAGCGGCGTCGCGGCCCTCTACATCACCGAAGGCGTCAACTACGGCGCGGTGGGCGCGGCGGCCAAGGGCAAGAAGCTGGTCACCGTCGGATCCGACCCGGCCTGCGTGAAGTCCGGCGCCTGCGTCATGGGCGTCGCCACCGACCCGAAGGTCGACATCACCGTCAACCGCGCGGCCGCCGCCGCCGTGGGCGCGACCTTCAAGGCCGCCTTCCGCATGATGATCAAGGAGATCTGAGCCTGAACGGCTCGGAAAGACACCCCATGAAAAAGCAATTCCTCCTCGCCGGCGCCGCCGCCGGTCTCACCCTGGCGGCCACCGCGGCCCAGGCGCAGTCCATCGACTACGGCTCCCTGGAGCAGCTGTTCAATGAGCCCGTCACCACCTCGGCCACCGGTTCGCCGCAGCGCTCCACCGAGGTGCCGGTGGACATGACCATCATTTCCTCGAGCGACATTAAGCGCTCGGGCGCAACAGACCTTCCCACCATCCTGTCGCGCGTCGCCGGCGTGGATGTGCTGAATTTCGCCGCCGGCCAGTCCGACGTGGGCATCCGAGGCTACAATCAGGCCCGCTCGCCGCGCCTGCTGGTGCTGATCAACGGCCGCCAGGTCTATCTTGATCACTTCGGCTACACCGACTGGACCGCCCTGCCCATCTCACTGAGCGAAATCCGCCAGATCGAAGTGGTGCGTGGACCCAACAGCGCTATCTTCGGCTTCAACGCCGTGTCGGGCGTTGTGAACATCATCACCTTCAACCCAAGGTTCGACGACACCAACGCCGTCGATCTGCGCACGGGCACCGGCGAGAGCAACTTCGTCTCGGTGGTGAAGACCATGCATCTGGGCGACAAGGTCTCGGTCCGGCTCTCGGCCGGCGGCCAGCATCAGAACGAGTGGAAGGACAATAGCCCCAACGTCACGGCGGCCCAGATCCACAACCCCTCGACCCTGCACGCCAATATCGACGCGGTCGCCGAACTCGGCGCCAACACCCAGCTGCGGGTCGAAGGTTCCTATTCGAACGGCCAAGCCTCGCAGGTCATCTCGACCTTCGCCTACGCCGCCCACCGCATCAAGACCAACTCCCTGAAGGCCACGGTCACCTCCGACACCAAGCTCGGCCTGATCCAGGTCCAGGGCTATCACAACGATCTGGACGCCCTGACCCCGGGCCGCCGCTACCTGAACGGCATCACGGTGTTCAGCGTGGAGGACCTGTTCAAGGTCGGCGCGGCCCACACCGTGCGCCTGGGCCTGGAGTATCGGGACAACCAGCTCAACACCGCCTCCTATTCGGGCGCCAAGATCAGCTACAAGGTCGTGGCCCCGTCGGTCATGTGGAACTGGGCCGTCACCCCCAAGCTCTCCCTCACCGCCGCCGGCCGCATGGACAGCCTGACCCTCAAGCGCACCGGGCCCTTCCCGGTCGGCGCGCCCCAGACCAACAACGCGCTCTGGGACCGCGACATCAATGAAGCCAGCGTCAATCTCGGCGCGGTCTTCAAGGCCTCGGACAAGGACACCCTGCGCGCCACCTACGCCCGCGGCGTCCAGGCCCCCACCCTGCTGGAACTGGGGGGCCTGCTGATCCCGCCGGCCACGCCGGCGCCCACCGGCGCCCTGATCACCGGCAATCCCAGCCTGGACCCGGCGATCGTCACCAACTACCAGCTGACCTATGACCGGGATCTGCCCTCGCTGCGCGCCCGGGCCAGCGTCAAGGCCTTCGCCCAGAAGACCGAGAGCGTGAAAGGCCAGTTCAGCACCGCCGCCATCGACTTCCCGTCGACCGCCACCACCTGGAACACCTACGTCTACAAGAACACGGGCGACTCCGAGATGATGGGCTTCGAGCTCGCCGCCTCGGGCAAGATCGGGGCCGGGTTCCACTGGAGCGCCGACACCACCTACACCAAGGTCGAGGACACACCGACGCTCACCACCGCGGCCCTGACTCTGCGCAAGGTGAACTTCGACGCCACCACCCCGAAGTACCGCAGCAACCTGGCGCTCGGCTGGGCCAACGAGCAGTGGGCGGTGGACGGCTACGTCCATCAGGTCAGCAAGTTCTCGTCCTACAACGGCAACCTGCTGGAACCCGTCCCGGCCTACACCACCCTGGCCGGCCGCGTGTCCTACAAGCTGCAGAACGGCATCGTGGTGGGTGTGGACGGGGTCAACCTGCTCCACGCCCGCGAGTCGCAAGCCAAGGGTCCCAGCGGCCTGCAGGCTGAGCGCCGGGTGCAATTCACCCTCAGCAAAACCTGGTGAGCTAGGCCGACCCCGCCGCGCCGCGGCGGGGTCACGCTTTCCTTCGGAGATTTGAGATGAAGACCTTCCGCCTCGCCGACCTCTCACTCGTTGTGAAGATGGCGTTCGCTCCAACCTTCGCCGTGCTCATGCTGGCCCTGGTGGCCGGCGGGGCTGTCTGGAGCCAGCAGCAGCAGTCCAAGGCCATTGACCGAATCGTCGCTGAGGACATGGCGGTCAGCCTGGACCTGGCCCGGATCGCCAAGCGGATCACCGCGGTGCATGGCGACCTCTATCTGCTAATGACGCACACGGCCGCGACGCCGGGCATGGACTCCACGGCCCAGCTGCAGAAGCTGGTGGCCGACGTCGATTCCATCAAGGCCGAGCTGACCAAGATCAAGGGCAAGCTGCCGCCCGCTGAGCGCAAGCGCTTCGACGCCCTGATCAAGGACCTCACAGACTACCGGGGAGGCATCGAGGTCGTGGGCTCCATGCTTGGAATCGACTTCGCCACCGCCGCGGCCTTCGTCGAACCCTTCGAGGTCCAGTACAACCGGATGACCGAGACCCTGGACGGCGCCACCGCCCTGGTCCAGGCCGAGGCCAAGGCCCACGCCAAGGCCAGCGCCGAGGAAGCCGCCCTCACCGGCAAGATCGCCATGGGCGGCGCGCTCATCACCCTGATGGCGGTGGCGGGGATCTCCATCGCCACCATCCTGGGGGTCAAGCGCGCCATCCAGGGCATCGCCGGCGCCACCGAGAAGCTGGCCGCCGGGGACAATCAGCAGGATCTCGACAAAATCGCCCGCGGCGACGAGCTGGGAGCCATCGTCGGCTCCCTGGGGGTCTTCCGGGACAACCAGTTGCGCCTCACCGCCATGCGCGAGGAGCAGGAGGCCGCCGCCGCCCGGGAAGAAGCCACCCGGGCGCAGGTCGAGAAGGAACGGGCCGAGGCCCAGGCCGAACAGGCGGCCGTGGTCAGCACCTTGGCCAACGGCCTGTCGCGCCTGTCCCAGGGCGACCTGACCCACGCCATCGACCAGGCCTTCCCCGAAGAATACGAAGCCCTGCGCGCCGATTTCAACGGCGCGGTTGGCAAGCTGCGGGAGGCGATGCAGGTCATCGTCGCCACCAGCTCGCAGATCGGTTCCAGCGCCGAGGAGATCGCCGGGGCGTCCGACGACCTGTCGCGCCGCACCGAACAGCAGGCCGCCAGCCTGGAAGAGACCGCCGCCGCCCTGGATGAGATCACCGCCACGGTGAAGAAGTCCGCCGAGGGGGCCGGGCATGCCCGCGCCGTGGTGCAGACCGCCAAGACCGGCGCGGCCGACGGGGGCGACATCGTCCGCCAGGCTGTCCTGGCCATGGGCGAAATCGAGAAGTCCTCCACCCAGATCAGCCAGATCATCGGGGTGATCGACGAGATCGCCTTCCAGACCAATCTGCTGGCCCTGAACGCGGGCGTTGAAGCCGCTCGCGCCGGGGAAGCCGGCAAGGGCTTCGCGGTGGTCGCCTCCGAGGTCCGGGCCCTGGCCCAGCGCTCGGCCGAAGCGGCCAAGGAGATCAAGGCCCTGATCAGCGCCTCATCGAGCCAGGTCGGGTCGGGCGTGAAACTGGTGGGAAAGACCGGCCAGGCCCTGGAGATGCTGGTGGCCCAGGTCGACGAGATCGACGGTCTGGTGGGCGAGATCGCGGCTTCGGCCAAGGAACAGGCTGTCGGCCTCAACGAGGTCAACGCCGCCGTCAACAAGATGGACCAGGTGACCCAGCAGAACGCCGCCATGGTGGAGCAGTCGACCGCCGCGGCCCACGCCCTGAACGGCGAGGCCGTCGAACTGCGCCGTCTAATGGGTGATTTCCGCACCGGCGCCGACACCGCCCCGCCCCGGGCCTCGCGCCCCCAGGCGGCCGGACCAACCTCGCGCCCCGCGGCCTCCCCGCCGCGCCGCATGGCCGAGAAGATCCGCGCCAACTTCGGCGGCGGCGGCGCGGCCCAGCCAAAGAGCCAGGATTGGGAGGAATTCTGATCCTGGAGCGCGTCAGGGTTAAGTGGAAACCGGTTAACCCGCCCGACGCGCTCCCACATTGAGTAGGAGCCTTTCTAAGGCTCCGGCCTGACGAGATCCTGTCCCGGCGCTCCCCAGCGCCGGGCGGGCTTCCTCCCCCGAGGACAAACCTGGGGCGCGCCCGATTTCAAGGCGGGCGCGCCCCGACTTTTGTCATTTCGACTTTGACATCAAATGCTTGGCGGCAACCAAAATTACGCCCATGTGTTCGGTTGGTATCTTCCGACCTTCAACTTAGGCGCACCCTCATGACCCGCCGATTCGCCGCCCTCGCCGCCAGCGCCGTGCTCGCGGCCACCCTTGGGGCCTGCGCCACCGCGACCCCCTACCAGCCCAATATCCGCGGTCAGGCCACCTCGGGCGGCTTCTCGGAAGTCCGGCTCGACGCCGACCGCTTCCGGGTCAACTTCGCCGGCAACAGCATGACCTCGCGCGAGACGGTGGAGGGTTACCTGCTCTACCGCGCCGCGGAGCTGACCGTGGCTCAGGGCTATGACTGGTTCTCGGTGGTGGATCGCCAGACCGACCGCAACGCGCGGACCTATATCGAGCCCGATCCCTTTTACCGGCCCTGGTATGGCCCCGGGTACAACTACTGGCGCCCGTCCTGGCGCTACTACGGCGGCGGCTACGGCTGGCGCTCGTGGGACCCCTTCTTCGGCGACCCCTTCTTCGGCGACCGCATGGATGTCCGCACGGTGGAGAGGTTCGAGGCCAGCGCCGAGATCGTCATGCGCCGCGGCGCCAAGCCGGAGGGCGACACCCGAGCCTTCGACGCCCGCGCCGTGATGGACAATATCGGTCCCCGGGTTCTGCGCCCGGCGCCTTAAGCTCTTCCCAAACCGAAACGCCCGCATCCAGATCCGGAGGCGGGCGTTTTGCTGTCTGCCAAAGGGGCCGTTCTCAGCCCTTGACGCGCTTGTCCCGCTTGGCGGCCACGCGCAGGCGCAGGGCGTTCAGCTTGATGAAGCCCGAGGCGTCGTTGTGGTCGTAGGCGACCTTGCCCTCCTCGAAGGTGACCAGGTCCTGATCGTAGAGGGAGTAGGGGCTGGTGCGGCCGATGATGGTGACGTTGCCCTTGTAGAGCTTCACCGTGACCTGGCCGCAGACCATGGCCTGGCTGTGGTCGATGGCGGCCTGCAGCATCTCGCGCTCCGGGGTGAACCAGAAGCCGTTGTAGATGAGCTCCGCGTAGCGCGGCATCAGCTCGTCCTTCAGGTGCATGGAGCCGCGATCCAGGGTGATGGACTCGATGCCCCGGTGGGCGGCCAGCAGGATGGTCCCGCCCGGCGTCTCGTAGACCCCGCGCGACTTCATGCCAACATAGCGGTTCTCCACCAGGTCCAGCCGGCCGACACCGTTGGCGTAGCCCAGCTCGTTCAGCTTGGTGAGCAGGGTGGCCGGGCTCATCGCCACGCCGTCGATGGCGATCGGATCGCCCTTCTCGAAGTCCATGGTGAAGACGGTGGCCTTATCCGGCGCGTCCTCCGGGGCGATGGTCCGCATATAGACGAACTCGGGCGCCTCGATCGCCGGGTCTTCCAGGACCTTGCCCTCGGAGGATGAGTGCAGGAGGTTGGCGTCGACGCTGAAGGGGGCCTCGCCGCGCTTGTCCTTGGCGATCTGGATCTGGTGCTTCTCGGCGAAGTCCAGCAGGGCCTCGCGGCTCTTGAAGTCCCACTCCCGCCAGGGCGCGATCACGTGGATGTCCGGTTCCAGGGCGTAGTAGGCCACCTCATAACGGACCTGATCGTTGCCCTTGCCGGTGGAGCCGTGGCTGACGGCGTCGGCGCCCATCTTGCGGGCGATCTCGATCTGGCGCTTGGCGATCAAGGGCCGGGCGATGGAGGTGCCGAGCAGGTACTGGCCCTCATAGACCGTGTTGGCGCGGAACATCGGGAAGACGAAATCGCGGACGAATTCCTCGCGCACATCCTCGATGAAGATGTTCTCGGGCTTCACCCCGGCGGCCAGGGCCTTGGCGCGGGCGGGTTCCAGCTCTTCGCCCTGACCCAGGTCAGCGGTGAAGGTGATGACCTCCGCCCCATACTCGGTTTGCAGCCACTTCAGGATGATCGAGGTGTCGAGCCCGCCGGAATAGGCCAGGACGACTTTCTTGATCGCGGGCTTGGACATGGGGGTGCGGACTTTCGAGCGGAAGGTGGACGTCGCGGGCGTATAGGGGCCAAAGGCCCGGCGTATCAAGACTTGAGCGCGCCTTCGCTCTGCAACTGGTCCAGGGCGGCCTTCAGCCAGCGCAGGTGGCCGACGGCGATCAGGGCCGCGGCGGTGGCCCGCACGCCGAACAGGATCACCGAATGTTCCAGGCTGGCCGCGGCGTTGCGGTTGAACGCCACCAGGGCCAGGCCCAGGAAGAAGGCCGCGGTCGGGATGGCCAGTAGGGCCAGGTTGCGCCTGACCCGGAAGGTCGGCTTTCCGCTGAGCGCGAACTGCAGCGGCACCTTGGTCTCGGGATCGATCCGGCCCCAGGCCGCCCGGGTCGTGGAGGCCATGATCGAAAGCGAGATGATCCAAAGGGCGTCGCCCAGAAGAGCCAGCAGCATCAGACGGTCACCTGGGTTCCGAGCTCGACCACACGACCGGGCGGGATCTTGTAGAAGTCGGTGGGGTTGGCCGCGTTGCGCATCAGAAAGATGAACAGCTTGTCCTGCCAAAGCGGCATGCCCGACTGCGCCGAGGCCACCACCGAGCGGCGGCCGAGGAAGAAGCTGGTGGCCATGATGTCGAACTTCAGGCCCAGCTTGCGGCAGAGGCCGAGCGCCTTGGGCAGGTTCGGGCTCTCCATGAAGCCGTAGTTGATGATCACCTTCTTGAAGTCGTCGTTGATCGGCTCGATCGTCACCCGGTTGTCCTCCTTCACCCGCGGAGTCTCGGCGGTGTGGACGGTCAGGATGATGTTCTTCTCGTGCAGGACCTTGTTGTGCTTGAGGTTATGCATCAGCGCCACGGGCGCCATTTCGGGGTCCGAGGTGAGGAAGATCGCCGTGCCGTGCGCCCGGTGCGGTGCCCGCGCCTTGAGGATTTCCGAGAGCTCCAGCAGGGGCACGGAATCGCGTCGAGTCTTGTCGGTGAGGATCTGGGCGCCGCGGGTCCAGGTCCACATGATCACCACCAGGACGAGCCCCAACACCAGGGGCAGCCAGGCGCCCTCCGGGATCTTCAGCAGGTTGGAGGAGATGAAGGTCACGTCCAGGGCGCCGAAGCCAAGCGCCGCGAGCCAGGCCTGCCAGGTCGGCCGCTTCCACATGTGCTTGATGATCACGAAGAACAGCAGGGTGTCGATGAACATCGATCCGGTGACCGCGATACCGTAGGCGGCCGCCAGGTTGGAGGAGCTGCGGAAGGTGAACAGCAGCACCAGCACCCCGATCATCAGGATGGTGTTGACCTGAGGCACATAGATCTGGCCGGCCTGGGTCTCGCTGGTGCGGCGGATGTCGATGCGGGGGAAGAGGCCCAGCTGAACCGCCTGCTGGGTCATGGAGAAGGCGCCGGTGATCACGGCCTGAGAGGCGATGACCGTGGCGGCCGTCGCCAGCAGCAGCACCGGCCAATAGATGACCTCCGGGATCATCTCGAAGAAGGGGTTGGAGCGGGCCGCCGGATTGGACAGCACCAGGGCGCCCTGGCCCAGATAGTTCAACAGCAGGGACGGCAGGACCAGGATCAGCCAGGCCGCCTGGATCGGCTTCTTTCCGAAATGGCCCATGTCGGCGTAGAGGGCCTCGGCCCCGGTCACCGCCAGGAAGACGCTGCCCAGGATGATGAAGCCCAGCAGGCCGTTGTCCCAGAGGAAGATCACCCCGTAATGGGGCAGGAGGGCGCGGAGGACCGAGATGTCGTCGGCGATGTGGTAGACGCCCAGCCCCGCCAGGACCAGGAACCACACGGCGGTGATGGGCCCGAAGAACCGGGCGATGCTGGTGGTGCCCTTGGCCTGGACCATGAACAGGGCCACCAGGATGGCCGCCGAGATCGGCACCACGAACGGGCCCATCCGGTGGCCGATGCCCGGCGCGTCCTTTAGGCCCTCGATGGCCGAGAGCACCGAGACGGCCGGGGTGATGATGCCGTCGCCGTAGAACAGCGCGGCCCCCACGGCGCCCAGGAAGAACACCGCCGTCGAACGCCGCCCCAGGGAACGCTGCGCCAGGGCCATCAGGGCCAGGGTGCCGCCCTCGCCCTTGTTGTCGGCGCGCATCAGGAAGACGACGTACTTGATGGTGACGATCAGGATCAGGGCCCAGGTCACCAGGGACACCACCCCCAGCACCGCGAGCTCGTTGGAGACCGTGTCCTTGGTGTGATGCAGCGCCTCGCGCATGGCGTAGAGCGGGCTGGTGCCGATATCGCCGAACACCACGCCGATCGCCCCCAGCGCAAGGGCCCGGAAGCTGTCCTTATGGGGGGCGTGCCGCGAATCCTCCGCCGCCTCGAGGGCGCCGCTGGCCGGATCAGCCATCCAAAGTCTCCGGGGCCGAAAAGGCGGCGCCCTTGGTCGGCACGATGCCGTGGTGCGGCGGGCGCGATACACCCTTTCCCGCCACCGTTCAATCGCAGCCTGCCGCTATCATGCGGCGACGGGTCGCGCTCCAAGCGTCGGTGGTGCGCCAAACCTTGCGCATTGCCTGTTCTAGCGCCACATCTAGCCCATGTTTATCCAGACCGAACCGACGCCCAATCCCGAGGTCCTGAAGTTCCTGCCCGGACAGACGGTCCTGGCGGAAGGCTCGCGAGATTTCCGCAGCCCGCTGGAAGCCGAGGCCTCGCCCCTGGCCGCCGACCTCTTCGAGATCGACGGCGTCGACCGGGTTTTCTTCGGCCTGGACTTCGTCACCGTTGGCAAGCACCCGGACCATGACTGGCCCCACCTGAAGGCGCCGGTCCTGGCCGCCATCATGGATCACTTCGCCTCAGGCCGGCCGTTGTTCACCACGGCCGCCGACGGTGAGAGCGGCCATGACGACGACGCCGTCTACGACGCCGACACCGCCCAGGTGGTGGCCGAGATCAAGGACCTGCTGGACACCCGCATCCGTCCGGCCGTGGCCCAGGACGGCGGGGACATCCTGTTCAACCGCTTCGAGCCCGACACCGGTGTCGTGTGGCTGCACATGCGCGGCGCCTGCTCGGGCTGCCCGTCCTCCTCGGCGACCCTGAAGGCCGGCGTCGAGAACATGCTCAAGCACTATGTGCCCGAAGTGACCCGGGTCGAGCAGACCCTCTGATCCTTCTGGCGATAGACACCTGCCTGGGCGCCTGCTCGGCCGCCGTCCTCGACGGTGGGCGGGTGCTGGCCTCCCGCGTCGAGCCCATGGCCCGCGGCCACCAGGAGCGCCTCGCCCCCCTCGTGGCGCAGGTGATGACACAGGCCGGCGTCGCCTTCGACCAGCTCGACCGGGTCGGCGTCACAGTCGGCCCCGGCTCCTTCACCGGTCTGCGGGTGGGGCTGGCCTTCGCCAAGGGCCTGGGCGCTGCGCTGTCCATCCCCGTCGTTGGGGTCGGCGTGCTGGAGGCCCTGGCCCAGCCGCTGTCGGGAACCGTCTTCGCCGTGCTCGACGCCAAGCGTGACCAGGTCTACCTCCAGGCCTTCGCCGACGGCGTGGCGGTCAGCGCGCCCGACGCCCTGCCGCCAGGCACGGCCGCCGCGCGCCTGGCCGAGCTGGCCGGAGCAGGGGATGTGACCCTGGTGGGCTCCGGCGCGCCCCTGCTGGCGGGCGCTCTGCCCGGCGCGACGGTGGTCGCCGCCGACCACGCCGATCCTGTGGCGGTGGCCCAGATCGCCGCCGTCCGCCGGCCGGTCCCGCCCCGCCCACTCTATCTCCGCGCCCCCGACGCCAAGCTGCCGGGCGGCCGCGACCTGCC
>NZ_JANPJP010000093.1:0-1953 GCF_031425575.1 Phenylobacterium sp.
GGTCTGGATCTCGGCGTCGGTCCCGGGCTCCTGGCCCATGAACTGGTTGCAGGGCACGCCCAGCACCACCAACCCCTGGTCCTTGTAGGTGGAATAGAGCTTCTCCAGCCCATCGTACTGCGGCGTCAGCCCACACTTCGAGGCGGTGTTCACCACCAGCACCACCTTGTCCTTGAATGTGGTCATCGGCAGCGGCTGGCCGTCGATGGACTGGAAGGCATAGTCGTGGGCGCTGGACATGGCGTGTTTCTCCGAAAGAGGTCGCCGGGAAACTACCGCCCTTACGCCGCGTTCTCCAACGCCTGTTCCACCGCCAGCGCCAGATCCAAGGCGGCGATGGCCTCATCTGCCGTGACGACGGGACGGGCCGTCTCACCGCGTACGGCGGCCAGGAAGCCGCGCACGCTGGCGCCCAGCGGGTCGCGGCCCGCCGGCGTGTCGGCGAAGTCCGCGTTCAGCGCAAACGCCGTGGTATTGCGGAAAGTGCGAGCGATGAAATCCACCTCCACCTCCCCCGACGGATAGACGATCCGCATGGTTCGCCGCCGCGCCGGCGCCAGGCGCGAGACATCCAGGATCGCCGTCAGGCCACTCTCAAAAGTGACCTCAGCCCGAGCCTGATCCCATACCCCGTTGGGACCCAGCGCCCCCTCGCCTTCCGCCGTCACCGGGTCGGCGCGGGAGATGGCCAGCACCAGGTCGATGTCGTGGATCATCAGGTCCAGCACCGCCGAGACGTCCTGGCTGCGCGGGGAAGGCGGGCCGTGGCGCAGCGCTTCCAGCAACAACGGCCGCTCGGGCGCGTCCAGCAGGCCCATGGCCTGGAACACCACCCGCTCCTGATGTCCGCAGGCCAGCACCACGCCCCGCGTCGCAGCGGCGGTGCGCATCCGTTCCGCCTCCGCCACGCTGACCGCGATCGGCTTTTCCACATAGACGTGCTTGCCGGCGGCGATGGCGGCCAGGGCCTGGTCGGCGTGATAGCTTGCGGGCGAGGCGATGGTGACCACGTCCACGGCGTCCAGAAACGACTCGATGTCGTTGAACGCGCGGCCCCCCAGCGGCATGGCCACCTGGGCGGCGCGGTCGGGGTGGGTGTCGAACACGCCGGCCAGGGTCACGCCGCGCGCCTCAGCGTACTGGCGGGCGTGATACCCGCCGAACACCCCGGCGCCGATAACGCCGCCCCGCAGGGACCCAGTCATGCTCCGTCTCCGATGAGTCAGACCACGCTTCTCCTCACCCGTCGGGGGAGGGGGACCGCGCCCCCGGGTCCGGCTTTAGGCCGGCCCGAGGACAGGCTCCACGGGGTGGAGGGGGCCTGACGAGGCCGAGCCCTATCCTGCAAGCCCCTTCCACCAGACTGCGTCTGGTCCCCCTCCCCCGACGGGGGAGGAGACGATAGGGTCCATACCGGGATGGAGCGTCGCGATCACCGTACCATGCCGCCGCCCCTCGACGCCACCTTCCGGGAGCCCTACACCGTCCGAGACAAAGATCCTCGAGGAAACGACCATGACCGCCTACCGCGAAATCCGCCTGAAAAGCCGCCCGCGCGGCGTGCCCACCGCCGAAAACTTTGAACTGGCCAGCGTCGACGTGCCCGCGCCCGGTCCCGGCGAGGTCCAGGTCAAGAACCTTTGGATGACGGTCGACCCCTATATGCGCGGTCGCATGAACGACGTGAAAAGCTACACACCGCCCTTCGCGCTGGGCAAAGTGATGGACGGCGGCGCGGTCGGCGAGGTGGTGGCGTCCGGCGACCCTAGCCTGCAGCCTGGCGACCTGGTGCAGTCCGGCTTCGGCTGGCGTGAGGGCTTCAACGCCCCGGCGGCAAGTGTCCAGAAGCTGGACACCATGGGCCTCAGCCCCCAGGCGTTCCTGGGTGCCGCCGGCATGCCAGGCCTCACCGCCTATGTCGGCCTCTTGAAGGTCGCGGCGCTGAAGGACGGC
>NZ_JANPJP010000094.1:0-2435 GCF_031425575.1 Phenylobacterium sp.
CTACCGGCTTGAAATGGGCACGCGGCTGAAGACCAAGCGCGGTCCCAGCCTCTACGCCTTCTGGGGCGACAAGGTCGCCAAGGCCCTGAACGCCCAGGCCGCCGGCCACAAGGACCCGACCCTGGTGAACTGCGCCAGCCAGGAATATTTCGGCGTGGTGGACCGGTCGACCCTGACGCTGCCGGTGGTGAACGTGCGATTCGTCGAGGAGAAGGACGGCGAGTCCCGGGTGATCAGTTTCTTCGCCAAGCGGGCCCGCGGGGCCCTGGCCCGCTACGCCGTCGACCACCGCATCACCAAGGCGGCCGATCTCAAGGCCTTCGACACCGACGGCTACCGGTTCCAGGCCCACGCCTCCACCGACGGCGAGTGGGTCTTCTCCCGTCCGCAACCGCCCCTGGTCAGCGCCAAGGCCAAGGCCGCCGCCGGCGCTTGACGCAGGGTCCGGCGCGCCGGATGTTCTTTCTAGGGAGCAGTATGGCTTCCGTCAGGGAGAACGCCATGAGTGACGCCGCCACGCTCGACGCTACGGTCAAGACAAACGCCGGTTGGGTCGAGGGTTTGACGCGCGGCCGCCACATGGCTTTCTACGGCATCCCCTACGCCGCCGCCCCCATTGGCCAGACCCGGTTCCGTGCGCCCAAGCCGGTCGGCGCCTGGGCGGGCATGCGACAGGCGGCGGAGAAGGGCTTCGCCGCTCTGCAGACCCCGCACTTCATCCCGGGTTTCGCCGCCAGCGGACCGCAGGACGAGGACTGCCTCAACCTCAACGTCTTCACCCCGGCGACGGACGGCGCCAAGCGGCCGGTGATGGTCTGGATCCATGGCGGCGGCTTCACCCATGGGGCGGGTTATGAGCCGCTCTATGACGGCGGCCCCCTGGCCGAGCGCGGCGACGTTGTGGTGGTGTCCCTGAACTACCGGCTGGGCGCGCTCGGTTTCCTGTCGATCCCGGAGGCGGGCATCCCCGGCAATGCCGGCCTGCTGGACCAGGTGGCGGCGCTGAAGTGGGTGGCCGACAATATCGGGGCCTTCGGCGGGGATCCTGAGCAGATCACCATTTTCGGGGAGTCCGCCGGATCGGCGGCGGTGGCCTGCCTGGTGGCGATGCCGGCCGCGAAGGGCTTGTTCAAGCGTGCGATCCTGCAGAGCGGCGTCGGTCGCGCGGGTCCGCCGGAGGTCGCCGCCAAGGCCGCCGACAAGTTGCTGGTCGGCCTCGGTCTCGACCGCAGCCAGGTGGTGGATCTGTTCGACCTGCCGGCCGACAAGATCCTGGCGGCCCAGGCCTCAGGCGGCTTCGGACCGGGGAGCGGATTTGGTCCGACCCGAGACCCGGCCTCCCTGCCAGAGGCCCCGATGGTGGTGGTCCGCGATGGCGGCGCCCGGGACGTCGCCCTGCTGATCGGCTCCAACCGCGACGAGGTGAAGCTGTTTATCCCGGGCCGCCGCGAGCCGCTGGCCGATGAGGCCCTTCTGGCAGAGGTCCGCGGACGCCTTCCGAAGGCCACCGAGCCGCAGGCCAAGGAATTGATCGAGGTCTACCGCGCCTCGCGGGAGACCAAGGGTCTGCCCACCGACAACCTCGACCTGCTCGACGCGATCGGCAGCGACATGCAGTTTCGCATCGCCGCCACCAAGTTCGCCTCGGCCCAGGCCCCGCATGGCCCGGCCTATCTCTACCTCTTCACCCACGCCTCGCCCGCCAGGCGTGGAGCGCTCGGCGCCTGCCACGCCCTGGAGATGCCCTTCGTCTTCGGCACGACGAAGATCCAGGGCCAGGTGACTTTCGCCGGCGCCGGCCCCGACGTGGAGCGGTTGGAGGGGGAGATCATGGACGCCTGGCTCGCCTTCGCACGCACCGGTAACCCCAACCATCCGGGCCTGCCCGCCTGGCCCGCCTACGACGCCGCCAGCCGTGACACCATGGTCTTCGACACCGTGGCGTCTACCGTTCAGTCCGATCCCTTCGGCGAGGAGCGGCGGGCGCTGGAGACGCTGCTCTAACCGGGCTAAGGGTCATCTCCTGAGAACGGCCGTTCCGAGCCGCCGGGGGGAGACAAGCCATGAGCAAGACCGACAGCGGACCGGTGGTCCTGATCACTGGGACGTCGACTGGCGTGGGCCTGCACACCGCCATCGCCTTCGCCCGGGCCGGCTACGTCACCGTGGCCACCATGCGCGATACCTCCAAGAAGAAGGCGCTGCTGGCGCAGGCCAAGAACGCCGGAGTCAAGGTCAAGGTCGAGAAGCTCGACGTCCAGAAGAAGAAGTCCATCGAGGCCTGCGTCGAGAAAGTGATCCGCAAGCACGGCGGCATCGACGTCCTGGTGAACAACGCCGGAGCCGGCTTCCTGGGCAGCCTGGAGCAGACCACCGACGCCGATCTCGAGCGCACCATGGGGATCAACTTCTTCGGGGTCTGGCGGATGACCAAA
>NZ_JANPJP010000095.1:0-1687 GCF_031425575.1 Phenylobacterium sp.
CATGGGCCTGCCGGATGTCAGCAGCCTGAACGATCACCTGGTCGGTGAAATGACCAAGCGGATCGACGCCAATATGAACCTGCTCAATCCCGAGGACTTCATGAAGAACTGGATGAGCTTCGGGACGGGCGCCCAGGAACAGTTCCGCAAGTTCATGGAAACCGCCACCCGCAAATGACCGACACCATCTACGCCCCGGCCACGGCGGCGGGCCGGGCGGCGGTGGCGGTGGTGAGGCTCTCGGGCGGCGACGTGCGGTCGACGGTGAAAGCTCTGACCGGGGCGCTCCCAGCGGCGCGCCGGGCCAGCCTGCGCAACCTGCGTGGCCCTGACGGTCAGTTGATCGACCGGGCGCTGGTGCTCTGGTTCAAGGGGCCCGATAGCTATACCGGCGAGGATGTCGCCGAGTTTCACGTGCATGGTGGAGCCGCGGTGGTGGATGCGCTGCTGTCTGCGCTGAACGACCGCGCGTTGCGCCTTGCCGAGCCCGGGGAATTCACCCGCCGCGCCTTTGAGAATGGCAAGCTTGACCTGGCCCAGGCCGAGGGCGTGGCGGACTTGATCGACGCCGAGACCGACGCCCAGCGCCGGCAGGCCCTGGAGCAACTGGGCGGGCGGCTGTCGGGGATCCAGGCACGCTGGACCGATGCCCTGACCCAGGCTCTCGCCATGCTTGAGGCGGCCGTCGACTTTCCGGACGAGGACACGCCTCAGGACGTGGCGGCGCGCGCGCGGCCGGTGCTGGAAGCGCTGATCGCTGAGCTTGACGCTGCGGCGCTGGATGCCGAGCGCGGCGCCCGGGTGCGCGAAGGCTTCCGGATCGCCCTGGTCGGCGCGCCGAACGCCGGCAAGAGCACGCTGCTCAATGCCCTCGCGCGACGTGACGCGGCCATTGTCACCGCGACGCCAGGGACAACCCGGGACATCATTGAGGTTCCCATGGTCATGGCCGGCTACAAGGTGATCCTGGCGGACACCGCCGGCCTGCGTGACACAGTCGATGAAATCGAGGCCGAAGGCGTGCGGCGCGCGCGCGACTGGGCTGAGGCCGCAGACCTGCGGGTCTGGCTGGCCGACGGCATGGACCCGGAAGCCAGTTTCGCAGGGGCCCGGGTCGGCGACATCCGGCTGATCACCAAGCGCGACCTGGGGGAGGGGGTGGCCGACCTGGTCGGCGAACCCTTCACAGTCCGCAGCCCCAATGACCTCGCCTAGCTCGAGCGGACCCTGTCCGCTGTGGTCGTTGACGCCCTGGCGGGCGCGGAGCCCCCGGCCGCCACACGCCAGCGGCATGCCGGCCTGCTATCCGAGGCGGCGGCGCGGTTGCGACAGGCTCTGGAGCAGGACGAACATGTTGAACTGGCCGCAGAGGATGTCCGGCTGGCTGCGCGTGCGCTGGACCGTATCACGGGGCGCATTGACCCCGAACAGGTGCTAGGACGGATCTTCGCCACCTTCTGTATCGGGAAGTAGATGTTTCACGTGAAACGGACGAACCGCCCATGATCCTCGGCATTCTCGCCGCCCTGCTGCTGCCGCATATTGTGCTGGGGTTCGCATTGGGGCGAACAGCCTCGATCCGCGCGTTCATCCTCGAGGCCGGGACGGTCATGGGTGTTGGCTTGCTGGTGCTGGTAGGCGCCGTGCCCGCGATAAGCGAGGGCGCGAACGCGGAAGGACTGATGGG
>NZ_JANPJP010000096.1:0-2018 GCF_031425575.1 Phenylobacterium sp.
GGCCTAGATCCGCCCGATCCTGGCCGTCCGCGGCTCTTTCACGGCCACGATCAGCAGCAGCAGGGCCGCTACCAGGAAGCCGATCGAGACGCCGAACACCACCGGGAAGCCCAGGGTGCTGGCCATGATCCCGCCGGCCAGGGGGCCGATGGCCGCCATGATGCCCTCGGCGGTGGCCGAGATGGCGATCCGCATGGGCATCTCATCCCGCGACCCGAACTCCAGGATCATGGTGTTGGCGGCCATCATGTAGCCCGACTGCGCCGCGCCCAAGCCGAAGAAGGCCAGGAAGGTCAGGGGCATCAGGTGGACATTCATCAGCAGCACGGTGGCCGCGATCCAGATCACCAGCGAGACCAGCAGGATGCGCCGGAAGCCGGTCTTGTCCCCCATATAGCCCCAGAGCAGGTTGGAGAGGGTGTCGGCGCCGAGATAGGCCAGGGACAGCAGGCCCAGATTGCGGCCGTTGAGCTCGATCGTGGTGCCGGCGTAGATGATGTAGAAGGGCACCGCCAGGCGACCGGCCGTGGCCAGCATCTGCACGATCAGGAAGTACATGTAGCCCCGGTCCGAGGCGATCAGGGCGGGGAAGTCCTTGATGCGATCGCGCAGCTTGGTCTGGGCGCGCAGGGTTGGCGGCTCGGGCTCCCGGAGCAGCAGGTTCAGGGCCGAAAGGCCAAGGCTCGTGAGCACGAAGGCGAAGATGAAGGTGACGCCGTAGCCGTTGCCGAACAGGTTGGCCCCGACGAAATAGCGCCCCGCGAAATAGGCCAGGACGGCGGCGATCAGCCCCCCCGTGGCGTTGCGCCAGGCCTGAAGTCGGCCCCGGCGGCTGAGCGGGATGACCTTGGCCATCAGCAGGCCGAACACGACGCGCTGCGCGCCCATGAACAGGCCGAACATGAACATGAAGGCCAGGATCGCGATCACCAGGGACTGACCCGACAGCAGCCAGCCCGAGGCGGCCATGCCCAGGATCTGCAGGCGCGCGAGGCCCCCCATCCACATGGCGGCGGGCATCACCTTGGTGCGATGCTCGATCTGGGTGGCGCCGACGATGGGCGAGACGATGCTGCCCACCTGCTGCAGCGCCAGGCCCAGGCCCACGATCGTGTTGGAGCCGGAGATCATGTGCAGATAGGCGGGCAGGAAGGTTGGCGCATTGACCAGCCGGAAGCCCGTCATGCCCAGCATGCCGTGCAGGTAGTTGCCGATATAGTTGCGCTTCAGATTGTCCCAGACGAACTTTTCGTAGGCCGCTTCCTTGGCCTCCATCGTCTCTTCTTCCGGAGCGGCGGCCTCGCCGATCGCTTCCAGTTCGTCCCTAATGATTTTGTCTTCCAATGGCGTCCGGCCCGCGCGCGCAGGGCAGTGAAAAGCCGCGCAGGCTCTCCCTTTTAATAACGGATAAATTCAATCCGCCCGGTCTAGCAGAGTCCCGGAGCAGGGAAACCCCTGGCGACGAAGGGACGCGTTCAGGCCGCCGGTTTGCGCAGCAGCATGAGCGCTCCAAAGGCCAGAACCGACCCTGCCGCCATCACCGCAAGGGCCAGGTTCGCCGAGCGTTCGATCATCAGGGCGAACACAAAGGGCGACACCGCCTGCAGCAGCCGGGACGGCACGTTGAGCACACCGAGCCGCCGCCCATAGTTACGTTCTCCGAACAGGGCCAGCGGCAGGGCCCCGCGCACGATGGTGAAAAGCCCATTTCCCGCGCCGTAGAGGATCGCGAAGGGGGCCGCGGCGATGGCGCCGAAGGTGATCAGCAGGCCTGCGCCGATGGGGAACATGGCGACCGCCACCCGGCCGGAAACCAGGGGGTGGATGCGGCGCACCAGGGCGAACTCGGCCAGCCGCGCGGCCACCTGGGCCGGACCCACCAGGGCCGCGGCGCCCACGGCCGCGGCTGGACCGACGCCGAGCGCGTTCAGCAGCGGCGGCAGGTGCGCCGACATCGCCGAGCCGATGGCCGCGAGCACCGCGAAGGCGCCGGCCATCAGCACCATCTTCGAGGTGTC
>NZ_JANPJP010000097.1:0-2290 GCF_031425575.1 Phenylobacterium sp.
GGTGTCGCGCTTGCCGTTCATCGACATCTGATGGCGCGAGGTCCAGTCGCCGCCCGGGTTGTAGGACCAGGTGATGTCGTAGGCGGGGGAAAGGGACCAGGCGCCGGCCTTGTCCATCAGGAAGGCGATGTTCTTGACGTGGTCGTCCTGGTTGCGGGCGACGATGTTGAAGGCCATTCGCCGGAACTGTTCCTCTAGGTCCGACATCGGCAGCCCCAGCCGGCGCATGACCAGGATCGCCTGCTCATAGGCGTAGCCGCCGGCGAGGTTGAAATCGGCGTGGACCAGCGCGGCCAGGGACTGCATGTGCCGTTTTTCGCCGCCGGGCAGGCGGTCGAAGCGGCGGGTCATGAAGTGGCGGCGGCCGCCTTCCTCCATGAGGCGAGTGGGCGGCGTCTGAATGCCGGCGGCCCGCGCCATCTGGGAATAGGCGAACTCGACGGCGCTGTAACCCTTGGGGTCGGTGAGCTCGCGGTCGCGGTTGCCCTCAACGCCGTCAAACTTGAGCAGCCAGTGTTCGAACCCCGGGCCTGCGTTGACCTGGCCGGAGCGGACCTCGTTGGTGTGGGGATTCCAGGCGATCACGGCCTTGGCGCGCGCGCCGCCCGCCGAGGTGCCGACCCGCAAAATGTCCCGCAGCGCGCGGGCCCGGTCAGGGCGGCCGAACGAGGCCTGCAGGTCATGGCGGCGACTGAGGACGTCCGAGGCCAGGGCGACCAGCGCCTCGATCTGGACCGGGCTGGAGGTGCGTGGGCGCGGGCCCAGGGCCGGCAGGAATTCCAGCGCGCCCATGCCGCGGGCGCCGGTGTAGCAGAGCCGTTCCACGGCGTTGAAACTGTCGGGCGTGCGGCCCTGGCCGGCCAGCCAGGCATCGATCAGGGCGTTGCCGTAGCGGTCGGGCAGGGCGTCGGCCAGGAGGCCGGGCAGGCCGTGGAAGCTTTGGGGATTGAGGGCCGGAAAGCGGAACACCTGGGGTCCCAGGGGCATCCTCAGCGGCGCGACCTGGATGCCGCTGGAGAGGAAATCGGGGTCGTACTGGAAAGCGGCGATGCTTTCCCCGTCCAGCAGCGAGACGGCGCCAATCCGGCGGCCCCACAGCCGGACTTCTGCGAGCGTCGTCACGGGGTCTCACCCCAGGACCAGGGGGCGGGCGGGGGTGTCGGTGTCTTTCTGGACCGGGCGCGCTGACGCACCTTGCCGCGCCGCGACAGCAGGTCGATGGGACCGGGCGTGCTTTCCGGCAACAGGCTCTCGAGGTTCTCGAGCTTGTCCAGCGCGCGCAGACATCGCAGCAGATTGTGGAGTTGTGTCGAGGCGCCGCTTTCCAGGCGCTCAACCGTGGCCTTGGAGACGCCCGCGGCCTTGGCGAGCTGGGCCTGTGTCCATCCACGCTCCAGCCGGGCGCGGGCGGCGCGGGCGCCAAGCTCGGCTTGGGCGGCTTCATCTGTGAGGGTGTTGATGAATTTCATAAAGCATCAATTGTGAAGAATAATGGGTCTATACATCCGTTAAATCACTATATTTGATGAATTCGGAAAAATCAATATGATGGTGTAATTATGCAAATATGATGAATTATATCGGTTATCGGATATAAATCATCTTAAATGAGGAATTAAGGATCGCGATTGATCCGATGTCAGCCTACCCCAGCCGCACCATGCCCATCTTGGCCAACTGGCCTATCGTGCGGCCGATGGCAGAGACGGGGTAGTTCAGGCGGATGGCGATGATGGCGGGGGTCGCGTCGCCGGCCTCGACGGCGGCGAAGGCGCGCAGGGTCAGGTCTTTGGGGCTTGGGACGCCGCCAAACAGGGGATGGTCCAGGCAGGCCGTGAGCTGGTCGCGGGTTGCGCCCGGGGCGAGGCTGACAACCGTCGCGGGGCCGATCTGGCGGGTCGGGTAATGGCCGAAGACGTCAAAGGGATCGAGGTTGGCAGACAGCGTGGACGGAGCGGCGGCCAGTCGGGCGCGCCCGACCGGGTCCGCCTGGACGGTGGCGCGGCGCGCGTTGAGGTCGGTCCAGAGCGCCTGGTACTGGCGGTAGACCACAGGCCAGTCGAACAGTTCGCGGGCCCGCCGACGGCCGGCGTCGCCCAGGGTGCGACGGACGGCGGGATTGGCGATCAGGGCGGCGAGGGCGTCGACCAGATTACCCATGTCGATGGCGGTGGTGGCCGAGGTCAGGCCGCAATAGCGGTCGTAGTTCATGACGCCGGTCTCGTGGCCGGCGGCCAGGGGCGCGCCCATGCCGGGCTCAGGGGCCCAGGTGGCGACGCGGAAGCCGTCG
>NZ_JANPJP010000098.1:0-5718 GCF_031425575.1 Phenylobacterium sp.
CGTCGATGTGGAAGGCGAAGACGTTGACCGGATCGCGCGTCCATTTCAGCGGCGCGCCATTTCCGGTGATGGTCAGGCCGGCCAGCTTCTCGATCATGCCGCGCGGCGCGTGCTTGCCGGGGATCCAGGCGGGAAACAGCAGGGTCATGGGGCCGGGCTGGGCCACGGGGATGGTTTCGCGCACGCGGACGATGCGGCGGTCGGTGTCGGTGGCGTCCACCGACAGGGTGATCACCCCAGGATAGGGGGTGTCGCGCGGCGCGGCGATGGCCGGCGGCAGGGCCAGCGGCTGCGGCGGCACGGGTTGGGCGAAGGCGGCCCCGGCGCTGAGCACCAGGGCGGAGGCGGCGAGGAGCGCGCGGTTCAAGGGCGGCGACTTTCTGAATCAGGACAAGGGCTTGGCCCTATCCTGCGGCCATGACGCGCGCGCGCAACCCCTAGCGGGCGATCAACCCATCCTGGCCGGGTTCAGATAGGCGCCGTAGCCCAGGGCCTCCAGGGCCAGCCGCAGGCCGTCCTGGTCCAGGCCGCCGCCGGCGCTGTTGGCGGCCGACCCCTGGTCCTGCAGGCGATAGACGGTCCAGTCGGGTCCCTTGGGCGGGCAGGCGCCAGGCGCCAAGAGCATGTGGCTCCAGCCGACCAGGGGCGGCTCGCGGCCGGGGGCGATGTCGAATTCGCGGTCGTGGAAGGCCAGGTCCATGTCGGCGGCGCGGGCCTCGGCCACGCGAGCGCTCAGCCAGATGTCGAAGGCGTCGAGCATCTGCCGGGCCGACAGCGCCCCGGCGTTCGCGACTTTGCTGATCTGTTCCAAGGCGATAGGCCCAATCCTGTTCAGCCTGAGACTGCCGCACGCCCGTCAATGGCTGGCCAAGAAGTTGGGTGAATAGGGGTTAAGCACGCCGGGCCGCCCCGCCGCCCCGCCTGACGCCGGGTCACACTTCCGCCCGCGCCCGCCAGGGTCCAAGCTCTCGCCAAAGGGAGAGACGCGATGAAGGACTTCACCGGCAGGATCGCCGTGATCACCGGCGGCGGCACGGGCATGGGCCGCGAGCTCGCCCGCCAGCTGGTGGCCCAGGGCTGCCACGTGGCCATGTGCGACGTCTCGGCGAAGAACATGGCCCAGACCATCAGCCTGTGCCAAGGCGACCGCATTCCCCAGGGCGTGCGCATCACCGCCCATGTCGCCGACGTCTCCGAAGAGGCCGCCCTGCAGCGCTTCCGGGACGAGATCAAGGACCAGCACCAGACCGATCACATCCACCTGCTGTTCAACAACGCCGGCATCGCTGGCGGCGGCAGCATGGTCACCGACACGCGCGCGGCCTGGGAGCGGACCTTCAATGTCTGCTGGGGCGGGGTCTATCTGGGGGTCCGCACGTTCCTGGACATGCTGATCGCCGCGCCCGAGGCGCACATCGTCAACACCTCCAGCGTCAACGGCTTCTGGGCCACCATCGGCCCCAACACCTCCCACACCTCCTATGCGGCGGCGAAGTTCGCGGTGAAGGGCTTCACCGAGGCCCTGGTCACCGACCTGCGGCTGACCGCGCCGCACGTGAAGGCCAGCGTGGTCATGCCCGGCCACATCGGCACCGCCATCGTCGCCAACTCCCGCAAGGTGCAGGGCCACACCGAGTCCGACGACCTGACGCCCGAGGAACTGGCCGCCACCCGCCACCGCATGGTCGCCGCCGGCATGGACCTGTCGGACGTCCCCGACGCCGCCATCCAGGCCATGGTCTCCGAGGGCGCGCGCCGCTTCGAACAGGACGCCCCCATGACCGCCGCGGCCGCCGCCACCGTGATCCTAGACGGGGTCAAGGCCGAGACCTGGCGCATCCTGGTGGGGGACGACGCCCACCTGCTGGACGAATGGGTCCGCAAGGATCCGGAACAGGCCTACGAACCGGCCTTCTACGAGGCCTTCGTCAAGGCGGTCGGGTGGAAATTAGGGGGGTGAGGAGCGGTGGCTCGCGCTTGCGAGCCGCATGCGATCGACAACGATTTGTCGATCGCCGCGACGTACGCCCGCGTCGCTGACGCGGGCCGGAGGGGCCGCGCAGCAGCCCGGCGCGGATCGCGCTAAGCCGCGCGCAGGTCGCCCAGGTAGAAGTTCAGCTGCCGATCGGCCCGTCGCGCCACCTTGCCGGGCAGCCGCGCCACTTCGCCCAGGGGCAGGGCGGCCCAGCCGCCCTCCAGCCCGTCCATGGAGCGCCACAGCGCCCCGCTGACGCTGTCGGCCCAGACCGCGTGCCGATAGACCGGCCGCTGGGTGTCGCCGAACTCGCGCTTGTATCGATAGTCGCCCTTGCCCAGTTCGATGGCCGCCAGGCCCTCGCCGGCCGCCTGCCGCGCCATGGCCTGCAGCAGAATCAGCCCGGGCGAACAGGCGCCGTAGGCCTCGTCATAGACCGGGAACCAGTAGTGCAGGACGCCCGCCCCCTGGATGCCGAAGTGGGCCGCCGCCAGCGCCCCATCGATGCGCAGGGTCGAGAGCCGCCCGCGCAACGCCGGCGTCCCCGTGGCGAACAGCTCGTGCAGCAGGGCCCGGGTCCAGCCCACGGAAAAGACGTCGAACTGGCCGGTGGCCAGGCACTGTCGCCGCTTGTTGGCGATCAGCCAGTCCAGGGCTTCCGGCGCCCGGTCGTCCAGGTCGAAGGTCACTTCGCCGCTCATGGCCAGCTTGCGGCCCCGGCTGGCCAGCCGGCTGAACGCCCCGGCCTCGCGGGCCCTGCCGCGCGCCTCATAGGCGTCGTAGCCGCCGCTCAGATCCATGATGTGCGAGAATTCCACAGCGCCCGGAGCGCCCCGCGTCGGGCTGTGGCCGTTCTCCAGCCGCATCACGCTGGCGCCCAGCTGCGTGACCATGGCCTTGACGTCCACCGCGTCCGGATCGGCGGCCACCACCCCGTGCCAGTCCGACATCGGGCCGGCCAGGGGCGAGATGGAGCCCAGATATCCGCGATGGTACGGCAGGATGGCCTGGGCCCGCCCGGCCTCGTCCCGCTGCACCGCGAACGCCAGGTCGCCGCGCACCCGGCTGACCGCCTGGGCGAACTCCGGCGTGAGGAAGGGGCTGGCCAGGGCGGGGCAGTCGGCCTGCCACCGCCGCCACGACGCCAGGTCGTCCGCGCTCAGGTCCGTCCAGTTTGAAACACTGATGGTTGTCATGGGCCCCTCCGCCCGGCCCCGCTGCAAATCCCCTGCCGGACGGCGACGCTTGGCGGGCCTAGATCCTCCCCCAGCGCGCAGCGCGATGTGGGGGAGGTGGCGCGGACCGCAGGGCCGTGCCGGAGGGGGACCAACGTAGTTGGCGCCGACTTCAGCAAAACAAGAGTCAGAGTCCCCCTCATGCGCTTCGCGCCAGTTCCCCCAGAGGGGGAGCATCTTGCCGACTCACCCTGTAAGACACCGCCCACACCCCACGGCCTCGAGGACCCGCATGAGCCGCCTCTGGAGCGACCTTACCCACACGCTCTCGCCCTATGTGCCGGGCGAACAGCCGCACATTGCGGGCCTGATCAAGCTCAACACCAATGAGTCCCCGCTCGGCCCCTCGCCCAAGGCGCTCGCCGCCGTCGCCGCGCAGGCCACCGACGACCTGCGCCTCTATCCCGACCCGGAGGCCACGGAACTCCGCAAGACGCTGGCCGCCTACCACGGCCTCGATCCGGCCCAGGTCTTCGTCGGCAACGGCTCCGACGAGGTCCTGGCCCACGCCTTCGCCGCCCTGCTGAAGCACGACGCGCCCCTGCTGTTCCCGGACATCACCTACAGCTTCTATCCCGTCTACTGCCGCCTGTTCGGCATCGAGGCGGAGACCATCCCCCTGGACGAGGCCTTCAACGTCGAAGTCGCCGACTACCGCCGCAGGGCCGGGGCCATCATCCTGCCCAACCCCAACGCCCCCACCGGCGTCGCCCTGCCGCTCTCCGACATCAAGACCCTGCTCACCGATCACCCCGACGCTCCCGTGGTGATCGACGAGGCCTATGTGGACTTCGGCGCCGACACCGCCGTCCCCCTGATCGCCGCCCACGACAACCTGCTGGTGGTCCGCACCTTCTCCAAGAGCCGGGCGCTCGCCGGCCTGCGCGTCGGCTACGCCCTCGGTCACCCGGCTCTGATCCAGGCCCTGACCCGCGTGAAGGACAGCTTCAACTCCTACCCCCTCGGCCGCCCCGCCCAGGCCGGCGCCATCGCCTCGGTGCAGGACGAGACCTATTTCCGTGACACCCTGGCGACGATCATCACGACCCGGACGCGAATGGTGGAAGGCCTCACCGCCCTGGGCTTCGAGACCCTCCCGTCGAGCGCCAACTTCGTCTTCACGAAGCACCCGCAGCACAACGGCGCAGCCCTGGCGGTGGCCCTGCGCGAGCGGGCCATCCTGGTGCGCCGCTGGGATGCGCCGAGGATCGGGGATTACTTGCGGATCACGGTGGGGACGGGGGAGCAGACCGAGAGGCTGCTGGGCGCGCTGCCGGAAATCCTGAACCTCCAGGGAGCCTAGCCCCGCGCCTCATCCAACCCCGCCCACATCGGCGCGCAGTCCAGCATCACCCCCTCCGCCATCGCCTGGTCGATGGCCATCACCGTCAGCCCCGCCTCCATGGCGTCATAGGGCGTGACCGGGAACGCCGCCCCGCTCTCCAGCGTCGCCAGCAGGTCGCGCGCCATCGCCTGGTCGGCCCCGTTGTGGCTGTCGGCCGTCACGCCGCCGTAGTCGATCCGTTCGGGCTTCTGGCGGCTCAGCGTGCGGCGGATCATCAGCTTGTTGCGCACCAGGTCGGCGATCAGGGTGGCGTCCGTCCCGGCCACGTACCAGCGGCGCTCGGGCAGGCTGACGTGGCTGTTGGCGTGGAAGGAGAGCCGCACGCCGTTCTCGTATTCCACCATGGCGGTCTGGTGGTCGGTGACGTCCATGTCGCTTTCGAAGGCGTCGTTGGCGCCCATCCAGCCGGGGTTGGTGGCGACATAGGCCGGTGAGCCGTCGTCATAGGTCCGGGGTGCGCCGGCCCGCTCCGAGGTGAACACGCGCCGCCCGCCGAAGCTCGCCACCTTGGCGGCCCGCGCGCCCGCGATGCGCCCGAAGATATCGAAGTCGTGGCACACCTTGTCCAGCAGGTAGGACCCGCCCCACTCGGCCTTGCGCCGCCAGTTGCGGGCCAGGTAGGCGCCGTGCTCGACGTTCAGGTGCTCGGTGGCGTCGATCGAGATGATCTCCCCCAGCTTGCCTGAGTCCACGCGCTTGATCACCTCGCGCACGATGGGCATGGAGCGCATCACCAGGCCGATGAACAGCGGCGGCCGGCCGGGCTCGGCCAGGGCGCGGGCGAGGCCGTAGGTCTCCTCCACCGTGCGCACGATCGGCTTCTCGGCGAAGATCGGATAGCCCGCCGCCATGGCCAGGCCGAGATGGCGTATGTGCAGGTGGTTGGGCGTGCCGATCATCACCAGGTCATAGGGCCCGTCGTGCAGCAGGGCGCCGGGGGAGGGGTAGCTGGTCCCCAGCGGGATCCCGGCGGCGCTGAGGATCGGCGCCCCCACCGGCCCCGGATCGACGTAGGAGGCCACCTCCAGGTTCCAGCCGACCTCCTTCATGGCGGCCAGCACGTGGGCGATCCGCTGGCCCAGGCCGATGACCCCGATGCGGTAGGTTTTCATGGCCATTTCCCCCGTACTTCCCGCTTGGCGCACGTCGCGGAATGCCGACAC
>NZ_JANPJP010000099.1:0-8999 GCF_031425575.1 Phenylobacterium sp.
GCGCTCGCCGGCATCGGCTTCTTCGGGGTGGCGGTCTATCTCATGCTCGACCGGCTGGGCCGGGGCGACCTCGACGAAGAGGACGACCTCGACGCCGAGTGATCAGTTTCCCGGGGGGGATAGTGGGAAGGGGCCTGGTGCGTATCGCCGGGCCCCTTTCTCGTTTTGGGCCTGGCCGTGCTAACACCGCTGCATGATCCCGAACCATGGACCCGCGCTGGATTTCGGACTTGGCGAGACCGCCGAGGCCATCCGCGACACCACCGCGCGCTTCGCCGCCGACCGCATCGCGCCGCTCGCCGCCGACATCGACGCGACCAACACCTTCCCGCGCCAGCTCTGGCCCCAGATGGGCGAGCTTGGCCTGCATGGCGTCACCGTGGAGGAGGAATACGGGGGGCTTGGCCTCGGCTACCTCGAACACGTGGTGGCCATGGAGGAGGTGAGCCGCGCCTCGGCCTCAGTGGGGCTGTCCTATGGCGCCCACTCCAATCTCTGCGTGAACCAGATCCGCCGCTGGGGCTCCGAGGAGCAGAAGCGCCGCTACCTGCCGCGCCTGATCTCCGGCGAGCATGTAGGCTCCCTGGCCATGAGCGAGAGCGGCGCCGGCTCCGACGTGGTCTCGATGAGCCTCAGGGCCGAGCATCGCGGGGACCGCTACGTCCTGAACGGAACCAAGTTTTGGATCACCAACGCCCCGCATGCCGACGTCCTGGTGGTCTACGCCAAGACCACCCCCGGTGAGAGCAGCAAGGGGATCACCGCCTTCCTGATCGAGAAGGACTTCAAGGGTTTCTCGGTCGGCCAGAAGCTCGACAAGATGGGCATGCGTGGCTCCGACACCGGTGAGCTGGTGTTCGAGGATTGCGAGGTCCCGGAAGAGAACGTCATGGGCCCGGTGAACGGCGGCGTGGGGGTCCTGATGAGCGGCCTGGATTATGAGCGCACGGTGCTGTCGGGCGGGCCGCTGGGGATCATGCAGGCCTGCCTGGACGTGGTTCTGCCCTACGTCCGGGAGCGCAAGCAGTTCGGCAAGCCCATCGGCTCCTTCCAGCTCATGCAGGGCAAGGTGGCCGACATGTACGTCGCCCTCAACTCGGCGCGCGCCTATGTCTATGCGGTGGCGCGGGCCTGCGACGCGGGTCAGACCACGCGCTTCGACGCGGCGGGCGCGATCCTGATGGCGTCGGAGAACGCCGTGAAGGTCAGCCTGGAGGCCATCCAGGCCTTGGGCGGCGCGGGCTATACCCGTGACTATCCGGTCGAGCGCCTGCTGCGGGACGCCAAGCTCTACGATATCGGCGCCGGCACCAACGAAATCCGCCGCTATCTGATCGGGCGCGAACTGATCGGGGCGTGAGGCGGCGTATCAACGCTTTCTCCACCTCCGATTCACCTTAGATGGACAGACCACGCCGGGGGGCGGAGGTACGACCGATGCGTAAGGCCCTTGCCCTGATGTCGCTTATGGCCCTGGCGGGCTGCGCCAGCCTCGAGCCGCGGCTCAGCTGCGCCGCGGGCGAGGAGCCCATGCGCACAGCGCAACTGTTCTTTGGCCAGAACATCGGCGACAAGCCGGGGGTTTCCGACGCCGACTTCCGCAAGTTCACCGACGAGATCCTGACCCCGCGCTTTCCGCAGGGCCTCACCGTCCTGGACGGGGGCGGACAATGGACCGGCGCGGAGAACAAGCTGATCAGAGAAGCGGCCAAGGTGGTCGTCCTGGTTCTGCCCGCCGCCAATGGCGAGAACCGCCGTAAGCTGGGGGAGGTGCGGCAGGCCTATGTCGAGCGGTTCCACCAGGACAGCGTGATGATGATCAGCCAGCGCGCCTGCGTGTCGTTCTAGGTCCGGAACCCGACGTGGGATCCGAGGGTTCTGTCTCCCGAACTTCAGGAGAAGAACCCATGCGTAATATCCTCATGCTCGCCCCCGCCGCCGTCATCGCCATGGCCCTCTCGGCGTGCGGCACCACCACCACGGAACGTGCGGCCACCGGCGCCCTGGGCGGCGCTGCCGTCGGCGCTGTCGTCAGCGGCGACGCCAAGGGCGCGCTCGCCGGCGCGGCCATCGGCGGTATCGCCGGGGCGGCCACCACCCCGCGCAACTAGCCCGACCCGTCCAGCCCGGCGGCCATGGCTCGAAGAGCCCGGGCCGTCGCGGCGTCGGCCGGGAAGAAGGTCTCCAAGGTCATTTCCGACAAGGTCACGTCCACCGGGGTGCCGAACACCGTCGTCGCCGACAGAAACGACAGAACGCCCCCATCCTCCGTGTTTAGCTGGAACGGGATCGCCACGCCGGCGAATTCGTCCGACGGCTTGCGCGGCGGCTGGCCGCCTGGAATCGGATAGGCCCTGACCTCGGTCAGCAGCGCCGCCAGCCCCGCGTCGGCGGTCAGTTCCACCTCCCGCCGCAGCCGCTCCAGGATATGGGACCGCCACTGGTGCAGATTGACCGTGCGCCGCGCCAGTCCCCGCGGATGCAGGCTCAGCCTTATAACATTCAGCGGCGGGGCCAGCAGATCAGCATCGATCCCACGCATCAGCGGCGCGACCATGCGGTTGGCGCTGACCAGGTTCCACTGTCGGTCCACGGCCATGGCCGGGAAGGGCTCATGGCCCGTGAGGATCAGCTCCACCGCGCGGCGCGCCGCGGCCAGGGCGGGATCGTCCAGGGACCGCTGCGGGAAGACCGGCGCGAACCCGGCCGCCACCAGCATCACATTGCGCTCCCGTAGCGGAATCTCCAGCTGATCGGCCAGGCGCAGCAGCATGTCGCGGCTGGGCTGGGCGCGGCCGGTCTCCACGAAGCTGAGATGGCGGGTCGAGATCTCGGCCTCCAGGGCCAGATCGAGCTGGCTCATCCGGCGGCGCTGGCGCCAGTCGCGAAGGTGGTCGCCCACGGCCGAAGCTGTTCTGGTCATGAGCCCACGTTAGCCCCCCACCCGCGCAGGCTCCATGACCTGGCAGGTAATGGAGGAGCTGCGGTTCCAGACATGCGAAAGGCCGCCGGGGGCGCCCGGCGGCCTTTCCACTGTCAGACCCGGCGCGGCTCACGCAAGCCTCTCCAGGCACGCCTAGGTCTGCAGCGTCCGCTCCAAGGGAAGCCTCAGCGGGGGCGCGAGACGGAACCCTGAGCAGATGCGTTGACGCCCACCGAGGCGTCCGCCCCGTCGCGGGAGGCGTTGGCGTTGGCCGAGGCGTCGGCGTCAGCCGAGGCGCTGGTGGACCGGGCCGCTTGGGCCGCAGCGCGCTTGGCGGCGCGGGCCTCAGCGCGCGCTTCCCGAGCGGTCTGAGCGGCTGTGTCGCGGGCATAGTCGGCCGAAGCGCTGGCCGTATCGCGGGCGTAGCCTGAGGCGCCGCGAACCATGGAACCGGCTCCGCTGGCGTCGACGGAGCCGCCGAACGAACCCGAGCCGGTCATGCCGCCGCCAGTCCCGCCGATCATGCCTCCCAAACCGCCGCCGCCGCCAAGGGCGCCGCCGATTAGTTGAGCTTGGGCGCCCGTGCCGAGGGCGAGAAGAGCACTTGCAGCCGCGGCCGCGATCATCGTGGTTCTACGCATGTCGTTCTCCCAATTTTCTCAGAGCCGCAGTTGCGTCTCTTGGGAGGTCCAACGACGGGGCTGGGACTTTTCATCCCAGATCTTTTGATTTTTCGATTACTCGCCGGCGAGCAGGGCGCGGTCCGCGCCCACGGCCCGGGGTGAGGTGCGCAGGTCGAACGCCACCAGGCCTTGGCCATAGGTGGGATCGGGGCCGCGTGACCCCAGGTCCGTCGCCTGCCGGGACAGGCTGGCCATCGCGCGCCCAGCCGCTGCCTTGTCCGGGCTGGCGAGTTCCAGGGCCAGGCGGCCGGCCACGAGGGGCGCGGCGAAGGATGTGCCGCGCAGGGCCACATAGCCGCCCTGGCTGGAGGCCGCGGCCATGTCGGCGCCGGGGGCCGCGAAGTCCACGTGCGCCCCGCGCCCGGCTTCGGGCAGCACCCTGCGCCGTCCGTCCACGGCGGTGACCGAGACCACGCCGGGATAGGCGGCCGGATAGAGCGGCGCAGCGGCCGGGCCGTCATTGCCCACGGCGGCCACCATCAGGTGCCCGCGAGACACCAGGGCGGCCACCGCGGCCTGCAGGGTCCGGTTGGGCGGTCCCACCAGGCTGACATTGATGACCGGGACTTCGTTTCGGGCCATCCAGGCCAGGGCCTGGACGATGATCGCCGCCGAGCCCCCGGTCGGCGATCCGCCGTAGACGTCGGCCACCAGCAGCCTGGCGCCGGGCGCGGCGCCCCGGAACGCCGGTCCACGGCCCACCATCAGGGAGGCGACCGCCGTCCCGTGGGCGCTCACCTTCAGGCCGCCGGGCGCGAAGCCGCGCTGCTCCACGGGGCCCAGGCTGGGGTGCGCGGCGACGCCGCCATCCACCAGGCCGATACGAACGCCGGAGCCTGCGGCGCGCGCGGCGGGGCCACGAGCCGTCGCAGGCGCTGCGCCGGCCCCGAGATAGATGTGGTTGAAGTCGTACTGGCCCTCAGGATCCAGCGCCTTGAGCCGGCGGACCGCCTCTCGCGCCGAGACGCCGGGGGGCACGCCCAGCGTCACGGTGCTGAGGTCCAACCCCTCCAGGCGCGTCTCCTCGCCCACCCGGAAGCCCGCCGTCCTCACGATGGCCAGGGATCGCGGGGAAGGCGACAGGATCAGAACCTCGCCGCGCACGACCGCCTGGCCCTGGTCGTCCACGTCGATGACGTCGGCATGATCGCGGATCAGGGCCTGGATCTGCCGGCCGCGCAGGGAGGTCAGGGCCTCTCCCGCCAAGGCCTCGGTCCGCCCCATGAGGCCGCGTGCCGTGGAAGGCAGGGCAGACGCGGTTGGCGAGGGGAGGGCGGGCGTCGGCACGCTCGGAACCCGCGGCGTCCGCGTGCGCGGTAGGTCGGGCAGTCCGCCCATCGGCAGTGCGCCGCCGGCTCCAGGCATGGACGGCAGGCCCACGCCGCCCAACTGCGCGCTGGCCGGCAGGGCCACCACGCTCATCGCCACCACGCTCAGCGAGCGGACGATCCAAAGATGACAGAGCCCCATCGTGAATTCCTGTTCCCGACGGACCTCTAAGCACGGCAATGGCGTTTTGTTCCGCATAGGCGTTTTCAGACCAAGGGGCGCCGGTTCGTTGTCCGAACGCGATCAGCTAAAAGGGGCGATGGATGAAACGACCCGGCGCCGTCGTTTCATCCCCAGACAGAGGCGAGGTCTTGGACGGCTTTCAACGTGAGATCGTCGAACTGCTTCCCCGGCTGCGCCGTTTGGCGCGGGCGATCACACGGGACGTGGCGGACGCCGACGACCTGACGCAGCTCACGGTGGAGCGCGCCCTCATGCGCGCCGATCAGTGGGCGTCGGGGACCCGCCTGGATAGCTGGATGTACAGGATCATGAAGAACGCCTGGATCGACGAAGCCCGCGCCCGGACCCGCCAGAGCCGCGTGTTCGCGCCCGAGGAGCAAGGGCTGAACGTCGGAACCGATGGCGCGGCGGCCATGGAGGCTCACCTGCAGGCCGCCTCGGTGGAACAGGCCATGGCGCGCCTGCCCGCCGATCAGAGAGTGGCCGTGGCGCTGGTGCTGGTGGAGGGATTATCCTATCGCGAGGCGGCGGCGGTGCTGGAGGTTCCGGAAGGAACCCTCACCAGTCGCCTGGTCCGGGGCCGCAACGCCCTGTTGGCCGATCTCAGGGGTGCTGCATGAAGATCGATGACCGCAAACTGATCGCCTATGTCGACGGCGAGCTCGACGCCGCCGGCCGCGCCCAGGTCGAGGCCGCCGTGGCCGCCGACCCGGTGCTCGGCGTGCGCCTGGAGGAGCACCGCCTGCTGCGGTCCAAGGTCGCCGGGGCCTATGCCGGCGTCGCCCAGGAAAGCGTGCCGGCCCAGCTCATGGCTGCGGCCCAGGCCGCCGCCAAGCTCGATCCCGACAATGTGGTGAAGCTCGCCGACCGCCGCAAACCGCCGCCTGTGGCCAAGCCGCCGGTGAAGGTCGCCTTGCCCGCCTGGAGTTCGGTGGCCGCGACCCTGATGGTGGGCGTGGTGGCGGGCTACCTGATCTCGCAACAGAACGCCGGCGTGCTGGCGCCCAGCATGGATGGGTCCCTGGTGGCGCGCGGCGGCCTGGCTCGGGCGTTGAACAACAATCTCTCGGCCACTTCCGGGCCCGCCCGCCTGGGCCTCAGCTTCAAGACCGCCGACGGCCGCTATTGCCGCACCTTCCAGGCCGACCCCCAGCGCATCGCCGGGATCGCCTGTCGCGAGGGCCCGCGCTGGATCGCGCGCATGACCACGGCGGCCCCGGCGCCCACCAAGACCCATGACTACCGGATGGCGGCCAGCGCCACGGCGCCTGCGGTGCTGGCGGCGGTGGATGGCATGATCGAGGGCGAGCCCCTGGACCGCGCCGGCGAGATGGCGGCCAAGGCGCGTCGCTGGCGGAGCTAGAGCATTTTCTGATAAGTGTGAAACGGTTATCGGATCGAAAAATGCTCTAACGTTTTGAATTAGAGCCCTTTTTGTCCGATCTGATTGAAGCAATCAGATCGGAAAAGGCTCTAGGTCCGAAGGTCGAACAGGGTGCCCTGCGCCTTGTCCTGCACGCGCTGGCGCGTGACCTGTTCGTCGGTCTCGCGGTTTTTCACCTGGTCAGGCTTGGCCTGCAGGTATTCGCGCATATCGCCGTTTTTGGTCACCGGCGTGTCCATGCCCTCGGAGCGGGACGGGGCGGGTGGTGCGACGATCTTCGGCGCGGCGGTGTCGCGGGGCCGCACGGGATAGTCAGCATAGGATGAGGTGGCGCGGGTCGGGTCCATGGCAGGAGAATGACAGCTTAGCCATAAGCTTTCGTTCATCTTTGGCGTTAATTGGCGCCAACCATACCGCTGATATGCGAACGGCCGACCCGTTGTCGGGGCCGGCCGTTCCATTGTCGGACCGCTCAGCGGTCCCGCAAACCTGAAGCGCTTACGCGCAAGCCTCGTAAGCGGAGGCCCAGATCACGGTTTCCACCTGCGGATGAAGACAATGAGACACTGGGTCACCTCCTTTCAGTTGTTGAACAAGACCTCGAATATGGGACCGATTTGATCGATCCGCAAACGGCGCTGTTCACGCATGCCGATTTCGTGTTCCGGCGCCTGATTTCTCCTCCTCTGTAAACAGGGGGGAGAGGCTGTCAGCGCCGGCCGCTGGCCAGGGCCTTCTGTTGCAGGCTCGGCCGCCGGCGCAGGTCGGTGACCGGCACGCTCAACTTGTCGAGCGCCTGGTTCATCGCCTTGTAGCCGCCGGCCACGGCGGGGTCATAGGCGGCCCAGTCGCGAATTTCCACGCCGGTTACGTCCGGCGTCACCAACACGTCGGTGGCGTCGCGGGCCGCGGCCAGGTCGCGGCCGGAGGAGACGGTGGCCGCCCGCATCAGCAGCGACACGATGGGCGGGCCCTTGCGCCACTGGCCTGAGAAGATCCAGCGCCAGACCGAGGACGGGCGCGCCACGTCGGCGGCGGTAATTGAGCGCCCGCGCGAAACGTCGATACCGATGATCGGCCCCAGCTCGTTGATCCGCATCACGTCGGCGGGGAAGTTCTTCATCACCGCCCCGTCCACCAGCACCTCGTTGTTGTGGGTGGCGGGCGGCAGGACGCCGGGCAGGGAGATGGTGGCGCGCAGGGCCTCGCGCAGCAGGCCGCGGCGGTGCAGCTGATAGGTCCCGGTGGTGAGGTTCGACGACAGGCAGAAGAACGGCAGCCACATGTCGGCGATCTGCACGTCGCCGAAGTGCTCGGCAAGCCGTTCGCGCACCTTTTCGCCCCGGGTCATGGCCAGCAGGGGGATGGCGATGTCGTCCAAGGGGCTGGTGTTGACGAAGGCGGCGCGAATTCGCCGCTCCATCTCCGCGTCGTCCCACCCCAGCCCGACCCCGGCGGCGACGATGGCGCCCATGGAGACGCCACCCACGAAGTCGATGGGCACCTTGCGCTCGCGCAGCGCCTTCACGGCGCCGATATGGGCGTAGGCCCGGGCGCCGCCGCCCGACAGCACCAGGCCCACCGCCTGGCCGGTCAGGACCCGGGCGATGCGCTGAATGTCGCCGGCGTGGTCGCGGCGCATGTGGAACAGGCGGGCGGGCTTGGCCGCGTCCATCCAGGCCTCGGAGCCGACCGGCTTGGCCGCCCCCCGCTTCTGGACGAGGATCAGGTCCACCAGGTTCTGGCCCTGCAGCGGTTCGTTGACATGGGGATGGGTGGCGGGCGGAACGACGTCTCCGCGCCCGATCCGGAACAGGCGGTCGACCTGACGCCCCACGACCTGCCGCCAGCCCAGGTCGGCGGCCTCGGCGCAATAGAGGACGAAGTCGTAGTCGCGCTCGACCTCGGAGAACCATTCGGTGGGGGCGTGCTGGGCTTCCGCCCCCACGACGGTGACCGAATAGCCGAGCTTGCCGACCTCGCGGGCGATGCGGTCCACCTGCGGACGCACGGCCACGGGTTCGCCGATGGTGACGAAGCCGAACACCGAGGGCGCGGCCCCGGAGGACTTGGTGGCCGCCTGTCGGCTGCGCAGGATCATAAGGCGGGCCAGTTCGACCATCACCTCGGAATCGTCGTCGCAGGCGTCGAAGAAGGCCTCGCGGGGCAGGGCGAAAATTTCCGAATCGCGCAGGGCCACCACGTGGCCCGAGTGCGGCACGCCAGAGATCATCGACATCTCGCCGGCCGGCTCTCCCGGACGGATCACGCCCAGGAACTGCGGCTCGTGGCCTTCCTCGCGGCGGAAGGCGCCCAGGCGCCCGGCGCGAACGAAATACAGGTGATCGGCCGGTTCCCCGGCGTCGAACAGGGTCACTCCGCCCGGCAGGGAGAACCAGGTGGCCTCGCCCTGGGCGCGCTCATCCTCGAAGAGGCGCGAGAGCGCGGAATCAGTCGAGATGCCCGGTAGGTTCGCCACGGAGCGGGAGCCTAAGGT
>NZ_JANPJP010000100.1:0-27311 GCF_031425575.1 Phenylobacterium sp.
CGGATCTTGCAGCGATAGGGCTTGTTGCCGCCGTCGCTCACCAGGAAGACGCCGAACTCGCCCTTGGGCGCCTCGACGGCCGCGTAGACCTCGCCTTCCGGGGTGCGGAAGCCCTCGGTGTAGAGCTTGAAGTGGTGGATCAGCGCTTCCATCGAGCGCTTCATCTCACCCCGGCGCGGCGGCGAGACCTTGTTGTCCTCGGTCATCACAGGGCCGGGCGTTTTGCGAAGCCGTTCAACGCACTGGCGGATGATCTTGGTGGATTCACGCATCTCCTGCATGCGGCAGAGATAGCGGTCATAGCAGTCACCGTTCAGCCCGAGCGGAATCTCGAAGTCCATCTCGTCGTAGCATTCGTAGGGCTGGCTGCGGCGCAGGTCCCAGGCGATGCCGGAGCCGCGCACCATGACACCGGAGAAGCCCCAGTCGATGGCCTCCTGGCGGGTCACTTTGCCGATGTCGACATTGCGCTGCTTGAAGATGCGGTTGCCGGTGATCAGCTTGTCGATGTCGTTGATCGGACGGTCGAAGGCCACGGCCCAGTCGTCGATGTCGTTGATCAGCGCCTCGGGCAGGTCCTGGTGGACGCCGCCGGGCCGGAAGTAGTTGGCGTGCAGGCGCGCGCCGCAGGCCCGCTCATAGAAGACCATCAGCTTCTCACGCTCCTCGAAGCCCCAGAGAGGCGGCGTGAGCGCGCCGACGTCCATGGCCTGGGTCGTGACGTTCAGCAGGTGGTTCAGAACCCGGCCGATCTCGGAATACATCACCCGGATCAGCTGGCCGCGGATCGGAACCTCCAGGTCCAGCATCTTCTCGATGGCCAGGCAGAAGGCGTGTTCCTGGTTCATCGGCGCCACGTAGTCGAGGCGGTCGAAGTACGGGATGTTCTGGAGGTAGGTGCGATACTCCATCAGCTTCTCGGTGCCGCGATGCAGCAGGCCGATGTGCGGGTCGACCCGCTCCACGACCTCGCCGTCCAGCTCCAGGACCAGGCGCAGAACGCCGTGGGCCGCGGGGTGCTGCGGGCCGAAGTTGATGTTGAATTTGCGGACCGGGATCTCGTTTTCCGAGAGCGTGGTCAGGGATGCGTCGTCGGCCATCTACTTCGGAGCTCCCGGATGCGGGCCGCCGGTCCCGGGCGACTTCTCGTCACCGGGCAGAACGTAGTCGGCCCCTTCCCACGGCGAGAGGAAGTCCCAGTTGCGGAACTCGACGGACTTCACGGGCTCATAGACCACGCGCTTCAGTTCGTCGTCGTAGCGCAGCTCGACATAGCCGGTCATCGGGAAGTCCTTGCGCAGCGGATGCCCGTGGAACCCGTAGTCGGTGAGGATGCGGCGCAGGTCGGGATGCCCCTCGAAGAAAATCCCGTACATGTCGAAGGCCTCGCGCTCATACCAGTCGGCGCAGGGGTAGACTCCGGTGACCGTGGGGACCGCAGTGTCCTCGTCGGTCTGCACCTTCAGGCGCAGGCGCTGGTTCTTGGTGAGCGACAGCAGGTGGTAGACCACGTCGAAACGCTGCGGGCGTTCCGGATAGTCGACGCCGCAGAGGTCGATCAGCTGGGCGAAGCCGAATTTGTCGCGCATCAGGGTGAGCGCCTGGACGACGCGACCGGTCGGAGCCGTCAGGGTCAGTTCGCCGAAGGCGATCGAATAGCCGGCCACGGCGCCGGCGCTGTCGGCGACCAATTGCTGGCCCAGGCTTTCGAGCGTGGAGATCTCGACCGGCCAGCTCATCGCTCGATGGTCCCGGTGCGGCGGATTTTCTTCTGCAGCTGCAGCACACCGTAGACCAAGGCCTCAGCGGTCGGCGGGCAGCCGGGGACGTAGATGTCCACCGGGACGATCCGGTCGCAGCCGCGCACCACGGAGTAGCTGAAATAGTAGTAGCCGCCGCCGTTGGCGCACGAGCCCATGGAGATCACGTAGCGCGGCTCCGGCATCTGGTCGTAGACCTTGCGCAGGGCGGGAGCCATCTTGTTGCAGAGCGTGCCAGCGACGATCATCACGTCGGACTGCCGCGGGCTGGCGCGCGGCGCGAAGCCGTAGCGCTCCAGGTCGTAGCGCGGCATCGAGGCGTGCATCATCTCAACGGCGCAGCACGCCAGGCCGAAGGTCATCCACATCAGCGAACCGGTGCGCGCCCAGGTGATCAGGTCGTCGGCGGCCGCGGTGATGAAGCCTTTGTCGGCGAGCTCGCTGGAGACGCCGTCGAAGAAGGGGTCGTGGAGCTTGGGGTTGTAGCCATCGACGGTCGAGCGACCGGCCGAGAGCGCGGGGGCGGAGCCCGCGGGAACGATCACTCCCATTCCAGGGCGCCCTTCTTCCATTCGTAGATGAAGCCGACGGTCAGCACGCCCAGGAAGGACATCATCGACCAGAAGGAGAACTGCGCCACGTCCTGCGGCAGGTTCATGAGCGAGACCGCCCAGGGGAACAGGAAAGCCACCTCAAGGTCGAAGATGATGAACAGGATCGAGACCAGGTAGAACCTGACGTCGAACTTCATCCGCGCATCGTCGAAGGCGTTGAAGCCGCACTCGTAGGACGAGAGCTTTTCGGGGTCCGGCGCCTTGGGGGCGAGAACCGCCGAGGCGAGGATGAAGACGACCCCCAAAACCGCCGCGATCCCTAGGAAGATCACGATGGGGAGGTACTGAAGAAGGAACGCGTTCATGGAATCCTCGAAGGAGTCGCGCCCTTCTAGACCACGAATGGAACCGATTCAAACGGCTCAATGACGCTGGCGCCGCACCCGCGAAAAAGACCGATGTTCGAGATGCGAATGCCTCTCAGGTACGCGGAGCCGACGCGCCGCGCCGCCGCGCCGCCGCGCGAAGACGCGCAAGACAGCCATCTGTCGTCAAATCAGCGATGTGGGAGAGAAGTGGCGCGAATGACGGGACTCGAACCCGCGACCTCCGGCGTGACAGGCCGGCGCTCTAACCAACTGAGCTACATCCGCATGTGGGCCGTGTGGGCCCGCGAGGGGCGTCTGATAGGTCCCGACCGGAATCGTGTCAACGGGCGAGTTCGATTAGTCGCACTTCACCCTGTGAATAATCCCTGCCCACGCCCACCGCCAACGGGCGGGGATCAGTCGGTGGTGTCGTCGGTTTCGGCGTCGGGGCCGTTCTTCTTCATGGATTCGATGGCGTTCTTCGCCGAGGCCTTCGAGGAATAGCCCTCGGTGGAGAACATGACCTCGCCGTTCGGCGCTTTGAACTTCACCCGGAATTCGCCAGCCTTGTCCTTCGAGATCTCAAACTTGTACGCCATGTCGTCGCTCCGCTCGTTGAGTCACTCACTCGACTCAGGAGGCTAGGGCCAAGTCGTGACAGCCGCCAGACGGCGTCAGATCACGAATGAGCCACGATCGTCCGACAGCGTCCCCTGATTGACGGCGTCTGCGATGCGCTCGGCCCGCAGAATCGGATGGGTCATGTTGGTGGCCTTGCGGGCCAGGACATAGGCGGCGATCAGCCGCGCCTCGTCGGCGGTCTTCCAGTTGGTGGGATCGGTGGCGCCGATCCTCGCGATGGCCGCCGCCAGGGTGCCGGGCACGTGTCCCGGGCGATTGACGTGCTCATCCAACACCAGGGCCACCCCCTGCTCGGAAGTGAACCAGCGCCGGACCGCCACGCCGACCGCCTTGGCGTCCAGGAACTTCGCCAAGCGCCCGGCGGCGAAGCTGAGCTGGCAGGCCCGCATGTCGTGGTGGTGTCCTGCACGCCAGAATCGGTAGGCCCAAACCGCGCCACGCAGTTGCAGCTTCCGCGCGGCGGTGTTCAGCACCACACCGTTCAGCACCAGATAACCTGTGGTCGCAGTGGCGCTGGCGGTCTGCACATCCAGACCGTAGCGCCCGAAGCAGTCCTGGAAGGCGGCAGGCCAGGTCCGCTTCAAGGCCGCCAGCAAAGCCGGCAGTTCACCCGCATCCCCGGCCGGACCGCAGGTCCACTGGAAGAGGCCGATCGACATGTAGCTGTTGTCGTAGGAGTTGATGGCCTCCAGCAGCCCCTCATTGGCCGAGATGGCGCGCACCACCCGCACCGCCGATGGCTTCAGGGCGGTCGGAGGCGGATTCCCCGCGAGCCACCCTGCGAGGGAGGTCCGGCCGGTGGTGTAGAAGCCGCCCTTGTAGACCGAGGCGAAGGCCCGTCCGTCTGGGGTGATCGCCTTGCCCCCCGCGACGGTCACCGGATGCGCTGGGTCGTCGGCCATGGGCGGAGGCGCCGGCGCGGGTGAGGCTGGGGTGGCGACCGCCACCGTCTGGCTGAGGAACTGGCTGGACACCCAGCCGCTGCGGATCGGCGCCTTCAGGGTGGTGATCCGCGTCCAGCCCCCCCTGGTCTCGAACATCTCGACACCGAGACCCTTGTCCAGGCTGGGCGGCACGACCGCGCCGTCCGGCCCGTCCCGCAGCCGCAAGCCCTGCACCGTCACCACACCCTGAGTCATGCCGCCCTCCCTGGCTCAACACATAGTTGAACAGCGGCGAAGGACGCCTGGCAATGGTCTAGCTTGGGGCGCGCAGGGCCTTCAGCGCGGCGGCCCAGCGGGCCAGCTCGGTGAGCATGGCGCCGGCCGCCTTGTCCTGCAGCTCCGGCGGCTTGAAGCCCGCTTCGGTCAGGTGCTGGCTGAACATCGGCAGGGCCACGCCCTCAGGGATCGGCATGACCTTGACGCTGGTGAGCAGCAGCTTCTCCATCTGCACTGCGCGCAGGCCGCCCGAGGCTCCGCCGTAGCTGACGAAGGCGGCGGGCTTATAGGCCCACTCGTGCACGAGGTAGTTCACCGCGTTGGTGAAGGACGGTGGCGGGCCGTAGTTGTACTCCGGCGTCACGAAGACGAAGGCGTCGGCCGCCTCGACGCTCGCGCTCCAGGCCTTGGTGTGGTCGTGGGAATAGTCGCGAAGGCGCGGATGCTTGGGCTCATCAAAGACCGGCAGGTTGAAGCTGGCCAGGTCCACAAGTTCGGCGTCGAACCCCTCATGGCTCTTGGCGACGGCGTCGAACCACTCGGCGATCTTCGGGCCCAACCGGGTCGGGCGGGTGCTGCAGATGATGGTGTGGAGCTTGAGCGGCATGGGACCTCACGGGAACGAACACGTCGTCCCCGTATAGGCCCGCGGTCCCCTACCCCGCCATCTCGCGTTCCTTGGAGATCACGAAATCCTGCGGATCGGGCGCCAGGGTGGCGCGCCAGTAATCCACCAGGGCGAAGGGCCAGTTCTGGCTGACCCGGCCCTTCTCATTCTTGTACCAACTGGTCACCTGCGGCGCGCCCCAGGCCATCAGCTTGTTGCCCTCGTCCACCTTGATGTTGAAAGCGTCGTGCACCTCGGGCCTGGGCTCCATCGCCTGAGCTCCGGTCTCGGCCAGCAGCTTTAGGCAGCCCAGGATGTAGCGGACGCTGCACTCGGAGAAGAAGATGATGGAGCCGTTGACGACGATATTGGTGTTGGGCCCGTAGATCATGAACAGGTTGGGAAAGCCGGGCGTGGTCATGCCCAGATAGGCGCGGGCGTCGCCGTCCCAGGTGGCGTGCAGATCCGCCCCGCCGCGCCCCTTGATCTTCATCGGATAGAGGAACCGGCTAGCGTGGAAGCCAGTGCCATAGATGATCACGTCGAAATCCCGCGCCGCGCCATCGGCGGTGAGGATGCCGCCCTCGGTGATCTCGGTGATGGTATCCGTCACCAGCTCCACATTCGGGCGCTTGAGCGCGGCGATCCAGACCCCGTTGTCCAGCAGGGCGCGCTTGCCGCCGATCGGATAGGTGGGGATAACCTTTTCGGCGAGGTCGGGGCGGTCGCCGGCCTGCATCCGCAGGGCCTCGGCCACCATGGCCCGGAACATGGCGTTGGCCGCACTGACAGCGGTCTCGTCGCCTTGCCAGGCCGGGTCGGCTCGGACCCCATCCAGCAGGCCGTCGGTGACCATCCAGAATAGGAAGAACCGGTACCACTTGTCGTAGTTGGGAATGTGCTCCAACAGCCAGTTCATCCCGGCCGGCACGTCCTCATGATAGTGGGCGGTGGGGAAACCCCACGGCGGGGTGCGCTGGAAGACGGTCAGGCCGGCCACCTTGCCGACGATCTCCGGCACGAACTGGAAGGCGCTAGCGCCCGTCCCAATAACCGCCACCCGCTTGCCTGTGAGATCCACGTCATGGCGCCACTGGGCGGAGTGGAAGGCCGCGCCCTTGAAGCGCTCGCGACCCTTCACGTCCGGCAGACGCGGACGGTTCAGCTGGCCCACGGCGGTGATCACGGCGTTGGCGATCACCTGCTCGGTCCCCGTGGCGGTCCTCAGGGTCACTTTCCAGACCGCACGCGCCTCGTCCCAGACCATCTCCTCGACGCTGGTCTCGAAGCGGATCTTTTTCCGTAGGTCGTAGCGGTTGGCGACACCCCGGAAGTAGTCCAGCAGCACCGGCTGGGTCGAGAAGTGCTGGGGCCAGTTGTGGTTGGGCTCGAAGGAATAGGAGTAGATGTGGTTGGAACTATCGACCCGGCAGCCGGGATAGGTGTTTTCCAGCCAGGTGCCGCCGACATCGAGGTTCTTGTCGACAATCTCGAAATCGACCCCGGCCTGGGTCAGGCGGATGCCGGTCAGCAGACCCGACATGCCCGCCCCGATCACCAGCACATGCATGCTGCGCGCGGCCTCCTTCAGGAGGGGCGTGTCCCACTGCGGGTCCTTGCTGGACTGGCCGCCGATGGCCAATTCGTCATTGAGGAAGTCGGCATAGTTCTCGGGGATGTCGGCCCCGGCCACGAAGCTCATCATCCGGCGTAGGGTGGCGGTGTCGGGGGTCGTGGGCGCCGGTGAGCCCTTGGCCACCCAGTCGAGGATGGCGGCCCTGGCCTCAGCGCGGAATTTCGCCTGCTCGGCTTCCGGGACGCCGGTCTCGCCGCGCGACAATGGCGTGTAGGTGGGCGTCCACTCCGGGCGGAGCCAGTGCAGATCACCGGTCATTTGGACAAGGGCGGCGGACAGGGCCGGCTGGTGCGCCGCCCCCAGCGCCTGGTCGAGCGCACCCAGATCGAGCTTCGCCATCGTGTCCTGCCCTGATTTATCGTTGTTCTTGCACGCAGACTACGCCTCTTGGCGTCCGGCGAAAGGGGCGCCCCAACGTCAGGTCCCGGCGCTTTGCGCCTCGGCGATCGCGGCGGCCAGCTCGGGCGCTAGTCTTCGGCCAGACGCGTCGAGGTTCTCGAGGAGATGGGCCATGCGGGTCGTCCCCATGACCGCGCAGGCGACGTCGCGATTGGCCAGGACATAGGCAAGGGCCGCCTGAGCCCCGCTGACATCCGGCTGGCGGTGCAGGAACGCGAACCGCCGGCCGGCCCGCACTTCGGCCCGGTGGTTCTTCAGGGCGCGCAGGGCGTACCAGATGTCCCGCGGCGCCCGCAGCTTCAGGACCTGGCCGGCGGTGTGCCCCATCGCCAGAGGCATGCCCGCCAGCACCCCCTTCCCCGCCGCCGCCGCGCGGGCGATCAGCGGGCCGCGCTCCGGACACAGGACATTGTAGTCGACCATCACGACGTCGAACTGCGGCAGGCCCGCGACGTGGTCGATGACGGCGGGATCAAAGCTGTTGACCCCGAGCGCCTGGACGAGGCCTCGCGCCTTCAGGCCCTCAAGGGTCGCCAGCAGTTCAGGGGTAAGGTCGACGATGGCAGGACCGTGCAGTTGCAGCAGGGGCAGGCATTCGAGCCCCAGGTTCGCCAGACTTCGCATCACGCTGGCCTCGATGGCGCCAGGAGACATGTCGCGCTGGATCCGGCGGCCGTCGTGGCGGGTGCCAGCCTTGGTGGCGATCGCCAGACCCGAGAGGTCGCGCCCCCGCAGGGCCCGCCCCAGCCTGGGCTCGGCGTTCCCATTGGAATAGCTCGCCCCGGTATCGAGGAAGGTCACGCCCCGCTCAAGGGCGGCGTGGACCAGGGCGATGGCCTCGCGCTCATCGAACGCCGTCTGGCCCCACCAGCTTGCACAGCCGAAGCCGATCTCCGAGACGGTCAGGCCGGTCTTGCCAAGGGGGCGGTAGAGCATGGCGGCGGTATACACGCCGCCATGCTCATTGGCCTAGACGACGTCTAGTGGCTTTGGCGGTCCGCGACCTCCTGGCGGGCGGCGTCCACGCCGGCGCGCAGGACGGTCTCGGCCTTTTCGATGATCGACCCGGAATCTTCCGAGCCAAGCAGGCCTTCGTCATCAGCGGCCTCCCGCACGGCCTCAAGAGCCGCACCCGCGGCGTCCTTGGCGACCGAAATACCCTCACCGAGCCGACTGCGGCCTTCGTCGAGGGCCTTGTCTCGCAAACCGCCGAAGGTGCGATCCTCCACAGCGGTGGACGGCATGACGGCGCCCAGGGCCGCGCCCACGGCGATGCCCAAGGCGCCGATGATCAACGGCTCCTGTTCGAGCATGTCCATGAACCCGCGCTGCACGCCCTGACCGGCCTGCAAGGCTTGCGCGCTTGTGGCCTGAACCCGGTGCTTGGCATGTCCGGCCTGGTCCATGACCTGGTCTTTCAGGTGCGTGGCCGTATGCCCGACCCGTTCCGCCACCTCGCCTGCGATGTCCGACGCCTGATGGACCATGTGTGCGGCGCCAGCGGCTAGACCTCCGGCGGCTCCCCTATCAGCCCCGCCAGCAATACTCAGGCTGCTGGCGGACCCGCTAACCGTCTCTCCCGCCCCCCCTACACCAGGCTGCGGCGGCCCCTTGCCGATCATAAGCCAAGCTAGGCCCGCGCCGACCATGGCCAGGGCCAGAGGGTTGTCTTTCACCTGGGTTCCCAGGTTGCCGAAAATGTCGGCCGCCCCGGAGCCCTTCAGCGACTGGGTCAGCTCGTCGATCAGCTGGCCGGGAGTCATCTTGTCCTTCAGGGCCTCGACCGTGCGGTCGAGTTCCCCACGGGTCTGCTCGACCTCGCGTTCGATTTCAGCCGATGAGCGGGTCATGTCACCTGGTCCTTCGCGAGTTCAGCGTCCTTGCCGACCTGGCGCAGGGTCCGATCGGGGGTGAGGTTGATGGGCTTGGCGAGGCTGGCGCCGGCGCGAAGCAGCACCACGCCAACGATGGCGACCACAACGCCCACAAGCAGGGCCGCCCAGGCGGGATCCATGATGTTGGACAGGGCGAGAACAAGCGCCTGCAGGAGCACCATCAGCGCGGCCAACAGCAGAATGGCGCCGCCGGCCAGTTCTCCGCCAGCCCGTCCGAGAACCCCGAGCTTCTCGGAGAATTCAGCTCGGACAAGTTCGGACTCCTGACGGAGCAGAGTGGTCAGATCGCTGGTGAAGTCCCCCAATAGCTGGGGGATCGAGCGGGCTTCAGGATCGGCCATGATCAAGCGCCTCCTTTGAAGACGTCGCGGTTTTCACCAAGGTCATCGACGGGTTCAGCTCCGGACGTCCCGGCAAGGCCCCCCTCATGACCGAAGCGTGCGGGGGTTGCCGACGTATCCGTCGTGTCTCCGGAGGCGCCGACGCCCCCTGCGCCGCCCTGTAGAGCCTGGGCCATGTCGGCGGCGATGGGGTCGGGGACGCCAGGGGTCTCAAAGGTCGAAAGCGGACCGGGTTCTTCAGACGCGCTGGACGCCGCCTTGGGGGACTGTGGGCTGCCCGCGCTTTCGGCATGGTGAGTCGAGCTGCGCGCAAACCGCCCCAGGGCGACACCGGCCAGGACGGCCCCCGCCATGAAGGCCGCAGGATTGGCGCGCCCGAAGTCGCGCACGGCGACCATGAGGTCCTTCGGTTGCTTCTGTGAGACCGTTCGCGACAGAGACTCCAGGCCCTCGGCGGCCTGGGAGACGAGGCCTGCGACCATGGTCTGGTCGTTCTGGCCAAGCTCCTCGCCGGCCTTTCGCACCGCATCGGCGAAGGTCGCAAGCGCATCGGCGGCGGCGGCCTTACCGCCCTCGATACGCTCACTGACCTGATCCTTTGCCGCGTCGGCGAAGTGCGCAGTTTCCTTGGCTATGGTCTCGCCGGCTGACAGGGCTGCAGTCCGCACCTGTTCTAGGGAATTGTCTTGTTCAGCCCTGGCTGGTCCAGGACCGTCTGAGTAGGTGTTGGTCATGCGGTCGCTCCTGAGGCTAACGAAGGCCGAAGAACGACAGGACGAAGAGCACCACGACGATGAGTCCGATGATGTAAATGATGTTGCGCATGCCCAGCCTTGCCTCGGTTGATGCGAATACAAGACGCGGCTGGGCCAATATGTTCCGGGCTGATTGCGGCCCAGCTTGCTCAAATGTTCGAGTGACGAGGAAGTGGCGCGGCGCCGCTCCCCTATGCGCCCGATTAACCCGCCATAGAGGCGCCGGACCTAGTTTCCCGTCGTGGTCGTGGGGGTTTCAAGATGCGTTGGGTCATGGCGAGCGTCATTTGCGTCGCGATCTGCCTTGCCGGTTGCGGGCGGAATGCGGCCGACGAGGCCGCGCCCGTGCGGCTGGCATCGCGGCCTTCAAGGCCGGAGACCGTTCCGCCCTGGTCTCCGCCCTGGAGAGCCTGGAGCCTCCCGCAGCGGCGCCCGCCGAGTGCACAGCCGAGGCTATGTCGGCGGCACGCAAGTTGGCGATGCGCCGGATTCTCAGCGCCCTGGACAATTCCGCCGTCCTCTCGATGGGGGAGGAAGCGCGCTTTCTCTATTTCATCGGCGTCTCCGACCGCCAGGTGGAGGGCGTCGCCTGGCCTCGGGCGACCTGCAAGGACAGTCCTGGCGGCAAGGTCCTGACGGTGGACGACGCCATGCGGCGCGCGAGGTTGATGAAGTCGTGGCAGAGCGCGGGCAAAGACTGGCGCGACGCCATGTCGGCGATGTATGGCGCCGAACTTCGCCCCCGACTGAAGGCCGCGCAGAAAACCCTCAGGGTCAACCATCTCAGCCCTGGCGGCTACGACTGGCAGGGACGGTAGCGCTGCTCCCCCAGGGCTGCGCCCTACTTCGAATGTCAGAGGAGGACCTGTCCTGCGAAGCTCGCGGAGCGAGGCAGGATGGTGGGCGGCGAGGGGTTCGAACCCCCGACCCCCTGGGTGTAAACCAGGTGCTCTGACCAGCTGAGCTAGCCGCCCTTGAAGATTTCGGGAGCGTCGGGCGGGTTATCCAGCCTCCACTTAACCCTGACGCCGCCTTGAAGTCCGGTTTCTTAGCGCCCTCCCCGGCGCGCAGAAACCCCCATATGAAAAGGGCGGCCACCTCCCCGGCGCCCGCCCCTTCGAAATAACTACAGAGATTGAGCTGCTTAGTTCAGCGAGCTCTTCAGGCCTTCGCCGACCCGGAACCGGGCGGTCTTGGAGGCCGGCCGCTGCACGGTTTCGCCGGTGCGCGGATTGCGGGCCGTACCCGCCGCGCGGTTGACCGGCACGAAGCTGCCGAAACCGACGAGCCGCACTTCCTCGCCGCTCTTCAGGGACGCGGTGACGGAGTCAATAAAGGCTTCCAGCGCGTCTTTCGCCTGCGCCTTATTGAGGCCCGCCTTTTCGGCGATCGCCGTGACGAGTTCGGCCTTGGTCATTTGGTGTTTCTCCCAGCCCGTTATAGGTCCGCGGACCCCCCGCGGTGTTCGCGACGCTGCTTTGCGTGACGCGATTATGGCGGTCTCGCGGCAGGCGTCAAACGAAGGCGGCGCGGGAATACCCCGCGCCGCCTGATTATTTGCAGTTAATCCGGAATTCAGTGCGTCAGAACGGCTTCCGGGTCGCTGTCGTCGGTGACGACCGGAATGGCGGGCGTCGCCGGCTCCGTCCACTCGATCGGGGTGAGCGGCTCGGTCAGGGCCCGGGCCAGAACCTCGTCAATGTTGGAGACCGGGATGATTTCCAGCCCGTTCTTCACACTGTCTGGGACATCGGCCAGGTCCTTCATGTTCTCCTCGGGGATCAGCACGGTTTTGACCCCGGAACGCAGGGCCGCGAGCAGCTTTTCCTTGAGGCCGCCGATGGCCGTCACCCGGCCGCGCAGAGTGACTTCGCCGGTCATGGCGATGTCCTTGCGGATCGGGATACCCGTCAGCACCGAGACGATGGCCGTGGCCATGGCCGCGCCGGCGGAGGGGCCGTCCTTGGGGGTGGCCCCGTCCGGCACGTGGATGTGGACGTCGGTCTTCTCGAAGACCGGCGGTTCGATCCCAAAGTGCACCGCCCGGCTGCGCACATATGAGTGCGCCGCCGAGATGGATTCCTTCATCACGTCCTTCAGGTTGCCCGTGATGGACATGCGGCCCTTGCCGGGCATCTTGACCGCCTCGATGGTCAGGATGTCGCCGCCGAAGTCGGTATAGGCCAAGCCGGTGATGATCCCGACCTGATCTTCCGCGTCGGTTTCGCCGTAACGGTACTTCTTGACCCCGGCGTACTTGGCCAGCCGTTCGTCATCGACGGTGATCGCCAGCAGCTTCTCACGGCCCAGGTCCCGAACCGTCTTGCGGGCCAGGTTGCCCAGTTCGCGCTCCAGCGACCGCACGCCGGCTTCCCGGGTGTAGTAACGGATCAGGTCGCGGATGGTGTCGTCGGGATCGACGAACTCGTCAGGCGTCAGGCCGTGGTCCTTGGTCAGCTTGGGCAGCAGGTGCCGCTTGGCGATCTCCAGCTTTTCTTCCTCGGTGTAGCCGGGGATGCGGATGATCTCCATGCGGTCCAACAGGGGCTGGGGCATGTTCAGGCTGTTGGCCGTGGTGACGAACATCACCGGCGACAGGTCGTAGTCCACCTCGAGATAGTGGTCGGCGAAGGTCGAGTTCTGCGCCGGGTCCAGCACCTCCAGCAGGGCCGAGGACGGGTCGCCGCGGTAATCGGAGCCCATCTTGTCGATCTCGTCCAACAGGAAGAAAGCGTTGGTCGACTTGGCCTTCTTCATCGACTGGATGACCTTGCCGGGCATCGAGCCGATGTAGGTGCGGCGGTGACCGCGGATCTCGGCCTCGTCACGCACCCCACCCAGGGACACACGCACGAACTCGCGGCCCGTCGCCTCGGCGATGGACTTGCCCAGCGAGGTCTTGCCCACGCCGGGCGGGCCCACGAGGCAGAGGATCGGCCCCTTCAGGGAGCCGGTCCGTGCCTGCACGGCCAGGTACTCCAGGATGCGTTCCTTGACCTTCTCCAGGCCGTAGTGGTCGTGCTCAAGGACGGCTTCGGCCTTCACCAGGTCGATCGGCTTGGTCTTGGCCTTGCCCCACGGAATGGACAGCAGCCAGTCGAGATAGTTCCGAACGACGGTGGATTCCGCCGACATCGGGCTCATGTTGCGCAGCTTCTTCAGCTCGGCGTCGGCCTTGGTGCGAGCCTCCTTGGAGAGCTTGGTCTTCTTGATGCGCTTCTCGAGTTCGATCAGCTCGTCGCGGCTGTCGTCCTGCTCGCCCAGCTCGCGCTGGATCGCCTTCATCTGTTCGTTGAGGTAGTACTCGCGCTGGGTCTTCTCCATCTGGCGCTTCACGCGGTTACGGATCTTCTTTTCCGTCTGCATGACGCTGATCTCGCCCTCCATCAGGGCGTAGACCTTCTCCAGGCGCTTCACGACATTGAAGATCTCCAGCAGGTTCTGCTTCTCGGCGATCTTCACAGACAGGTGCGACGCGATGCGGTCGGCCAGCTCGCCGGGCGAGTCGACCTGCGGCATTGAGGCCAAGGCTTCCGGCGGCACCTTCTTGTTGAGCTTCACGTAGTTCTCGAACTGCTCGACCACGGCGCGCGACAGCGCCTCGGCTTCGGTCGATGCAGCCCCGTCCTCAGTGATGAAGGCCACCTCGGCTTCGTAGAACTCGGCCTGGTCGGTGAATTTCGAGATGCCGGCGCGGGCCTTGCCCTCCACCAGCACCTTCACGGTGCCGTCGGGCAGTTTCAGCAGCTGGAGCACGGAGGCCACGACGCCGACGTCGTAGATGGCCTCGGGCGACGGATCATCGTCGTCCTTGTCCTTCTGGGTCGCCAGCAGGATCTGCTTGCCGGGGGCCTTCATGGCCTCCTCAAGCGCGCGGACCGACTTCTCGCGGCCAACGAACAGCGGCACCGGCTGGTGCGGGAAGACAACGATGTCCCGCAGCGGAAGAATGGGCAGAGTCTTGATCTCAGACATGTGCATCTACTCCTGGTGGGCCCCCTTCAAAAGCAGGGCCCTTCCCATATTCCGACCGGTTTCCCCCAGACGATGTGCCTGAGTCGGTCGGCCCGTCCGCCCAGCCTGGGCGACTTGTCGACATTTATGTGGACGGTTTGGCCCCCTCTACAAGCTGAGCCAGATCGCCCGCGACAATGCGTCTGGAATTGGTGACGCGCGAGACACAGGAAATGGTGCGCCGCCGCAACAGGTGCAAGAGCCTTCGCAAGCGGGCGGGGATTCGCCCGCGCTCAACCTGACCGACCGATGGGTCGAGGGAGGCCGCCGGCGCGATGAGTTACAACGAAAACGACCGCGGCGAGGACGCCGCGGTCGCTGATACTCGCATTGGAGACTTGGCGCTTAGGCCGCGCCGCCCTTGTCGCGACGCTCGGCGTAGATCACGAGGGGCTGGGCCCGCCCCTCAACCACCTCGGCGTTGACCACCACTTCCTCGACGCCGTCATAGGTCGGCAGCTCGTACATGGTCTCGAGCAGGATGCCTTCCAGGATGGAGCGCAGGCCCCGCGCGCCGGTCTTGCGGATGATCGCCTTACGGGCCACCGCGTTCAGCGCGTCGTCGGTGAAGGTCAGGCCGACATTCTCCATGTCGAACAGACGCTGGTACTGCTTCACAAAGGCGTTCTTCGGCTCGGTGAGGATCTTCACCAGGGCCGGCTCGTCCAGATCGTCCAGGGTTGCAATGACCGGCAGGCGGCCGACGAATTCCGGGATCAGGCCAAAGCGCAGCAGGTCGTCCGGCTCCACCTGACGGAAAATCTGGCCGGTGCGGCGGTCGTCGGGATCGGAGACCTTGGCGCCGAAGCCGATCGAGGTGCCCTGGCCGCGGGCCGAGATGATCTTCTCAAGCCCAGCGAACGCGCCGCCGCAGATGAACAGGATGTTTGTGGTGTCGACTTGCAGGAACTCCTGCTGGGGATGCTTGCGCCCGCCCTGCGGCGGCACGGAGGCGACGGTGCCTTCCATGATCTTCAGCAGCGCCTGCTGCACGCCTTCACCCGACACATCGCGGGTGATGGAGGGATTGTCCGACTTGCGGCTGATCTTGTCGACTTCATCGATGTAGACGATGCCGCGCTGCGCCCGCTCGACATTGTAGTCTGCGGCCTGAAGCAGCTTCAGGATGATATTCTCGACATCCTCGCCGACATAGCCCGCCTCGGTGAGCGTCGTGGCGTCGGCCACGGTGAAGGGCACGTCGATGATTCGGGCGAGCGTCTGGGCCAGCAGGGTCTTGCCGGTGCCAGTCGGACCGATGAGCAGGATGTTGGCCTTGCCCAGTTCGACGTCGTTATTCTTCGAAGCGTGGTTGAGACGCTTGTAGTGATTGTGGACCGCGACCGCGAGCACCTTCTTGGCGTGATCTTGGCCAATCACGTAATCGTCGAGGACTTCGCGGATTTCCTTCGGAGTCGGCACGCCGTCCTTGGATTTCACGAAGGAAATCTTGTGCTCCTCGCGAATAATATCCATGCACAGTTCTACGCACTCATCGCAGATGAACACGGTAGGGCCCGCGATAAGCTTGCGGACCTCATGCTGACTCTTGCCGCAGAATGAGCAGTAGAGCGTGCTCTTTGAGTCTCCGCTGGCGGCCTTGGTCATGGTCGTTTCTCACTCTCTCGACGTGCGGCCGACTGGCCGGGACGTCCGCCCCCGGAGGCGTTCCTGACGCCATCGATGCAGGATACGCGCCGCAGGTTGTCTAATCCTTGACATTCCTCGATCCGACCAAGGATCACAAGCCTTTGGGGGACATCGCGACATTTGGCGGCCGGGGCGCCCGATGGCGGGCCAGTCCGAATCCCTAGATGGGTGTGCGCCAGTTCGGGACAAGCCTTCGGCTCCTGGCGCCGCGAAACGCCTCCCCCCAAGGCGCGTGCTGCGCCCGCCGATTGTTCTGGGTAGACACGCGGCGGAGACGGCGCGAGGGGGAGCCATGGCGAAACGATCCTTGCGCGGCGGCGGCGCTCCCTCGAGCGAGATGCTGGATGACCAGATCGAAGACGCAGGCGTCGTGGCCTTCGACTTCGACGGCACCATCACCGTGCGTGACAGTTTCACCGAATTCCTCAAATGGCGCGTCGATCAGGGTCGCTATATGGCGGGAATGACCCGGCTGGCCCCGGCGGCGATCTCCTATCTGGCGCACCGCAATCGCGGACGCATCAAGGCCGCCGCGGTGCGCGAGTTCCTCAAGGGGGTCACGCGCGACGAGCTGGAAGCCCAGGCCCGCGCCTTCGCCGAGGTCGCCGCCCCCAGCCTGTTGCGCCCCGACGCCCTGCAGACCTGGCGCCGCTGGCGTCAGCGCCACGCCAAGCTGGTGATCGTCAGCGCCTCCCCCGACATCATCGTGGCCCCCTTCGCCCGGGGCCTCGGGGCCGACGCCCTGATCGCCACGGAACTGGCCTTCGACGCCGACGACCGGGTGACCGGCGGGTTCCTCGGCCCCAATTGCCGCGGGCCGGAGAAGGTGCGCCGCCTGCGCGCAATGTTTGGCCCCGACTTCACCCTGAAGGCCGCCTATGGCGACACCAGTGGAGACCGCGAGATGTTGAAGATCGCCGATCACCGCGGCTATCGTGTCTTCAAGGAACGTCCCTGAAGGTCTGACGCCACGTGAAACACGCCGGTGAGATAGCCCTGGATCAGCTGGAACCGCTGTTGGCCCGCATCCGTGCGCTGCCCGGCCTGACCGAGAAAAAGCGCGGGGTCTTCTACCGCAAGTCCCGCGCCTTCCTGCACTTCCATGAAGACCCCCAGGGGCTGTTCGGCGACGTCCGCGCCGCCGACGACAAGGACTTCGACCGCTTCAATGTGACGCTGGGCGGCGACGCCCTGATCGCGGCGGCGCAGTCCCGGCTCAAGGCTTAGCCGACCAGGGCTTGGTCTGGCCGATGATGGTAAGCGGTCGGTCGGCGCGGATTGCGTCGAGGACGCCGCCGGAAATCTCCGCGTTGGTCAGCCAGCGCGACCCCTCCGGCTCGACCTTGAAGCCAAGCACCACCTGCCGCAATTCGCAGCCGGGCAAGCCCTCGGCAACCTTCCGCGCGGTCTCGAGCCGCCAGGGATGGGCGGGGTCGGCCGCGGCGCTGCCCAGGACCTGAAACAGCCGCCCCTGGACCTGCTCGGCCAGGAGGCGCGGGGCCTCGATCTTCAGGGTGTGGAACCAGGCCACCGCCAGGTCGATCGGGCCGGAGCGGGCGACCGCCGCCAGGAGCGCCGCCGCGAACGAAGCGCGATCATGGTAGTCGCAGGCGAATCCGTCGGGGCCCGACGCCTGGCGCGACAAAAGCGAGAGGCGCCCGCCGTCGCCGGCGAGCGCCTCACATAGTCCAGAAAGCATCCCGGTCCCGCCCACCACCAGGGTGTGCGCGACCATGCAGGCTAGTCCTCGGAGCGATTGGCCTGAACGAGGTCGATCAGACCCCACTCCTTGGCCTCGTCGGCAGTCATGAAGGTGTCGCGGTCGAGCTTTTCCTCGACCTCTTCGTAGGACCGGCCGGTGTGCTTGGCGTAGATCTCGTTCAGACGGCGCTTGGTCTTGATGATGTCCTCGGCGTGACGCTCGATGTCCGAGGCCTTGCCGGAATAGCCGCCCGAGGGCTGGTGAACCATGATGCGGGCGTTGGGCAGCGAGATCCGCTGACCGGCCTCACCGGCCATCAGCAGGAAGGACCCCATCGAGGCCGCCATGCCCATGCAGAGGGTGACCACCGGGCTCTTGATGTATTGCATGGTATCGTAGATCGCGAGACCCGAGGTCACCACGCCGCCCGGCGAGTTGATGTACATCTGGATCTCTTTCTTGGGATTTTCGGCCTCAAGATAGAGCAGCTGGGCGCAGATCAGCGCCGACATCCCGTCCTCGACGGGGCCGTTCAGGAAGATGACCCGCTCTTTCAGAAGCCGGGAAAAGATATCGAAGGCACGCTCGCCGCGGCTGGTCTGCTCGACCACCATCGGGACAAGGTTCAAGGCGGTCGTCGGCGGATCAAACATTGGGAGGCAGCCCTTCTCGATGTGAACGACTCTCGAACGCGAGCCGTGTACCCGGTGGATATCGCGTGCCGGTGGGGCCGGCGCAAGGTGACCAATAGCCCCGATAGCTCTTAAGAGTTGGCGAAATTGCTTTCGGGAGCTCTCAGCCAGGTCTCGCGGAGTCCAACGCGGCGGCCAGGGCGCCGATCCCATAGGGCTTGGTGAGCAAGGTCAGCCCCTCCTCGGCCGCCGCGGCGACGCCGGGGCTGAAGCCCGTCGTCAGCAGAACGGGGAGGCTGGGCCAGCGCCGGCCGATCTCACGGGCGAGCGCAATGCCGTCCATCTCCCCGGGCATCACCAGGTCGGAGAATACGATGTCGAAGCCCGAATTGGTCTCCAGCGCCGTGACGGCGGCGGCCGCGCAGTCGACGCGGGTGACATTGTAGCCGAGCTCCACCAGCATGCCGCAAACCAGGTTGGCGACCCCGTCGTCGTCCTCCACCAGCAGCAGATCGCCCTGCCCGCCCGGCGCGCGGATGACCGGCGACAGGTCTGGGGCAGAGACCGGCAGGGGGGCCTCGGTTCGCGGAAGCAACAGGAAGATCGTCGAGCCGAGACCGACCGCGCTCTCGATCCGCACATCGCCGCCGGACGCGCGGCTGAAGCCGTAGACCTGGCTGAGGCCCAGCCCTGTCCCCTTGCCCACCGCCTTAGTGGTGAAGAAGGGTTCGAACACGCGCGACAGGGTCTCCGGCGCCATGCCGGAGCCGGTGTCGGTGATGCCCAGGACAACATGATCGACCAGGACCGCCTCATCGGCCCCGGCTGGGCGGTTGTGCCCGCCGATGGTGATGGCGCCGCCGCCCGGCATGGAGTCGCGGGCGTTCACGGCCAGGTTCAGGATGGCCAGCTCGAACTCCGACGGATCGACCTGCACCCGCCAGAGATCGGCGGGCAGATCCACCACCACGGAGATATCCTCCCCGAGAGACCGGTCCAGCAAAAGACGCATCCCCTCGAGCTGGGCGGTGAGGTCGATGACCTCGGGCCGCAGGGATGTCCGGCGCGAGAAGGCCAGGAGTTGGCGGGTCAGGCTGGCGCCCCTGTCCACGGCCTGGCGCATGCCGTCGATCAGCATCTTGCGGCGCTCGGGCTTGTCGGTGCGCTCCATCAGGTCCAGGCCGCTGGAGGCGATCATGAGGATGTTGTTGAAGTCGTGGGCGACGCCGCCGGTGAGCTGGCCCATGGCCTCCATGCGCTGGCTTTGGCGCAGGGCGCTCTCGGCGCGCTCACGCTCGTGCATCTCCTCCTGGAGGTTGCGGTTGGCATCGGCCAGATCGCTGTTGGTGCGGGTCAACACGGCGTGGGCCGCGGCCAGGACGCCGACGACGAGCAAAGCCATGAACAGCAGCAGGCCCAGGCCGACATAGCGCGAGAGCCGCCGGGCGATGGGATCGGTGTCGATGCGCAACGCCACCAGCCCCAGATGCTGGCCAGCCTCTGCTACCGGTGTCACGACAATCAAGTGCCGACCGACGAAGGCCGGGGCAGCGAGTTTAACGCTGGCGTCGGCCCGGCCGCCAGGGTCGCGGGCGTAGCCGGCCACCAGGGCGCGAGCGTCGTTATAGACCCCGGCCGAGACCACCTGCGGATTGACCCGCAGGGCCTCGACATATTCCTGCGCCGCCGGGCGGTCGTCGAAGGCCAAGGCCGCGGTGACCGTGGCCGCCAGGATTTCGCCCTGGGCCGTGGCCTCGCGGATCTTTTGGGCGCGGTAGTTCTGTTCGTCATAGATCGCGATACCCAGGCCGCTGAGCACCAGGAGGATGGCGCCGATGGCCGCGATGGCCGGGATCAGGCTCCAGCGGATCGGCAGCTTGTCCAGGAGGGCCATGCCTAGCGCCCTGACCGCGCGTTCAGCGCCAGGCTGAGCAGCTTGGAGCTGATGGTCAGGCCGCTCTGGGTCGCGGCGCGGGGATCAATGGTGAACCGGACCCGGTTTTCGCGCAGGACGAAATTCACGATAGCGCCCGCGCCGTTCGCCTGGTCGGTGACGGTGAGCACCGGCGCGCCATGGGCGCTGTGCAGGGCCTCGATCGCGGCCGGCGCGCGTGGGGCCGACAAATAGAGCACGTGACAGCCGACCGCCCTTTCCGCCCTGGCTAGGCGGCGGACACTGATTGGCCGCGCGCCGACCTTCTGGCCCCTCACGGCCTGGTCCAGCACCGCGCCGAAGGGATCCCCCACCAGAACGCAGAGCACGACAGCCTGGGTCGGCGAGGTGAAGGCGGCCGCCGGCCACTCCACGAACGGCACGAATTTGTAGAGGTAGGTCGCCTTGACCGGCGCCTCGAGACTGTCTGCGGCGCGGACGGCGCCGATCGGCGCAAGGCAAAACACGGCTGCGATCAGCAGCCGCGCCATGGCCCTCATGTCAGAAGCCCCAGCGCAGGCTGGCGCGCACGCTGCGCGGTGTTTCGCGCCGCGGCAGGGAGCCGTTGACGAACTCCAGGTGCTGGTCGTTGAGCAGGTTGTCCCCGATCACCGCCAGCTCGACCTGGTCTGTCACCCGCCAGGCCAGCCGGGCGCCCAGCTCGGTGTAGCCGGCGACTGCCGGGCTCTTCAGGTCGTCGATGCTGCGTAGATCAATATCCAAGTCGACGGTGGGGGTCAGACTCATTTGCGACCGCAGGGAGAGCTGATAGCTCGGGTCGGCGCCCGCGAAATCGACGCCGAAGATGTCGCGGCTGCCGGCGTCAAGCGACAGGTCCTTGCGCAGGGCGCTGGCTCCGGCGGTCAGACGCCAGCCCGCGCGCACCTGCCAAGCGGCCCAGGCCTCGACGCCGTAGGTCTCACCGCGCATGCCGTTCCTGACTTCCAGGGGGAACACCGCCCGCGTGATCGACTCCGCGGTCCGCAGATCGTCGAAGACATTGTAGTAGGCCGACACCGACACCGAGAAGTTGGGTGAGGGCTGGCCACGATAGCCAGCCTCGTAGGCGATCAGTTCTTCCGACACGAAAGCGGGGCCGCCGGCGATCAGGCCGGGATTTATCAGGTCGCGATCGAATCGCGAGGGCGTGCGCACGCTCCGGGAGATCGCACCCCAGATCAGGGCGTGATCCGTCGGGCGCCAGGCCAGCCGGGCGTTGGGCAGGTATTCCAGGCCCGTATAGCTGTTGTGTTCCAGCTTCAGGCCCAGGGTCAGGATGAGATCCTCGCGCAGGGCGACTTCGTCCTGAACGAAGAGGTTGCCCAGCCGGGTGGTGCGACTGGCGGGGTCGAGGAAGGATGTGCGGAACCCGCCACGGAAGATGTCCTGGTTATGCCGATAGCCGCCCCCCACAACGATGGTATGGCGACCTCGGGGGGCCAGGGCGTACTGCAGATCGAGATTATAGACCTCCAGGCTATCCTTGATGCCCGAGGTGATCGTGCGGTGGTCGCGGGCATAGTAGGCGGTGGCCTCCACCACGCCGCCGGCCTCCGGCCGATGAGTCCAATTGCCCAGCAGGTTGCCGCCGCCGATGGCCCCCTCGGCCCGCGCACCGGGTACGGGGGCGCTGGAGCCATCGTAGAGGTCGCCCTGCAGTGTGAAGGAATCGCCCTCCCCGCCCCAATCGACCTTGAAGCCCGACTGGGCCCGGTCCCAGGAATCACGAGCACCGGCGCCGAGCGTGGTGCGGCTCTCACCGTATTCGGCGGCCATGCCATAGATGCGGAAGGCGCCGGTCTCGCCGAAACGCCCGCCGTAGCGCAGGTTGGCGGCGGTATCGTCGGAGCCCGTCGTGAGGTGCGCCAGGCCGCCCTGGGTGTCGCCGGCCTTGCGGGTGATGACATTGATGACGCCGTTGACAGCGTTGGCGCCCCAAAGGGCGCCGCCCGGCCCGCTGATCACCTCGATCCGCTCGACATCGTCAAGCATGACCGCCTGGGCGTCCCAGAATACGCCGGAGTATAGCGGAGTGTAGATGCTGCGCCCGTCGATCAACACCTGAAGCTTGTTGGAGGTGCCCGTGGAGTGATTGAACCCGCGCGCCGAAATTCCATAGCCGGAGGCGTTCAGCCGCGCGACTTGCAGGTTGGGCGCCAGGCGCAGCGCCTCGGGCAGGCTGTCGGCGCCGGAGAGCCTGATCGCGTCATTGCTGATGACATAGACGGCGGCTGGAGCACCGCTCAGGGCCTCGGGGCGCTTGGAGACCGAGGTGATCTCAACATTGGCGAGCTCCTCTAGCGACAGGCGGGAGAGGTCTGCCAGAGAGCCCGCGTCGGCGACGTCGGCCCAGGCCGGCTGGGCGACAAGCAGGGCCACCGAGGTGCACGGCGCCAGGGCTCGGCCCGCGATCCGAACAAGCAATGGCATCCAGAGCCCCGCCCAACTCTCAACCAAGCGGCTCACGGGCGATTCCTCCCGGGCCAACGCGCATCCTGCCGACATCAGAAAGCTCAGCAATCACCCGAAACGCGGAGCATGCGAAAATGGTTCCGCAACGAAAAAGGGCGCCCGGCGGGCGCCCTTGATCTCGTCTGTCGAGCGCCTCTAGGCGCCGTAGCCGGCCGGCATGTCGTCTTCCTTGAGCAGGTCGTCCTTGGACACCTTCTCATCCTTGACCTTGGCCTGTGCGACGATCAGGTCGACGACCTTATCCTCGAAGATCGGGGCCCGCAGCTGGGCCTGGGCGGCGGGGTTCTGGCGGAAGAAGTCGAAGATCTGCTGGGCTTGCGGGCCGTAGCGCATGGCTTCGGCGCGCATGGCCTCAGCCAGTTCCTGATCGGTGATCTGCACGTTGTTGACCCGGCCGATCTCGGCCAGGACCAGACCCAGGCGCACGCGGCGCTCGGCGATCTTGCGGTATTCGGTCTGCAGGACGTCGTCGGACTTTTCCAGGTCTTCCGGCGGCAGTGTGCCCCGTTCCTTGTCCGACTGAACCTGACCCCAGATCTGCGCGAACTCGGCCTCGACCATCTTGGGCGGCAGGGGGAAGTCGTGCTTCTCATCCAGCACGTCCAGGAGGGCGCGCTTCAGCTTGAAGCGCGAAGCGCCCGAGTATTGGCTTTCCAGGTTGGTCTTCAGCAACTCGCGCAGCTTTTCCAGGCTCTCGACACCTAGGCGCTCGGCCAGGCTGTCATCGGCCTTGGACTCCACGGGAGCCTTCACTTCCTTCACCGTGGTCTCGAACTCGGCGTCCTTGCCGGCGAGGTTCGGCGCCTGGTACTCGGCCGGGAAGGTCACCTTGACCATGACCTTCTCGTCCGGCTTGGCGCCCACCAGCTGTTCTTCGAAACCGGGGATGAAGCTGCCCGAACCCAGGACCAGCTCGGTGTCCACGCCCGTGCCGCCTTCGAAGGCGACGCCGTCGGCGCGGCCGATGAAGTCGATGACGACCATGTCGCCGTCCTTGGCCTTCACGGTCTTGCCGGTGCGGGTCTCATAGGTGCGGTTCTGCTTGGCCAGCTCGTCGACGGCCTCGTTCACCTCGGCGTCGGTGGGCTCATAGACCGGGCGCTTCAGCGAAATCTTGGTGAGGTCGGTGGGCTCAAAATCGGGCATCACCTCGATGGCGATGTCGTAGGCGAGGTCAGCCTTGCCATCGATGACCTGGGCCATGTCGCCGTTCGGCGTCAGGTCCGGATCGCCAGCGGGGCGCAGCTTGTTCTCCTCGAGCACCTTCTGGGTGGTTTCGTTGAGCGTCTGCTCCACGACTTCGCTCATGATGGACTTGCCATAGAGCTTGCGGACGTGGGCCTGCGGCACCTTGCCGGGCCGGAAGCCCTTGATGTTGAGGGTGGGGGTGATTTCGGCGATCTTGGCGTCCAGGCGCTCGACCAGGTCCGACATCGGGACGGTGACGCTGAAGACCTTGCTCAGGCCTTCACCAGACTTCTCAACGATCTGCATCGACATTCTTGAATTTTCCGGACACGGCGCGGTGTCGTGCGCCTTTCAGGTCCGCCTCGGCTGAATAGGTAAGCGCCGCCAGGGCTGGCGGCGAGCGGGCGACCTTATGTCATTTCACGGCGCGCACTCCAAGCCCAAAGAGGGCGGCGCACGCCCTCACCCCACGCGGCGGACCAGCAGGTTGGTCCAGCCCTCGGTCTCCCGGCTGGGCCGCACGTCATAACTGACGGATATGGCCATGGTTTCCAGGTCCCCGACCTCGTCGACCAGGGCCTGGGCGGCCGGGACGTCGAGGTCGGTGAACAGCCGACCGGCCGTATGGCGTTCCCCGCTGCCGAGCTTGAAGGACAACTCCCAGACGCCGCCTTGGACCAGGGCCGCCCGGAGCGCGCGCATGATGTCGGGCAGTTCACGGCGGGGAACATGCAGCAGTGAGGCGCTCGCCCAGATTCCGTCAAAAGCCTCGCACCACGCCACGTCGGCGAAGTTGAGGTGCAGGACGGGCAGCCCTGTCAGGGCTGAGGCGCGCGCCACCATGGCGGCGGAGCCGTCGAAGGCGGTGACCTGGAAACCTAGCTGATGGAAGGCCAGGGCGTCCCGGCCCGAGCCACAGCCCGCGTCCAGCACCCGGCCGCCTGGCGGAAGGGCCGCGACGAAGCGCCGGCGGCCCTCCGAAAGGTCGACGAAGGCGGTGTCGGCGAAGAAGCGCTCGGCGTTGTCGTCGTAGTAGCCGGTGGACAAGGTCCCCTCCCCGCGTGTGACCGGCAGGCTCTGCGGCGGCGGGGACCTGGTCAAGCTCTTGGCGTGGCGTGCGTTGGCTTGCCCATTTCGTCGGCCCAGCTATAGACGGGCCGTGTTGGCGGCTATGGCGGAATTGGTAGACGCACCTGGTTTAGGTCCAGACGCCGCAAGGCGTGGGGGTTCGAGTCCCTCTAGCCGCACCACCCTTCCGACGGAAATCCCCTTGCGGGCCCCACCGTCATCGACAAGGTGACGGCGATGACCGACCGCTCGTCTCCCGACCCTGACGCCCTGTTCAAGCTTGGCCTGGAACAGCTCCGCGCCGGCCAGAGCGCGGCGGCGGCGGCCACGCTGCAGGGCGTGGTCGAGGCGGCGCCCGAGCATGGCGAGGCGTTGATCGCCCTCGGCTCGGCGGAAATGGCGCTGAGCCGATGGAGCCTCGCCGAGACACACTATCGCCGCGCCCTGGATCTCCTGCCCCACCACCCCGCGCCGCTGAGGAATCTTGGCATCCTTTTGGGCGAGCACGAGCGGCACGCAGAGGCGCTTGTGCTCGCGGACACCACGCTCGCGGCCGATCCCGACCACAGCCAGGCCCTGCTGACCCGCGGCAACGCGCTGACCGGGCTTTCGCGGCTGGAGGAGGCCCTCCAGAGCTACAGCCAGGCCGCCAGGTTCGGGGACGTCGCCTATGAGGCCCTGACGAAACTCGGGCTGACCCATGCGGCGCTCAGCGAGAACGAGACGGCTCTGCGCCGCTTTGGTGAGGCCATCGCCTTGCAGCCGAACCTGGCGCTGGCGCCCTTCCGGCGAAGTCTGGTTCGTCTGCTGATGCGGGACTTCTCGGGCGGTTGGGACGACTACGAGGCGCGCCTGAGCGTCGGCGCCTTCGTCGCTTCGTCGATGTCTTTCTATCACCCGGTCATGGCCCAGGTGGTCCGCCACCTGGCGGCCGCCGGTCTCCCTGGCCGCAGCATCAAGCTGCTGGGAGAGCAGGGACTGGGCGACCAGGTGATGTTCGCCAGCATGATCGGTGATCTCGCCCGGGACGCGGCCAAGGTCACCTGCGTCTGCGACGCTCGGCTCGAGCGTCTGTTTGCCGCCTCCATCACGGGCGTGACGTTCCAGGGCCTGGGCAGTCCTCCGGTGCTGTCGGTCGCCCCGGACGAAACCCTCGTCGCCATGGGTAGCCTGGGTCGTCTCTATCGGCGCCGCGAGGCTGATTTTCTGGGAACCCCTTTCCTGCGGGCCAGGCCAGAGGTGCGGGAGGCCTGGGCCGCTCGGCTGGGGCCGCGGCCGAGGGGTCTGCGGATTGGCCTGTCCTGGCGCGGCGGCGTGCCCAGCACGCGCAGGGGTCAGCGCTCGCTGTCCCTGGACCAACTGGCGCCGGTGCTCGACCTGCCAGACTGCGACTTCGTGAGCCTGCAATATGGCGACGTGGCCGCCGAACTGGAGGCGGTCAACGCCGGACGCCTAGCCCCGGTCCGGGCCTTCGACCCCAGCGCCACCTATGATTTCGAGGACCTTGCGGGCCTCATCGAAAACCTGGACGTCGTGGTGTCGGTGCAGACCGCCGTCGTGCATCTCGCCGGCGCGACCGGCGCCGATTGCCTGACCCTGGTGCCGCACAATCCGGAATGGCGCTATGCGGCGTCAGGCTCCACCATGCCGTGGTATCGGTCCGTGCAGCTGTTTCGCCAGGCCACGCCGGGCGCATGGGAGCCGGTCGTTCGGGATGTCGAAGGCGCTCTTCGGCGCAGGCTCGCCGAACGGGCGACCTGACTCAATTCGGAGAATCGACCTGCTGGCCTCCCCTGTGCTTGACGTCTTCATCGGCTACGACCCCCAGGAGGTCGTCGCCTACCACGTGCTTTGCCAGAGCATTGTCGAGCACGCCTCGCAGCCCGTGCGCTTCACGCCGATCGATCTGCCCAGCCTCAGCAAGGTCTTCCGCCGCGCGCCCAGCAACGCCCAATCGACGGCCTTCTCGTTCTCGCGATTTCTGACCCCGTACCTCGCCGGCTACGCCGGCTGGTCGCTGTTCATCGACTGCGACATGCTCGCCCGCGCGGACATCGCCGAACTGTTCGCCCTGGCCGACGACCGCTACGCCGTCATGGTCTGCAAGCACGACTACACGCCCCGGGACACGGTGAAGTTCCTCAACCACCCCCAAGCGCGCTACGCCAAGAAGAACTGGTCGAGCGTCATGCTGCTGAACAACGCCCGCTGCGCGGCCCTGACCCCCGAGTATGTAGAGGAGGCGTCCGGACTGGACCTGCATCAGTTCAACTGGCTCGCCGACGAGGCGCAGATCGGGGACCTCCCGCTGACGTGGAACTGGCTGGTGGGGGAGTATCCCTACGCGCCGGAGGCCCGCATCGCGCATTTCACGCGCGGCGGGCCCTACTTCGCCGGCTATGAGGCGTGCGACTACGCCGACGAATGGCGCGCGACGCAGGCCCGCGCCATGGCCGCCGCCGGCCGCCTGCTCTAGCCTGCCACCTCCATAGCCAGCGGGATGAGGGACGCCAGCAGCAGCAAGGCCATGGTCAC
>NZ_JANPJP010000101.1:0-28618 GCF_031425575.1 Phenylobacterium sp.
CCGGCCCGGGTCAGGCGCGAGATGATGGCGATCTGCGGCAGGGCCAAGACGGTGATAGGCAGGATCAGGTTCTGGATCGCCCCGTCGTTCCAGCCGCCGTTGGGCAGCCACTGCAGGATCGATCCAAACAGCAGCACCAGCAGCGGCGCAGTGACGAAGGTGGGGATGCAGACCCCGATGATCGCCACCCCCATGACGCCGAAGTCCACCCATCCGTTCTGCTTCAGCGCCGCCAGCACGCCCAGGGTCACGCCGATGGCGCCGGCCAGGGTGATGGCCGAGAGGCCAAGGGTGAGACTGACCTTGTAGTTCTCCTGCAGGATCTGCAGGACGGTCTTGTCCTTGTACTTCAGGGAAGGCCCGAAATCGCCCTGCAGCACGCCCTTGAGGTAGTCGGCGTACTGCTCGCCCAGCGGCTTATCCATCCCGTACTTGGCCATGACATTGGCCTCGATCTCGGGCGAGAGCTTGCGGTCCATGTCGAAGGGGCTGCCGGGCGCCGCGCGCATCATGAAGAAGGCGAGCGTGACGACGAGGAACAGCGTCGGGATGGCCACGAGGAGTCGTCGGCCTATGAAACGCAACATGGATTTGGAAGCTCAAGGTGGAGGGCCTTTTGACGGCCGGGCGTTGCGAAAGTTTCATCGCCCCCCGATGATGTCAACGAAGGGCCGCCTCCCACCTCAAGTGAAGTCAGACCATGACCGAATTCCGACGCGTCACCGACCAGCTCTCCGTCAGCCCGCAGATCGGCCTGGACGACCTGAAAAGGGCCGCCGACCTGGGGTTCAAGTTGGTGATCAACAACCGTCCAGACGGTGAGGACCCTGCTCAGCCAAGCAGCGCGCAAGTCGAGGCCGCGGCCAAGGCGGCGGGTCTGCAATACGCCTACATCCCGGTGCGCGGCGGTCCCACCCAGGACCAGGTGGCCGAGGAACGCTCGATCCTGGAAAACTCCGAGGGCCCGGTGCTAGCTTTCTGCCGCTCGGGCACGCGCTCGATCATCACCTGGTCATTGGGTGAGGTCATGGACGGCGCCCGCTCGCGCGACGAACTGGTGGAGCTGGGCCATCAGGCCGGCTACGACCTCAAGGGTGTCCTGCCAGCTCAGCCCGGATAGGAGATCGGCACGCGGACCGCGCCCAATAGGGCCGGTTCGTCGGGCTCGCAGCTGGCCATGGTCAGAACCAGTTGCGCCGTCATGAGACACATCAGGGCGAAGACCACCCGCTGAAGCCGTTTTGAAACAAACATCACCGCCTGCGCCGCCATAACCGCCTCACAATCCTGAACTGAGGCGACGCAGCGCAAGGTCGGCGCCGGGAGTCGATAAGCGCCGCCCTTTTCTTTAGTCTGTCGCGTGACGGTCGCCTGAACCGGTACCCACTTCAGGCTGTCACGCTCCCAAAGGAGACCGCCCGATGATTCCCTATGTCCGCGAGATCAAGTTCGACTACGGCAAGGCTGACCAGGTCTCCCCCCTGATCCGGCGGGTGGTGGCCAACAATCCCGGCCCCTTCACCTATCTGGGCACCGGCACCTATATCGTCGGCCGTGGCGAGGTGGCGGTGATCGACCCAGGCCCGGACATGGACGACCATCTGGAGGCCATCCTGGGCGCCCTGGAGCCGGGCGAAAAGATCACCCACATCCTGATCACCCACCACCACTCCGACCACTCGCCCCTGGCGGGGCCGCTGAAGGCGCGGACCGGGGCGACCATCTACGGCTGCGCCGTGGCCGAGATCCCGGTGGACGACAGTGGCGTGAGGATGGAGGCCGGCGCGGACTTCGGCTTTGCGCCGGACGTCAGCCTGTGCGGCGGCGGTCAGGTCCTGGAGCGACCGGGCTGGACGCTGGAGGCGATCGCCACCCCGGGTCACACCTCCAACCACATCTGCTTTGCGCTGAAGGAAGAGAATGCGCTGTTCTCTGGCGACCACATCATGGGCTGGTCAACGACGGTGATCACGCCGCCGGACGGCGACATGACCGACTATATGGACAGTCTCGACCTGGTGAAGGCCCGCGACTTCTCCGTTCTATGGCCGACCCACGGGCCGCCGGTCACCGAGGTGGCGCCCTTCATCGACGCCTATATCGCCCACCGTCGGGCCCGCGAAGCCCAGGTGCTGAAGGCGGTGACGGACGGCCATGGCAGAATCCGGGAGATGGTCCCCGTGCTCTACGCCGATGTTGATCCCCGGCTGCACCCAGCCGCGGCGCGCTCGGTGCTGGGTCACATGATCGACCTGGTGAAGCGCGGCCTGGTGACCACCGACGGCAAGCCCGGCCCCGACAGCGATTACCGCCGCGCCTGACGACGAGCCTCAGGCGGCCTCGCGCCGGGCCGTCTCCGCCGGCTCCGCCTGACGGGCCGGCGCGGCCTCTAGGCGCTTGCGGGGCGCCGCGTTGGAATAGAGGGCGCCGAAGCCCAGGACGAGGATGAAGCTCAGGAAGGCGGTGATCACGCCGCCGAGATAGATCTGCTGGATCAGGCCGATGTCAGGCATTGGGGTCTCCTTTGACCCCAATCTGGCGGACCGGACGGCGGCTTCCTTGAGCTAGATCAAGTCGGCGGCGGCGCCGGGCGGTGGGCGCTTACGCCCCGGCCTCGGCCGAGAGATCCAGGACCAGCGCTTCCTCGCAGGCGGAAAGCGGCAGATGGATCAGGCATCGCAGGCCCGACGGATTGTATTGCACCTCCGCCCTCCCCCCGTTCTCCTCGGCGAAGGTGCGGGCCAGGAGCCTTGTTCCGAAACCCCGGCGAGTCGGGGTCGCGACGGCGGGGCCGCCTTGCTCCTCCCAGAGAAAGGTTAGATGCCGACCGCCGGCGCCGTCGTGCGCCAGGTTCCAGTCAATCCGCACCGTCCCCTCAGGGCTGGTCAGAGATCCGTACTTGAGGGCGTTGGTGGCGAGTTCATGCAGGGCCAGGGCCATCGAGACCGCCTGTGGGGGACTTAGCCGCACGTCGGGGCCATCGAAGACGATGCGGCCGTCGCCGCCGGCGTGGGGGGCCAGGGCCTTGCGCACAATGGTGTGCAGATCCGCGCCCGCCCAGTTCTCGTCCACCAGCACCCTGTGGGCCTCCGACAGCGTGAGCAGGCGCCCGGCCAGGTCACCACGCGTTTCACTGCTCACCTCCCTGCCCCGCAGGGTCTGCTCGGCGATGGATTGCACGGTGGCCAGGGTGTTGTTGATCCGGTGGTTCAGCTCATTGAGCAGAAGCACGCGTTGTTCGTCCGCCCGCTTGGCAGGGGTCTCGTCGCGCATGACCTTGAGCAGGCAGGTCAGATCCGGATCGCGCATCAGCATCGTCATGCCGTTGGCCCAGAAGCGCGAGCCGTCCTTGCTCACGTGCCGGCGGGAATCCTCGGCCCGACCATCACGCAGAGTCGTCGCGCGCTCGATCTTGTCCTCCCCCGCCGAGCGGTCCGACGGGGTGAAGAGCAGGGAGAAGTTCGATCCGACGATCTCCGCGTCGGCATAGCCGGTCATCCGCTCCGCCCCCGGACTCCACGAGGTGATGGTCCCGTCAAATTCCATGGTCAGGATGGCGTACTCGACCGCATGCTCGATGATCGCCGCGGCGAGCCGGTTATCGCGAATATCTATCCGTCGCGGGGGCTGGAGAGTCATTGGCGTCCAAGGGGGCGAGCGTTGCGTCGCTCCAACGAGCCGCCTCCCTATTCGTTGCGCCTTCGAGCCCTTCCTTTGGCTGTCGCCCCCGAAATGCCGGCGCGGATCAGCTCCGCATCGCCCCGATCAGCTCCGTGACCCGGGCGCAGTTGGCTCCGAAGTCGGAAACGGGAACACGGCCGATGGCGCGGACGTCGATGCGGGACCCTTGCGGCGCCGGTAGGACGCGGACCACCACGTCGTTCTTGAAGCCGAAGGCGGTGCTGCGGCCGGTGGCCTCGAGGCGGCCCGCGACGGGATCGTCGGTGACCAGGTCCAGGCCTGCCTGCTCCACCGCGGCCTTGGCCCTGGTGTAGGCCTGACCTGGCGCGCTGGCCAGGATCAGCGGCCGGGCCTCGGCGCAGGTCTCGGCGTTGATCTCGGCGATGCGGCGGCCCGCATAGGCGAAGGAGTCCATGGGGCGCATCGGATCGGCCTCCACCATGATCGCCTCGGGTCCCCGCTCGCGCATCATCTTCTGGGAGAAGGTGAGCGGCATGGTCCAGTCGGTGGACACGTCATTGATGGGCGGGTTGGTGATCTGGGCCTGGCGGGCCCAGAGATAGCCGCCGAAGGTCGCGCCGCAGAGGATCAGCACCATCAGGGCGCGGGCCCAGTAGCGGCCAAAGCCCGCGAACAGGGCGATGATGATCCCCAGCAGGCCCGCGGCCACGGCGATCATGGTCACCTTGGGCGCCCATTCCAGCGCGATGACCCCCAGGCCGGTCTTCCAGTCCATCAGGCCGTAGCGGGTGCCCAGCATGCCGGCGCCCACCATAAGGGCCGGCGTCAGGGCCACCAGGGTGGCCAGGTTCAGATAGAAGCCCGCGAAGCCGTCGCCCTTGCGCGTCTTCGTCCGGCGCGGGACCAGGGGCGCCCCGAAGGGCTCCTCGTCGGAGGGCGAGCCGAAGGTCAGGGGCGCATGGACTTCGGGCGCCGGGATAGCGGAGGCGTGCGTCTCGGACGCGGGCTCAGCGGGAAAAGGGGCGATGGCCTCCGCCTGGGCCTCCACGGCTGCAGCGTCATCCAGGGTCGGCGTCAGGACCGTGAGTCCGGAATAGCTCTCCTCCTGGGTGGGCTTGGCTGCGGGAGACCAGCCCGCGTGGTCATCCTGCGGCGCGGCCTGGGCGTGGGCGTGAACCTCCGGTTCGGCAGGGGTCTCAGGCTCCGGTGCATAGATCTTCGGCTCGGGCCGAGCGGCCAGGGCGATGGTGGAGGCGGCGGCCGCAGCGGCGGTGGGCAAGACATAGTCGGCCATCCGGGTGCGGATCAGCTTCTTGTCGATCTTGCCGGTGGCGCCCAGCGGGATGTCGTCGACGAAGACCACGTCGTCGGGCATCCACCACTTGGCGATCTTGCCTTCCAGGAACTGGAGGAAATCCTCTTTCGTGGCCTCCTGGCCAGGGCGCAGCTTGACCAGCAGCAGGGGCCGCTCGTCCCACTTGGGGTGGGCCATGCCGATGACCGCAGCCAGCTCGGCCTTGGGATGGCCAGCCGCGATGTTCTCGATCTCGATGGTGCTGATCCACTCCCCGCCGGACTTGATGACGTCCTTGGCGCGGTCGGTGATCTGCATGAAGCCGTGCTCGTCCAGGGTGGCGACGTCGCCGGTGTCGAAGAAGCCCTGGTCGTCGAGGATGCGGCCGCCGTCGCCCTTGAAGTACTCGCCCACCACGAACGGGCCCTTCACCAGCAGCTTGCCGAAGGTGTGGCCGTCGCGGGGCAGGTCCTGGCCCTCATCATTGGTGAGCCGCAGGTCGATGCCCAGCGGCGGGCGGCCCTGCTTCAGCTGGAAGCGAAGCTGGGCTTCGTCGTCCATCGCGGCGATCTTGTGGTTCGGCGTGGCCTGGGTGCCGAGCGGCGAGGTCTCGGTCATGCCCCAGGCATGGGTGACGGCCACGCCGTACTCGTCGCGGAAGGCCCGAACGATCGCCTCGGGCACCGCCGAGCCGCCGATGACGACGCGCTTGAGGCTGTTGAGGGTCCCGTTGGTGTCGCGCAGATGGGTCAGCAGCATCTGCCAGACGGTGGGCACCGCGGCCGAGAAGGTGACCTGCTCGCTCTCCAAGAGTTCGTGTATCGAGGCGCCGTCCAGCTTGGCGCCCGGCATGACCAGCTTGGCGCCCACGGCGGGCGCGGAGAAGGCCACGCCCCAGGCGTTGGCGTGGAACATGGGCACCACCGGCAGGACGGTGTCGGTGGCCCCGATGCCGAGCACGTCAGCGCCCATGGTCACCAGGGTGTGCAGGAAGTTGGAGCGGTGGGTATAGAGCACGCCCTTCGGGTTGCCGGTCGTGCCGGAGGTGTAGCAGAGGCCGGCCGGAGAATTCTCGTCGAAGCCGCCCCAGACGGCGTCCTCGGACACCTGGCTCAGCAGGCTCTCATAGGAATGTGCGCCGGGCAGGGCGTCGGTCATGTGAGCGTCGTCGGTGAAGACGATGATGTGCTGCACGGTGGGGATCTGGTCGCGGATCCCGGCCAGGATCGGCAGGAAGGTCAGGTCGGTGAAGATGACCTTATCTTCGGCGTGGTTGATGATGTAGACGAGCTGCTCGGAGAACAGCCGCGGGTTGAGGGTGTGGCAGACCGCCCCCATCCCCATGATCCCGTACCAGGCCTCGATGTGCCGGGCGGTGTTCCAGGCCAGGGTCGCGACGCGGTCGCCCGGCTGGATATTCAGGCCCCGCAGCACGTTGGAGACGCGCTTTGCCCGCGCATGGACCTGCGCATAGGTGGTGCGCACCATGGGACCTTCGACGGAGCGCGAGACGATCTCGCGGTCGCCGTGCCAGGACTTGGCGTGATCGATGATCCGGTCGACCGTCAGCGGCCAGTCCTGCATCCTGCCTTGCATCGAAAAGCGTCCTCCACTGCGGCCTCTGAACGGGCGCGCGACAGGCTAGTTTTTGCCGGGCTCCGACGCAACGCTGCGCCCTTCTGACGCGAGGGTTTTGGTCAAGATTTGCGTCAGGCGTGCGTGGCTGGCCAGCGTCCCGTCCCGCCACTGTCGATCAGCAAGCCGGTGAGGGTGCGGTCGGTGTGCTGGGCGCGCCAGGTGAGCATCGCCTGGGCGTGGGCGAGGATGACACCGGTATCGGTGACCGACGTCCGCCAGGTGGGGTCGGCGGCAAGGTCGAAACAGAGCCATGCGCCGTCGCCGAACTGGACATAGGCGGCCTGCCCCGAGCGCAGCACCGCCAGATTCTGCTGCTCCAGCCGCCGGTCCCAAGGCCAGGCCTGGACGCCCTTGGCGATGTTGGAGCCGCGCCAGTCGAATTCCCAGTGGGCGGCGGCGCGCCAGCCGCTCGGCGGGTCCTCGCCCGCAAGGAAGTGCGTCAGCGGCAGGCCGTCGCACTGGTCGGGGACGGGCAGGCCCATCGCTTCGCAGAGCGTGGGCAGGACATCCACGTTCTCGGTGAAACGGTCCACCACCGAGCCGTGGGCGCGGGGCCGGCGCGGATCACGGACGATGCCCAGGATGTGGTAGCTCTCCTCGAAGAAGCCCGACTTCTGGATCAAGCCGTGATCGCCGAGCTGCTCGCCATGATCGGCGGTGACGACGATGAAGGTGTCCTCCCATTCGCCCGACGCTTCCAGCGCCGCCCAAAGGCGACCGAGCTGGTGATCCACCTCGCTGATCATGCCGAAATACTGGGCCTGGAGCTGCGCCATTTCGGTCGGGTCCTCAGGCGCGCCGATGGCGCGGCGCAGGCCGTCGTGCAGCCGGTGGCGATCTTGCGAGGGCGCGATGGGCGCAGGCATGTCTGCGGGATCGTACATCGTTGAGAAACGCCCCGCCGCGCCATAGGGCGGGTGCGGCCGAAGCTGGGACAGGTGGGCGAACCAGGGTCCCTTCTGGGCCGCGATCCAGTCCAGCAGGACGTCGGTATGATAGGCTGACAGGCTGTGCTCGGCAGGCCGGCCCGGCTCGCCGCCCACCGCGCCCTCATAGTCGTCGGGGACCTGATACCCCAGGCCGCGCAGCCACCCGGTCCAGACACCCGGATCGTGAGTGGCGAAGTTCAGGCCCACCTCGAAGCCCGGCAGGACCCCCTCCCAGGACTTGAAGCGCGGGTCGTCGGGGCCGGTGGCGTCCCGAGGGTCGACCGCCTGGTCAGTGTAGCCAAACAGGGTTGGTGTGTAGCCGGCCCTGCGGGCGGCCTTGGCTACGTTGTCCAGGCGCCGGTCCAGCGGCGTGCCGTTGGCCACCACCCGATGATTGAGTTGGTAGGTCCCGGTGTAGAGGCTGGCCCGGCCCGGACTGCAGGGGGCTGCCTGGCTGTAGTGGCGGGCGAACCGCACCCCCCCACGGGCCAACCTGTCGAGGTGCGGTGTCTGCACGACCGGATGGCCGGCGCAGGCCAGAGCGTCGCCGCGGAACTGGTCGAGGGTGATGAAGAGGATGTTCACGCGGCGCACAATGGCCGCAGCTTTACCGCGAAGGGAAGCGGAGGTTGTCCGGCGATCAGTCCTCGCGGGCGCTAGACCATCGCCGTGCGGAGGGACTGGGCGGCGAGCGGCGGGGCGGGCGGGGCATGACGGCGGAACTGGCGGGCGACGCGCTCCAGCACATCAGCACCGCTGAAGGGCTTGGCCAGGCAATCCCGGGCGCCCAGCGCCACCGCCCGCTGGATGTCCTCGGCGGACAGTTTCTTGCCCATCACCAAGACTGGGAAATGGATCCCCTCGCCGCGCGGATTGAGGGCGCGCAGCACGTCGAAGCCGTCCATCTCCGGCAGGTTCAGCTCCAGAATCATGGCCGCAGGACGCGCGGTCCTTACGGTCTCCAAGGCCGAGGCCCCGGTGCGAGCGACGAAGGTGTGGCAGCCGGCGAGATCGAAGCGGATCTGCAGCAGCTCCAGCACGGTGCGATCGACGTCACAGATCAGGATCCTGCGGCCTTGGCTCTCTAAGTTCATCGGCGCGCGCCCTTGAGGGTCGGGACGGAGGGGTCAGAACAGGTCAAGGTCGCCCGCCTCGTCGCCGTCATTGATGCCCTTCTCCTCGCCGCCCAGGGCGCTGAACATGCGGTCGGCCAGGGCGCCCAGGGTCATGCCGCCCAGCGCGTCCTCAACCGAAGCGGTCACCTCCTCAGGGATTCCAGCGCTGAGGTGACGGGCGAAGGTGGAGAGACTGGTGAGCTGCTGGCCCAGCAGATCGACCGTGTGCATGCCCTCCACAAGCTTCTCGCGGTGTTCCGGGGGCAGGATGGTCATCAGTTGGCCGATCAGGACGTCAAGCTTCATGCAACGGGCGCCGGCCAGTTCGATCTCCCAGGCCAGGACGCCCACCATGCTGGACACGCTGGCCTCGAGCACCTCCACGGTCTGTTGCTGCGCGCCCATAACACCGATCTCCGAGTTGCCCGGCGACCCTTGGGTGCTCTTGACTAACGGACAGTGAATCTTAGCCCCTGCGGCGCCCGCGCAGGTGCGATCACCCGCGAGCGTAGCGGATCGACCAGGCCTCGGCGGAGTCCTCGGCGGGGCCTGAGGCGTCGACGTGGGTCCAGGCCACCTCGCCGATGTCGCGGTCGAGCTGCATCTGAAGGGTGGCGCGGGTGGCGTCCGACGCATCGCCGCTGCGGCCGCCGATGCGGGCGGCGAGAATGTCCGGCGCGGCCTCCAGCCAGACGCCATGGAAGGCCAGACCCATCTCGGCCGCGAGCGCCTCGGCGCGGGCGCGCAGTTCGGGCGCGATGAAGGTGGCGTCCAGGACCACGGCGCGGCCCGCGGCCAGCAGGGCGCGCGCATCGGCGAACATCGTGTCGTAGACGTCCTGGTAGAAGGCCGGGGAGTAGACGGCGCTGGAGAGCCTGGCCTCCGGGGCCACCCCCAGCAGGCGCTTGCGGACTTCGTCGGTGCGCAGAACCACCGCGCCGGGCGAGGCGCCGAGGCCCGGCGCGATCAGGCGGGCGAAGGTGGACTTGCCGGCGCCGGAGAGCCCGCCCACCGCCGCCAAGCTGGGCGCCACCGGTGTCAGGTGGGCGATGGCGGCGTCGAGATAGGCGACGGCGCCCGCATCGTCGCCGCTGTAGGCGCAGACATGAGCGCGGACGGCGGCGCGGACCGACAGCATCAGCGGCAGGGCGGCCATGCCGGCCCGCAGCTCATCGCCCCAGCCCCGGGCGGCCTGGTCGAAATAGGCCGACAGCGCGCGGACGGCCGCATCCGACCGCCTACGAAACTGCAGGTCCATCAGCAGGAAGGCCAGGTCGTACTGGACATCGATCTCCGACAGCACGTCATTGAACTCGATGCAGTCGAAGAGGATGGGGCGGCCATCCTCCAGCAGGATGTTCCCCAGGTGCAGGTCGCCGTGGCAGTGGCGGCCGAACCCGGCGGCGCGGCGCGCGTCCAGCAGGGGCTCCAGGCGGTGGTACTCGGCGTCGGTGGCGGCCACGGCTTCCTCGACGCGCTCGGCGCCCAGGCGGGCGGCCAGGCCCCTCAGCAGCTGGGCGTTGGAATCGATGGTGTATTTCAGCGCCTTGCCGCCGCCGCCATTGGGACGGACGGGCGCATCGGCATGGAAGCCGGCCACCGTGCGGCCCAGCGCGTCGGCCAGCGCCCCGTCCACCGCCCAGGGCCGAGCGGCCAGGACCGCATGCTCGTCGAAGCGGCGCATTTCCAGGGCGAACTCGACGGTCTCGCCCGCGCCGTCCAGCTCCAGCCCGCCGTCCGCCGCCCGCGTCACCCTGCGGACCGCGCGGTAGATGTCCGAGGCCGCCGCGCGGTTGAAGCTCAGCTCACGCTCAAGCGCCCAGTGGCGCAGGTCCAGGGTGGAATAGTCGAGATAGCCCAGCTCCACCCGGCGCTTGACCTTGAAGGCCTGGTCGCCGGCCAGATAGACCCGGGCGCAGGCGGTCTCGATGGCGCGCTCAGCCTTGGCCTCGAACCAGGCGGCGACCTCGGCTTCCTGCGGATCGGTCAAGGATAGAGCCGCTGGGTGGTCCAGCCTGAGCCTTCGCGGACGAAGACCAGGCGCTCGTGCAGGCGGAACGGGCGGTCGCGCCAGAACTCGATGCTGTGGGGGGTGACGCGGAAGCCCGGCCAGTGCGGCGGACGCGGCACCTTGCCCAGGCCGAATTTGAGCCCGTATTCGGCGATGCGCTTTTCAAGGGCCAGGCGGTCGGGCAACGGCCGTGACTGTTCCGAGGCCCAGCCGCCGATCTGGGTCGGCTTGGCGCGCGTGGCCCAATAGGCGTCAGCCTCGGCCTCGCTGACGTGGGAGACCGGACCCCGGACCCGGACCTGGCGGCGCAGGGACTTCCAGTGGAACAGCAGGGCGGCCTGTGGATTGGCGGCGATCTCCTGGCCCTTGGCGCTCTGGGCGTTGGAATAGAAGACGAAGCCGCGCTCGTCGGCGTCCTTCAGCAGCACCATGCGCACGTCGGGCAGTCCGTCTGCGTCGGCCGTGGCCAGGGCCATGGCGTTGGCGTCGTTGGGCTCCTTGGCCACCGCCTCAGCCAGCCAGGCCGAGAACAGGGTCATGGGATCCTCTTCCGACAGCAGCGGAAGCGGCGTGGCCTCCGTGACGCTGCGGACATAGTCATCCTCGGTCGGCGAGGCGGGAATGGCGGGCTTGTCGGTCATGGCTCCGCATATAGCGCAGGCGCCTTCCGGCGTCAGGGCTTAACCCCCCATTGACTGCGTCTTCCTAAAACTGTCGCCGATGGCTGTTGCGAACTCCACGACGATGAGCGCGAAACGAGCGCGCGAGGTGCTGGGCGCGGGCCCCCTCGCCGGCCCCGCCGAACTGCGCCGCGCCTTCCGCGAGGCCGCCAAACGCGCCCATCCGGACCGCAAGGGTGGCGACGCCGAACGCTTCCGGCAGGTGGTCGAGGCCTATCATATCCTGCAGACCGCCCCGGTTCCCCGCGACCGGGTCAGCCAGCCGCCGGCCACGGTCAGCCGTCCCATCGTCAGTTCCCCGACCCTCTCGGTGCCGCCGCTGATCGCCATGACCGGCGGCAAGGTCGAGCACCGCCTGCCCGATGGCCGCCGCGTTAAGATCGAGCTGCCCGCCGGGATGCGGGCCGGCGACACCGTCCGCGTGGGCGAGGCCGAGCTGGAGGTCGCCATCCGCGGCGACGGCGAGATGCTGGTGCGGGGCGACGACCTCTGGATCACCGTCAAGATCGAGCCGCGCCTGCTAGCCGAGGGGGCCCGCATCGCGGTGGAGACGCCGCTGGGCCGGCGCATCGTCTGGCTGACCAGGAAGGCCGGCGAACGCGGGCTGATCCGCCTGGTAGGCCAAGGCCTGCCGACACGGGGCCGCCACCGCCAGGGCCACCTCTTCCTGCGCCTGGCCGCCGACAGCGCCACCGGGGATTCCGCCGCCCGCGCCCAGCTTCGCCGGTTCGCCGCCGCCTGGGCGGCCTAGCCATTATCGGCCCGCGCGGTTAGAAGCGCCGCCATGTCGCACAACAGCTTCGGCCATCTGTTCCGCGTGACCACCTGGGGCGAGAGCCATGGTCCGGCCCTGGGCTGCGTCGTCGACGGCTGCCCGCCCAACATCCAGCTCACGGCTGAAGAGATTCAGGTCTGGCTCGACAAGCGTCGCCCAGGACAGGGCAAGTTCGTCACCCAGCGCCAGGAGCCCGACGCGGTGAAGATCCTGTCGGGCGTGTTCGCCGACGAGCGCACCCACGGCCAGGTCACCACCGGCACGCCGATCTCGATGATCATCGAGAATGTCGATCAGCGAAGCCGCGACTATTCGGAGATCGCCCAGGCCTTCCGCCCCGGCCATGCCGACTACGCCTATTTCGCCAAGTACGGGGTGCGGGACTATCGCGGCGGCGGACGCGCCTCGGCCCGTGAGACCGCCGCTCGGGTGGCCGCCGGCGCCGTGGCCCGCAAGATACTCGACGGCGTGACCATCCGTGGCGCGGTGGTGCAGATCGGGCCGCACGCCATCGACCGTTCGCGCTTCGACTGGGACCAGACGACCGAGAACCCCTTCTGGTGTCCCGACCCTGCGATGGTGTCGGTCTGGGAAGAACACCTCGAAGCGGTGCGCAAGTCCGGCTCCTCCACGGGCGCGATCGTCGAGGTGGAAGCCACGGGCGTGCCCGCCGGCTGGGGCGCGCCGATCTATGGCAAGCTCGACGCCGAACTGGCCGGCGCCCTGATGTCGATCAACGCCGCGAAGGGCGTGGAGGTGGGCGCGGGCTTCGCCTCGGCCGCCTTCTCCGGCGAGGAGAACGCCGACGAGATGCGAATGGGCAATGAGGGACCGCTGTTCCTGTCCAACAGCGCCGGCGGCATCCTGGGGGGCATCTCCACAGGACAATCGGTGGTGGCGCGCGTGGCGTTCAAGCCCACCTCCTCCATCCTCTCCCTGCGCCAGTCCATCAACGAGGCCGGCGAGGACATCGACCTCCGCACCAAGGGCCGTCACGACCCCTGTGTCGGCCTGCGCGCGGTCCCGGTGGTGGAGGCTATGACCGCCTGCGTCCTGGCCGACGCCTTCCTGCGTCACCGGGCGCAAACGGGTGGCGCCGCCCACCTGCCCGGAAAGGTAGCAGACCGCTGACGCTTAGCTTCGCCGCACGGCTCTTGACGCCTCCCCACGTTGCGAATTGTTTTGTTCTGTCAGGGATTATTGCCCGTTGACCGAACGCGTTTGACGCCGGTATCTGAGCGCCTCCCGCGCCGTCGATGACGACACCCCTATCGACGCTACGCCAGTTTTCTAGGTTAGATTGTAGGGCGAACACCAACCCCGTGCGGCTAGAAGTCCTCAAGGTCCTGATCGTGGACGATAACCACCACATGCGGGTGCTGTTGTCGGAGGTCCTGCGCGCGGTGGGCCTGCAGAACCTCTATGAGGCCGGCGACGGGGCCGAGGCGCTGCAGCAGATGCGCGCCCATCCGATTGATATCGTCATGACCGACCTGGCCATGGAGCCCCTGGACGGGATCGACTTCGTGCGGTTGCTGCGCAATTCGCCCGACAGCCCCAACCAGATGGCGCCGGTCATCATGATCACGGGCCACTCCACCATGCGCCGGATCAGCGAGGCCCGCGACGTGGGGGTCAACGAGTTCCTGGCCAAGCCGCTCACCGCGCGCGGCGTGCTGGACCGGCTGCAGAAGATCATCGACCACCCGCGCCCCTACGTGCGCACCGACGACTATTTCGGCCCCGACCGCCGCCGCAAGGTGGACCCGAACTATGACGGTCCGCGCCGCCGCGCCGCCGACGGGCCTGCGCCCCGGGCGCTCAGGCTCTAGAGACCTTCTGACCGGCTGGCGCCGCCCTCGCCACCATTTGGTATCAATTGCAGGTTAACCCTGACGGACCATCCGGGGACCCAGCATGACCATTGTCCGCACCGCCGCCACCGCCGCCCTCCTCGCCGCCCTCGGCCTCTCCCAGGCCGGCTGCATCGCCATGGCCGCCGGCGCCGTGGTGGGCACCGCCGTGGGCGTCACCGCCAGCGCCGTCGGCCTGACCGCCAAGGGGGCGGGCATGGTGGTGGGCGCGGTGATCCCCGGCGACGGGAAGGACGAGGACGAAGAGCGCGACGACCGCAAGCGGCGCTGAGCCTGGCTGACAGGCCGGCTTGTCCCGCTGACGACCTCTCTCGTCGACCTGGGCGCGGGGCTCAGCCCCACGCCCCCGGCTGGAAAAGTTCCACCAGGTTGCCCGACGGATCCTCCGCCAGGATCTGCGATCCTCCGGGGCCGGTGACGATATCATTGCGGAACGTCACGCCCTCGCCCCGCAAACGCTCGACCTCGGACGCCAAGTCCTCGACGATGATCTGGAAGCGCGTCCATCCGCCCGGTTCGGGCTGGCGGCCATCGGGCATGGGCCGACCGGCCGAGCTGGCCTTGCCGCTGAGCAGCAGGCGCAGCGGACCGCGCTCGACGGCCGCGAAGGCCGGCGAGGCGTTGGGACGTCGGCTGAAGCCCATGAGGCCGACATACCAGTCGGCGGCCTCCTGCACGTCACTGACCATGTACCGGACGTTCACGACGCTCTCACTCATGGGATCCTCCCGGGGTTGGCACGAAGACTGGGGTCATGGCGCGAGGGTGCGCCGAAGCACGTGTTGCAAGGCGGCCTGGATGGCCGCGCGGTCGCCGCCCCCGGCGACGGCGTCGGCCGCCTCGTGGATCACGGCGTAGAGCAGGCGCCCTGTGGGGTCCGGATCGACCGGCCCGAAGGCTTCGGCCTCCTGGCCCGCGCGGATCACGCCGGCGAGCCGGTGGATGGCGTGGTCGGCCAGGGGCCGGCGCTCGGCGAAGTCGGAATGGAAGACCGCCTCACCGACGCCGCGCCGGGAGAGGGTGAACTCGATGAAGGCCAGGGCCTGGGATTCCACGAGGGCCGGCCAATCCACCGGGCCCTCGACCTCGGTGGGCAGGGGGTGGGCGGAGTCGAATTGGGAGACCAGCCGCTGGCGGATGGTCTCCAGCAGGTCATCCCAGGTGGGGAAGTAGATGAAGAAGGTGCCCTTCGCGACGCCGGCCTCGCGGACCACATCCTCGACCCGGGCCCGGCCGCCATTGGCCTGCAGCAGACGCTCGGCGGCCTCGACGATCTCAAGCTTCCGAGCCTCGGGATGAAGCCGCCGCCGCGGAGGTCTGCTCATGGGCCCTTCCTCATGACCGACAGTCATTAACTAATGACCACCGGTCAGTGTCAAGGGCCTAGTCTGGCGACCCCGGAGCGGGATCAGAACCGGTAGCCGACCTTCGCGTAGTAAAAGCCGCCATTGATGCCGAACGGCGAGAAGGCGGGATAGACCTCCACGGCCGGATTGCCCGCCGCAGCGCTTGCAGCGAGGCCGGCGGGGTTCACGCGGTCTGGGTGGACATCGAAGAGGTTGTTGGCGCCCAGGGTCATGGTCACCTGATCGGTGACCCTGTAGCCCACCGCCAAGTCGGTGATCAGCTTGGCGCCGGCCTTGTCGAGGTAATAGCGGCCGTCGCCGGGATCGGAGTAGCGGGAGGTCTGGCCATACCAGGTCTCGCGCAGGTCCACACTCCAACGGCCCGCCTGCCACAGCGCTCCGGCCACCAGCTTGGTCTTGGGCGACGCGGTCGCCAGGGTGGAGAGCGCCACCTTGTCGAACAGGCTCTGGCCCGAGGCGGAAAGCTGGGCCGGGGCCGCGCGGACGCCGGTGACCTTGGTTTCATTGTAGTTGGCGGCCAGGGTCCAATCGATACGGCCGGGCGCACCAAGGCTGTTGGACCACGTCACCACGAGGTCGGCGCCGCGGGTGCGGGTGTCGACGCCGTTGGAGAAGACGTTGACGCCGCTGAAGGGCACGGGCTCGAGCACGTTGCCGTTAGCGGCGATGGCGGCGTTGACCGCCGCCGAACGGACCGCGCCATTGTAGAAGCCGTAGAGCGTGCCGGAGCCGACGACGCGGTCTTCCACCTCGATCTGGTAGGCGTCGAGGGTGATGGTGACACCGGCGCCCGGGCGGGCCAGGAAACCGGCGCTGAAGTTCACCGACGTCTCTGGCCTGAGCTTGTCGATGCCAATCAGGGCGGCGGCCGGGGCGTTCGGCGGCAGCTGGACGAAGGCCGAGTTGGGCTGGACGTTGGTGGCCGAATAGTAGCTCTCGGCCAGGGTGGGGGCGCGGAAGCCGGTGCTGGCCGTGCCGCGAATGGCGAAGGCGGGCGTGATATCCCAGCGGCCGGTGAGTTTGCCCACCGTGGTGTCGCCGAAGTCGCTGAATTTCTCGTGGCGGACGGCGATATCCAGCGTGGTGTCGGGCAGGGGCGCGAAGGCTAGGTCGGCATAGATGGCCCAGTTGTCTCTGGCGTGCTTGCCCGCGTCGGTCAGGGCGAAGCCGGGATAGGACTGGGAGCCAGCCTTATAGCGCGAGGCCGGGTCGCCGGCCTTGATCTCGTAGATCTCCTCGCGGCGCTCCAGACCCGCGGCGAAGGTGGCCGGGCGAGCCATCAGTTCGAAAGGCCGGGTGACGTCCAGGGTGGTGGTCCACTGGGTGGCGATGAAGTCACCGGCGTGGAAGGCCGAGGGGGTGGAGCCGGTGTCGTTATAGAGGTCGATATTGGCCGAGTTGGTGACGTTCACCCCGATATCGTCGCGGCCCCAGGTGGTGGAGAGGTCCCAGGTCCAGGCGGCCGCTACGCCGGCGACGCCGCCAGTGAAGGCGAAGTCCTCCTCCTTGGTGGTGTCGATGGGATCAAAGCCCAGGGGATAGAGGGCCGGCAATCGGGTGGGCAGGCGGAAGTTGGCCCAGCCGCCGCCGTACTTGCGGCCATAGGTGGCCGTCGCATAGGCGCGGGTTTCACCCCCCAGGTCGGCGCCGGCGTTCACGGTGACCAGGTTCAGCTGGTAGCGGGCGTCGCCGAAGATCTTGTTGAGATAGGGGTAGCCCGGCAGGTTGCGCCACTCCGGATGTGCGCCCGAGGCGATGGCCTGCTCCACCCGCTGGTCGGGGCCGCCACGGTTGGAGTAGCTGTGATAGCGGGAGAGCGCGCTCACATTGACGAAAACGCCGTCCGCCGGCGCGAAGCCGGCGTTGAAAGAGACTTCGCCGGTGTCGCCATCACCCTCGAAGTACTGGCCGGCCAGCAGGTCGACCGAGCCGCCGTCGGCGTCCTGCTTGAGGATGATGTTGATGACCCCGGCGATGGCGTCCGAGCCGTACTGGGCCGCGGCGCCGTCCTGCAGGATCTCGATGCGGGCGATGGCGGCGGGCGGGATGAAGTTGAGGTCGGCTGCGGCCCCGCCCTGATAGGCGCTCGACAGGATGGCCAGGTTGGAGGCGCCATGCCGGCGCTTGCCGTTGATCAGCACCAGGGCGTGGTTGGGGGACAGGCCTCGCAGGCGGGCCGACAGGGTCTCGTTGGCCGTGTCGCCGCCGACGGCCTGGGCGGTGAAGGAGGGCGCCATGAGGGCCAGCGTATTCACGAGATCGGTGGAAACGGTGCGCTCAAGGGCCGCCTGGCCCACGACCTGGATTGGGGCGGCGCTGTCGCTGACCCGCAGGCCGGTGACCCGGGTGCCGGTGACGATCAGCTCATCGACCGACGTGTCCTCCGCAGCCAGAGCCTGACCCGCCAAGCCGAGACTCAAGCCCACGGCGCACGCCGTCCCCAACACCCTGCGCATGACCGTTCCCCCCGGAAGCTTGACCTTGCGGGATAGAGGCGACGCAACGGTGTCGTCAACCCGCGGTGCGCCCTAGAGGTTCAGCGCGCAGCTCTCGCTGATGGTCGGGCGCGAAACCACGATGCGGCACAGGCCGGGGAACGCGGCTTTCAGGCGCTCGGCGAAATAGAGGCAGAGATGTTCCAGGGTCGGGCGTTCGAGGCCCGGCTTCTCGTTGAGCAGGCCGTGGTCCAGTTCCGCGGCCACGGCGCGCAAGGCGCTGTCGAGGTCGGCGAGGTCGGCGACCCACCCCACCGGCTCCTGGGGCTTGCCGCGCACGGTGGCCTCCACCTTGAAGGAATGGCCGTGCAGTCGCGAATAGGGCCGGTGCTCGGGCCCATCTTCAAAGTAGTGCGCCGCGTCGAAGGTCGCGGCCTTGGTGATCTCGAAAATCGGAGTGGTCATCAGCTTCTTTGGCGTCGCCAGGCGCGGTCGCGGCCTAGGGAATGCCGAGATATTTGTGGGTTTGGACGCTTAAACGCCACTGGGGGTGGGCGAGGCAATAGGCGATCGCCGCCTGGGTGTTTTCCAACCGGGCGGGCCCATCCATGGGTTGGAGAAGAAAGCGCTCGAAATCCCACGTCTCGAAGGTGGCCGGATCGACATTGGCCTGCGGGAAGACCAGCTTCAGTTCCTGCCCCGTGCGCTGCACGACCGGCGCATGGGCCTTTGGGCTGACGCAGATCCAGTCGACGCCGGCCGGCGCGGCCAGGGTGCCGTTGGTCTCGAGCGCGATGGTGAAGCCCTGCCCATGCAGGGCGTCGATCAGGGGCGAGTCCAGCTGCAGCAGGGGCTCGCCGCCGGTGCAGACCACCAGGCGGTTATCCGGGCCGCCCGTCCACTTGGCCGCAACCGCATCGGCCAGGGCCTCGGGCGTCGTAAAGCGACCGCCCCCCTCCCCGTCCATGCCCACGAAGTCGGTGTCGCAGAAGCTGCAGACGGCTCTGGCGCGGTCCTGTTCCCGCCCGCTCCAGAGGTTGCAGCCGGCGAAGCGGCAGAAGACGGCGGGACGGCCCGCCTGTCCGCCCTCCCCCTGCAGGGTGAGGAAAATCTCCTTGACCGAATAGGTCACTGGACGCGGCCCGGCCGGCCGGCGGCGACCCATTCGTTCCAGCCCTTCACCCGCAGGTCGCAGGCCGGGCAGTCGCCGCAGCCGTGGCCCCAGGCGTGCAGCTCACCGCGTTCGCCGCGGTAACAGGTGTGGCTGTCGGCGACGATCAACTCTACGAGCGCCTCGCCGCCCAAGGTCTTGGCGAGCGCCCAGGTCTGGGCCTTGGTCAGCTGCATCAGGGGGGTCTCGATGACGAAGTCCTGAGCCATGCCCAAGTTCAGCGCCGTTTGCAGCGCATCCAGGGTGTCGCGGCGGCAGTCCGGATAGCCCGAGAAGTCGGTCTCGCACATGCCGCCCACCAGGAAGCGGGCCTTGCGTCGATCGGCGAGCGCGGCGGCATAGGTCAGGAACACCAGGTTGCGCCCGGGCACGAAGGTGTTGGGCAAGCCCTTCTCCGTCACCTCGAAGGCGCGCTCCGTGGTCATGGCCGTCTCGCCCACCGCGCCGAAGCCGGTCAGATCGATGACGTGGTCGTCCCCCAGCTTGCCGGCCCACTGCGGGAACCGCTGCAGGAAGACGGCGCGCACCACCTGCCGCTGGGCCATCTCCACGGCGTGACGCTGGCCGTAGTCGAAGCCCACGGTCTCGACATGGTCGTGGCGCTCCAGGGCCCAGGCCAGGCAGACGCTGGAGTCCTGGCCGCCGGAGAACAGCACGAGGGCGCGGGTGGGTTGGCTCATCGGCTCCATATGCGGCAGAGCCGGCCAAATCGAAAGGCCGGCGCGACCGTGGGCCGCGCCGCGCGGCGCGCTCCTCCGCACGGGTCCACGAGACCGGTTCATCGTACGGGCGATCAAAAACTCGCCCATCCCTTGAGATATCAGCCCCTGGCGCCGCTACGGAAGGCTCAAAGAGCCTTGGTATTTGCGCCACATCGTCGCGAAAAAACGACTGACTGAACGCTGTTCACCTATCGCTGTACGTTGACAGACTCTTGCTTGCGGCGTGACCGTCACCTCTGTCGGGACAGCCGCTGCGGGTTCCAGGCCAAGATTTTTGCGTGGCGAATGCTGACAGACCGGACCGGCGTAGAAAGTCCGGCTGTCATGGGAGGATAAGTGAATGTCCAAAACTCTGCACCTGCGGAGCTTGCTGGTCGTTGGCGCGAGCGCCGCGGCACTGACGGCGATGAGCTCACCGGCTTTCGCACAGGCCACCACCACCATTGAAGAGCTGGTGGTCACCGCTGAGAAGCGCGAACAAAGCCTTCAGGACGTTCCTGTCGCCGTTTCCGCCTTCACCAGCAAGCAGCGTGACCTAGTCGGGATCAACACGGTCCAGGACCTGACGAATTTCACACCCGGCTTTGTCTATTCGGCCGTCAATGACCGCGCCAGCATGCGTGGCGTGGGCCGTCTGTCCAACATTCAATCCATCGACGGCGCGATCGCCATCTATATTGACGGCCTCTACACCACCTCCACTGTGTTCGCCGGCGCACCGCCGCTGCAGGTCGACCGGGTTGAGGTGCTGCGTGGTCCCGCCGGGACCCTCTATGGCCGCAACTCCATCGGCGGCACCGTCAACATCATCTCACGCCGTCCGACCGAAGAGGCCTACGCCGAGGTCCGCGCCGTCGTCGAGAACTATGGTTTCACGAACTTCCAGGCCGCGATTTCCGGCCCCGTGACCGACAATCTCCAATTCCGCCTGTCGGGCTACAAGCTCGATCAGACCAAGGGCTATTACGAGAACGTCAACCGCAACATGCCGACCGAGGGCGCGGTCCGCGACGAATACGCGGTGGAACTGCAGCTGCAGGGCCAGTTGGGCGAGAACGCTGACTTCTGGATCAAGTACGGCGATCTGCGGTGGGACAACCGGGGCGGACCGGGCGCCCGCTCGGGCTACCTCGCCGGCTCCTATGAGACCGGCCGGCAAGATCCGAACTTCTCGGTCATCTACAATCCGGTTCACGGCTACAGCCCGGAGACGGGCCTCAACGGCATCGTCCCCGGCAGCCTGCAGCAGTTCAACGGCGGCACGACAACGACCAATCCGGCCCAACGTAACGCTCACAAGATCAACACGAACACGCCGATTTTCGTCGGCCTCACCGATGTTCACCTGCTGACCGCGAACTTCAACTATCACGCCCCGACTTTCGACGTGAAGTACATCGGCGGCATCTCGAACTACGCGTACAACACCACCGGCGACCTGGATAACTCGAACGTCAAGTCCTATCAGATCCCCCTACAGCCGGGGTCTCTCTGCGGCAATGTCGGCCTGCTGTTCAGCCTCGGCGCATCGTCGGTCAACTGCGGCCCTCTCACCGTGGATGCGACAGCGACGTACCACTACTTTGAAAAGCCGAAGTGGTTCAGCAACGAAATCAACATATCTTCGACAACGGATTCTCCGCTGCAGTGGATCGTCGGACTATATCAGTTCGAGCAAAGCTATTCGGCGACCAACACTTTGAATGGCTTCAGCAGCCAGCCCCAGATGAAGACCCCGGTTCTGGGCGCCGCGCCCAATCCGACCGGCGCCTTCAGCATCTCCGAGTACGACCTCACCACCAAGAGCAAGGCCATGTTTGGTCAGCTCGACTGGCAGGCCACCGACACACTGAAGTTCACGGCCGGTTTGCGCTATACAAAGGACGAAAAAGAAGGCTCCGAGACCCGGCGCGTCGTCTGCTTCTCCGACGTCTGCTTCCCGGGCCTCTATGCAGCCCTCGGCCTTAGCGGCTTCGGCCCCGGCACGGCCGCCAACTACGGCAGCCTGCTAGGCAACCTCAATGCTCTTCCTGCCGTGGGCGCGGCCTTTGGTCTCGGCGGAGCTCTGAACGGCCTCGCCGGTCTCGGCAATGGTGCCTTCGACCTGACCACGGCGCTTGCCCCAACCACTACGGCGGCCGGGGCCAAGGGCGTCACCAGTCCGGTGGTCGCCACCGCCACCCCCGGCGTTTTCATTCAGTACAAGATTGCCAGCAACGGCAACATGGTGCGGCAGCTGGGCGGCGAGTCTGACGCGGTTACCGGGACCCTGGGCGCCCAATGGGAGCCCGACTCCGACACGATGGCCTATGCCCGTTACAGCCGCGGCTATAAGGCCTTCGGTTTGTCAGCCGGCGGCGGACTGGCAGCACCCTACGCCAACCCCGAGTTCGTCGACTCGATCGAGGTTGGGTTGAAGAAGAACTTCGCCACCCTGCAGCTCAACGCCGCAGTTTATCACTACAAGTACACCGACTTGCAGGCGCCGGTGACCGCCAGGGTTGGCGCCACCAACGTCACTCAGTTCATCAACGTTCCGGAATCGCGCTCGCAAGGGCTCGAACTGGACGCGATCTGGGCCCCGACCGAAGCGCTGCGCCTGATCGGCTCCTACTCCTTCAACGATACGGAGATCACCCAGAGCGGCCTCTATGTCGACGTGAATGACAACATCACGACCGGCGCCGTGAGCGTGAAGGGGAACGCCTTGCCGCAGGCCCCGCGCAACAAGTTTGCGCTGAACGCCAGCTACTCCTTCGTCATGGAGCCCGGCACCCTCACCCTGGGGGCGACCTATGTCTGGCGTGACAAGGCCTACGCCAACATCTTCGAGCGGTCATATAACGAGTCTCCGACCTGGGATCAGATCGATCTTCGCGCCAACTGGAACTCGCAGGACGGCCGGTACGCGATCATCGGCTATGTGAAGAATGTCGCCGACACCGAAGGCTATGACGCCGCCGTGGGCGCCTCGAACCGCAACCGCAACCCAGCCATCGCCAGTGACAACTTCGCCACCGGCGCTCTGAACCTCGGCCTGACACCGCCGCGCACCTACGGCGTCGAATTCCAGTACAAGTTCTTTTGAGTCTTAGCCTCGGGTCTTCCGACCTGAGGCCAGGGCCACCTCTGAGGGCGGCGGGGAAACCCGCCGCCCTTTTTCTTGGCCGCAGCGCGGAAACGCCCGGCCGTTTGTAGGCTGCACGCCAATTTCGCGGGGCGGTATGACCCAAAGGCGCTGCTACCTCGCGGATCGGTCAAGCTTTCCGAGGAATTAACAGGCCGACCAAAGAACACGGGTCAGTTTTGTACCACGCGTTTGAAACTGCGGTACTTCGGCCACAGCGACACGAAAGCGTCGCCAAAAGCCCGCGCCTTTCGGCGGCGCACATTGACGGAGGCCCGTGCGCGACCGAGGTATCGCGCGCTTCGGCGCCTCCCCGCGCCCTGGCTTCATCAGATTCGTACATGCAGGCGGACGCGGGCGAAGCCCCGCCGCCCGGGAGGATACATGTCTTCAGTCAACCGTTTCCGGCTGCGCACCGTTCTGGCGCTCGGGGTCTCGACCCTGACCCTGGCGGCTGTCGCCGCCCCCGCCCTCGCCCAGGACGCCGCTGCTAACGATTTCACCATCGATGAGCTGGTGATCACCGCCGAGAAGCGTGAGCAGGCCCTGCAGGACGTTCCGGTCGCGGTGTCGGCCTATACCTCCAACCAGCGCGACGTCATCGGGATGAACAACATCCAGGACTTCGTGAACTTCACGCCGGGCATGAACTATTCCGGCACCGACCGGGTGTCGCTGCGCGGCGCCGGCCGTAACACCTTCTATGTCGGCAACGACCCGGGCGTGGCCGCCTACACCGACGGCTTCTATTCCGCCTCGTCGTCCGAACTGTTCAAGTCGCCGCTGTTCGTCGAGCGCACCGAAATCCTGCGCGGTCCGCAGGGCACCCTCTACGGCCGCAACGCCATGGGCGGCGCCATCAACACCATCTCCAGGCGCCCGGCCGACGCGTTCGGCGGCGAAGTCCGCCTCGCGGTGGGCAACTACGAGCGCACCAAGATCGAAGGCCTGGTCTCGATCCCGGTGGCCGAGCACCTGCGCTTCTCCATCGGCGGCAGCCAGGACTGGCAGCGCGACGGCTTCATCAAGAACATCGGCCCGGCCAACGACGGCGGGACGATCAAGCGCACCTATTTCGAAATCCAGGCCGAGGCCGAGCTGGGCGACAACACCGCCGCCTGGCTGCGCTACTCGCGCTCGAACTGGGACGACACCACCGGCGTGGGCGACCGCCTCTCCAACCTGGTGACGCCCTACGACACCACCCGCGTGTTCCAGCCGATCGGCGGCCTGCTGCCCAACCCGGCCTTTGGCTACGGCGTCGCCAACCCCGGCGTCACCGACCCCTACAAGCAGAACACCAACCGCGACGGCTACGGCTACCTGCGCGGCAACCACGTGCTCACCGCCCAGGTGACCTACGACCTGGGATGGGCCGACCTGAAGTACATCGGTGGCTTCCAGCAGTACAACTATCAGACCGGCGGCGACTATGACGGCACCAGCCGTACGGCCGCCATTGCAATCCCCGGCATGGCGGTCCCCTACTTCCCGGACCAGACCACCGACTTCGACGAGAACAAGCGCTACTTCTCCAACGAGGTGAACCTCACCTCCAACGGCGACGGCCCGCTCTCGTGGATCCTCGGCCTCTACCAGTACCACGAGGAATACAAGCAGCGGATCCAGCTCGGTTCGCCCCAGCAGTCGCAGCTGGCCACCCCGCTGACCCTGGCCGGCACGCCCGCCGCCCCGAACCCGCTGCGCAACTTCGTGGACCAGAACGCCACCCTGGAATCCAAGGCCTGGGCGGTCTTCGGCCAGTCGACCTACAAGTTCAACGACGCCTGGGCGATCACCGGCGGCCTGCGCTACACGGTCGACGACAAGGACGGCTTTGAGACCCAGCGCCTGATCATCCAGTCGCCCTCCATCGCGTCGGGCGCCGCGGCCTTCGATGTCTCCAGCGACATGGACCCGCTGACCCCGGGCGTGCAGAACTTCCGCAGCCTGTCCGACAGCTGGAGCGCCGTCACCGGCACCCTGAACCTGGACTGGACCCCCGACCAGGACACCCTGGCCTACGCCAAGTACAGCCGCGGCTATAAGTCGGGCGGCTTCCTGCTGGGCACGCTCGCCCCGCAGCCGAAGGCCGACGAAGAGTCCGTCAACGCCTACGAAATCGGCCTGAAAAAGACCTTCAACGGCCGCTTCATCCTGAACTCGTCGATCTTCTACAACGACTTCAAGGACCTGCAGCTCAACCTGTCGCAGCTCAACGCGACCGGCACGGCGGCGGCCTCGAACTTCGTGAACGTCGACGCCACGGCCTGGGGCGTCGAACTGGAAGCCCAGTGGCGCCCGATCGAGCCGCTGCAGATGATGGCCTCCTACGGTTATCTCAACACCGAGATCACCCGCGGTTGCTGCTTCTATGACCCGGCCGATCCCTCGGCCCTGCTGCCGGGCGCCCAGCCCCGCGGCGGCTCGGCCACCACCAATGGCGTCCTGCTGGTCTTCCAGGACCTGAAGGGAAGCCAGCTCTTCCAGTCGCCGGAAAACAAGTTCGCGTTCAACGCCAACTACACCTTCGACTTCGCCCCGGGCTCGCTGATCCTCTCGGGGACCTACACCTGGACCGACTCCACGATCTACCAGCCCTTCAACGATCCCGCGTTCGAGGTTCCGGCTTATGGCACCGGCGATCTGCGGGCGCTGTGGAAGGACGCCGACGACAAGTACACGCTCATCGCGTCGGTGAAGAACGTGACCGACGAGCAGGGCTTCACCTCGACGGGCTCCACCAACCCGACGGCGGTGTTCGGCAATCCCAACCCCGGCCTGGTCGTGGGCGGTACGCCGTACTTGCGTCAGACCGGCGTCTCGATCTCGCGCGGCCTGATCGCGCCGCGCACTTACAGCCTGGAGCTGCAATACAAGTTCTAGGATCCGGTGAACGACCCCGGCTCCACGGAGCCGGATTTTCACCAAGGAATTCAAGGGCGGCGGAGCAATCCGCCGCCCTTTTTCTGCGCCAGCGTCAGGAATTGTCCGTGCGTTCGACCTATTGCAGCGCTCACAACTCCCAGTTCGTGCCCTTAACGTCTCTGCAAGCGCTTACGCGCATTCTGGGGATAGTTCCCCCACGCGCCGGCTGTTCATGTCCCTGCCAGACTTTTTCTTCGAGCGGATAACCAGCGAAATCCATCAACAGATGGAGGGCGTGCTGGCGCTTGCCGAACGCTTGGCCCGCCACCCCCTGGGCGCCGACGCCCAGGCCTGCGTGGCCGGTGTGAGCGAGGCCGCGGCCTGCGTGCGCCAGATCCTGGCTTCCAGCGCCGACCTCAAGGACGCCGCCACCCTGGGCATGGCCTTCGATCCCGCACCCAAGCGGGTGCGTGACCTGGCCGACGAGATCGAGGCCCGCTGGGGCCAGAAGGCCGCCAAGTCCGGCGTGACCCTGCTGGTCTCCTATGACGGCGCGCCGGAGATGATGGCGCTCATCGATTCCGACCGTGTCATGCAGGCCTTCGACGGCTTCATCTCCCAGGCCCTGGCCGGCGTGCGCCACGGCGCCGTGGAGGCCACCCTGCGCGCCCATCCGGCCGGGGACATGGTGCGGCTGGAAGGCCGCGTGCGCGGCGGCGGCGAACGCAGCGTCGGCGACGCCCTAGACATCCAGGAGATCGAGGCGCTGTTCGGGCTGGAAACGGCCCTGTCGGTGGCCGTGGGCCGCCAGATCGTCTCGGCCCTGGGCGGAGACGTCCACACCGAGGCCAACGCCGGGGCCGGGGAGACCCTAGTCTTCGAATTCACCGCCCCCACCGCCGTGGAAAGCAACGGCGAGGCGGAGCCCGACAATCTCGACGCCCAGCAGCGGGCCGCTCACATTCTGGTGGTGGACGACAACGCCACCAACCGCATGGTGGCCGAGACCCTGTGCGAGATGTTCGACTGCACTTCTGAGTCAGCCGTCGATGGCGTGGAGGCCGTGGACGCCGCCCGCACCGGCCGCTTCGACCTCATCCTGATGGACATCAAGATGCCCCGCATGGACGGGGTCACCGCCACGCAGGCGATCCGCGCCATGCCTGGCGCGGCGGGCCGGGTGCCGATCATCGCACTCACCGCCAACGCCGACCCGGAGGATGCAGCGGGCTACCTCGCCGCGGGCATGAATGGCGTCGTGGAAAAGCCCATGAAACCCGAGAACCTGCTGAAAGCCCTGCAGGAAAACCTCGGCGGCGGCGGCGAACAGGCGGTCGCGGCCTAGCTTCGTCTCGCTGTCTCCGCCGATGCAGCCCGTATGCAGACGCTGGCCTTGGGCGGCGACCTGGAGGATGCTGGTCTAAAGTCCGGGGCGAGACGTCATGTCATCCTTCTACAACCGCAAGATTCTGCCGCGTCTGCTGACCTGCGCCTGTTCCTCGCCGCCGATGATGAAACAGCGGGCCAAGATTGTGCCCCACGCCACCGGTCGGGTGCTGGAGCTGGGGATCGGCATGGGTCTCAACCTGGCCTTCTATAATCCGGCGGCCGTCACCACCGTGGTGGGGGTCGATCCTGCTCCGGAGCTGCGCGCCCTGGCCGAGGCCGCGCCCCGGGCGCCCGGCCTGGCCGTCGAGGTCGCAGAGGGAACCGCCGAGGCCCTGCCCTTCGAGGACCGCAGCTTCGATACGGTGGTGTGCACCTTCACCCTCTGCTCGGTCCATACGCCGGCTGCGGCCCTGGCGCAGGCGCGCCGGGTGCTGAAGCCCGGGGGCGCGTTCCTGTTCTGCGAGCACGGCCTGGCCCCCGACGCCGACGTCGCCAGATGGCAGAGGTTCTGGGACCCGCTGTGGAGCCGCATGGCCGGGGGCTGCCACATCATCCGGCCGGTGGCCGCCGCCCTTCCCGCCGCCGGACTGAAGGTTGACTGGCTGGAGACCATGTACCTGCCGGGCACGCCGCGCATCGCCGGCTGGAACGAGTGGGGCCGCGCGGTGGCCGGCTGAAATTTGCGCTTGCCCCCGTATCGGCGGGTCGCGCTAAGGTAGAGCTTAGTGACGCGTACCGGCGTCGGCCTGTGGGGGGCGAAGATGGCGGCGCCGAGCATTTCCGAGATCACCAGCGTCCTGCTGTACGACGAGGGCAACGCCTGGAGCGGGAGCCCGATCACCTTCAGCTTCCCCAAGGCCGGCAGCACCTGGCCCACCTACGCCGTCGACGACGAGCAGGCCAACGCCGACTATGGAACCGTCACCGACGCCCAGGCCGCGGCCATCCGGCTGGCCCTGCAAGCCTGGGACAAGGTCATAGCCCCCAGCCTGGTGGAGACCGACGACGTCGCCAATACGGGCCAGATTCGCATCGCCTTCACCGATGTCAATGACGCCACCGGGAACGAGGACACCACGGCCTTCGCCTATCGCCCGCCCCAGCCAGGATTCGCCCTGGCGCCGTGGCAGGGCGACGTCTGGCTGGACGAGACCTTGAAGACCTCGAGTTTCGCCCCGAGCTCCTCAGGGTTCGAGACGGTGCTGCATGAGCTGGGGCATGCCCTCGGCCTGCAGCATCCCTTCGGACCGGGCGCCACCCTGCCCGCTGGCTACGACAACAGCCGCTACACGGTGATGTCCTACGACTCTCCGCAGGACACCTACCACGTCACCATTGAACTGGTGGACGGGGTCAACCGGTTGATGGGACGGCCGGTCAGCCCCACCACCCCGATGGTCTTCGACATCGCCGCCCTGCAGGCCCGCTACGGGGCCGATTCGACCACCGGCCTGGGCGACACCACCTATAGCTGGTCCCAGGGGACCCCCATGATGCAGGCGCTCTACGACGCCGGCGGGACCGACACCTTCGACCTGTCGGCCCACAGCCGCTCGTCGATCATCGACCTGACGCCGGGCG
>NZ_JANPJP010000102.1:0-1794 GCF_031425575.1 Phenylobacterium sp.
ACTGGGAGCAGACGCCATGGCCTACAAACCCTTCGACCTGACCGGCAAGGTGGCCCTTGTCACCGGTGGCAATGGCGGCATCGGCTTTGGCATGGTGGAGGCCCTGGCCCAATCCGGCGCCGACGTGGTGATCTGGGGCTCCAACCCCAAGAAGAACGCCGACGCCGAAGAGAAGCTCAAGAGCGTCGGGGTCCGGGTCCTGACCCAGGTGGTGGACGTCGCCGACGAGCATGCGGTCAAGGCGGGCATGGCCGAGGCGGTCGCCAAGATGGGCCGCATCGACACGGTGATCGCCAACGCCGGGATCGGCGGCGGGGCGCCGTCCTTCTCGGAATTCTCCACCGAGATGTACCGCAAGGTGCTGTCAGTGAACCTGGACGGCGTGTTCTTCACCTTCCGCGAGGCCTGCAAGCACATGGTTGAGCGGGCGGGTTCCGGCGACAAAGCCGGAGGGTCGCTGGTGGTGATTTCGTCGCTCTCGGCGCTGGACGGGGCGCCGAAGAACGAGGCCTATGCCGCCACCAAGGGCGCCGTGATCTCGATGATCCGCGCCATCGCCGTGGAGCACGCCCGCTATGGCGTGCGGGCCAACGCCATCCTGCCCGGCTGGATCGCCACCGACATGACGGCGGGCGCCCAGGGCAATGACAGGTTCAACGACGCGGTGATCAAGCGGGTGCCCATGCGCCGCTGGGGCCAGCCGGCGGACTTCGGCGGCATGGCGGTCTACCTGGCCTCGGACGCCTCGTCCTTCCACACCGGCGACAGCTTCCTGATCGACGGCGGATACGGCGTCTTCTGAGGACTGACCTTGGGTCATGGTTCCCATGGACGGCGTGCGGCGCCATCCTGCCTCCCAACGAGACTTCGGGAGAAAACGCCATGACCCTGCACACCCCGCTTTGTGACCTCCTGGGGGTCAAGCACCCGATCATGCTGGCAGGCATGGGGGGCGTCTCCTATGCTGAGTTGGTGGCGGCGGTTTCCAACGCCGGAGGTTATGGCGTGCTGGGCATGGCCGGCCGCACGCCCGACTTCATCCGCGACGAGATGCGCAAGGTCAAAAGCCTCACCGACAAGCCCTTCGGCGTCGACCTGCTGGCCGTAAGTCCGGAGAGTCTGACGGCCTCGGTGGAGATCATCATCGACGAAGGCGCCTCCAGCTTCGTGGCCGGCCTGGGCGTGCCCATGCCGATCATGGAGAAGCTGAAAAAGGCCGGCCTCAAGGTCATGGTGGTCTGCGGGGCGGTGAAGCACGCGGTGAAGGCCGAGCAGGCCGGCTGCGACGCGGTGATCTGCCAGGGCGGCGAGGGCGGTGGCCACACCGGCCTTGTGGGCACCATGCCCCTGGTGGCCCAGGCGGTGGAGGCGGTGAAGATTCCCGTGGTGGCGGCCGGCGGCCTCTATGACGGCCGCGGCTTGGCCGCGGCCCTCACGCTCGGCGCGGTCGGCGTCTGGATGGGCACCCGCTTCATCGCCAGCCATGAGGCCCACGCCGGCGAACTCTATCGCCAGACCATCGTCGAGGCGGCCGACGAGGATACCGTCCGTACCCGGTCCTATTCCGGCAAGCCCATGCGGGTGCGCAAGAACCCCTATGTCGAAGACTGGGAGACCCGTCCCCAGGACATCCAGCCCTTCCCGCAGCAGGCGATGCTGTCCAGCCGCGCCGGGGTCATGGGCGGCATCGGCGGCCAGATCGAGGGCCTGGACGCCGACAAGTCCTGCTTCGCCATGGGCCAGTCGGCGGGGGGCATCCACACCGTGCTGCCGGCGGCGCAGATCGTGGCCAAC
>NZ_JANPJP010000103.1:0-16789 GCF_031425575.1 Phenylobacterium sp.
ATGCTGTCCAGCCGCGCCGGGGTCATGGGCGGCATCGGCGGCCAGATCGAGGGCCTGGACGCCGACAAGTCCTGCTTCGCCATGGGCCAGTCGGCGGGGGGCATCCACACCGTGCTGCCGGCGGCGCAGATCGTGGCCAACCTGGTCGCGGAGGCCGAGACGGCGCTCGCCCGGGCGAGCAAGCTGGTGAAGGTCACAGCCTAGGCTCGGCCGGGCGCCCAGATCATCGCAAACGACCAGGGTGGAGGCGCGGGACGCCTCCACCCCTCGTGGTTCGCCGGGCCGGGGGTCAGCCGCAGCGACCTAGGCCGTCGTCCTCCGGGAGAGATCGGATCGACGACCTGTTGGTTACGCGGCCAGCTTGGCGGCGGTCTCCGCGATCTTGCGGCCCTGATAGCGGGCGCCGGCCAGTTCGTTCTCGCTGGGCTGACGCGAGCCGTCGCCGCCGGCGATGGTCGAGGCGCCGTAGGGGCTGCCGCCGGTGATCTCATCCAGGGTCATCTGGCCGGCGAAGCCGTAGTCCAGGCCCACCACCACCATGCCGAAGTGCAGCAGGTTGGTGATCACCGAGAACAGGGTGGTCTCCTGGCCGCCGTGCTGGGTGGCGGTGGAGGTGAAGGCGCCGCCCACCTTGCCGTTCAGCGCGCCCTTGGCCCACAGGCCGCCGGCCTGGTCGAGGAAGGCCGCCATCTGGGAGTTCATGCGGCCAAACCGGGTGCCGACGCCGACGATGATGGCGTCGTAGTCGGCCAGATCCTCGATCCTGGCGATGGGGGCATCCTGGTCCAGCTTGAAGTGGGCGCTCCTGGCGATCTCTTCGGGCACGGTCTCGGGGACGCGCTTGATGTCCACCGTGGCGCCGGTCTCGCGGGCGCCTTCGGCCGCGGCCTTGGCCATGGTTTCGATGTGCCCGTAGGCGGAGTGATAGAGGACGAGGACCTTGGTCATGACGGTGTTCCTGGGGAGAGGAAGGAAGGGGGCCGCCCCGGCTTTCACCGGGGCGGGAAGGGGTCTAGGCGGCGTCAACGAGGACGAGTTCGGCGTCCTCCAGGGCGGTGACGCGGACCGTGGCCTCGTCGCGGATGGCCGCGCCGTCGCGGGCGTGGAGGGTGACGCCATTGACCTCCACCGACCCGGTGGCGGGCACCAGGTAACCGAAGCGGTCGGCGCCCAGTTCGTACTCGGCGGTCTCACCGGCCTTCAGGGTGGCGGCCACGACCCGGCCATTGGTGCGGATCGGCAGGACGTCGGTGTCGCCGTCGACGCCGCTGGCCAGGGTCACGAACTTCCCGGCGCGGTCCCCCTTGGGGAAGGGCTTGGCGCCCCAGCTGGGGGCCCCGCCGGTCTTGTTGGGCTGAATCCAGATCTGGAACAAGGTGGTGGGTTCGCTCTCCAGGTTGAACTCGGCGTGGCGGATGCCCGAGCCCGCGCTCATCACCTGGACGTCGCCGGCCTCGGTGCGGCCCTCGTTGCCCAGGCTGTCCTTATGGGTGATGGCGCCGGTGCGGACATAGGTGATGATCTCCATGTTCGCATGGGGGTGCGGCGGGAAGCCGGAATTGGGCTCGATGCGGTCATCATTCCAAACCCGAAGAGGCCCCCAGCCCATGCGCTTGGGATCGTGGTACTCGGCGAAGGAGAAGTGATGCTTGGCGTCGAGCCAGCCGTGGTTGGCGCCGCCGAGGGAGTCAAAGGCTCTGCGTTCGATCATCTCGTGGTCTCCTGTCTCGTGCGGACCGCTGGCCGAAGGGCCGCGCCGCTGTTGAAATCAAGGTAGCCATCCCCACGCATTCCGAAATAGAAACGATGGAAACAGATCGTTTCGGAAATCGTCATGTCCCGTCTTCCTGATTTCGAGGCCTGGGCGGTCTTCGCCAAGGTTGCCGAGACCGGCGCCTTCGCCCGCGCCGCCGTCGAACTGGAACTCTCAAAGGCCACGGTGTCCAAGGCGGTGTCGCGGCTGGAGCAGCGGCTGGGGACCAGTCTGTTCCACCGCACCTCCCGCAAGCTGGCCCTGACCGAGAGCGGCCGCACGGCCCTGGAGCGGGCCAGCCGCATCCTGGCCGTGGGCGAGGCGGTGGAGGCCGAGGCCGCCGCCCAGTCGGCGACGCCCCAGGGGTTGGTGCGCCTGGCCGCGCCGATGTCCTTCGGCAACCGGCACGTGGCGCCCCTGCTGCCGGAATTCCTGCGGCTCTATCCGGAGGTCTCCATCGACCTCAGCCTGTCGGATCAGAAAGTGGACCTCGTCGGGGAGGGATTCGACCTCGGTTTGCGGATCGGCAACCTGGCCGACTCCTCCCTGCTGTCGCGCCGGCTATGCGGGGTGCGGCTGGTGCTGGTGGGTTCGCCGGCCTATCTGGCGCAATACGGCCGGCCCGAGCATCCTCGCGACCTGCTGTTCCACCGGGCCCTGACCTACGCCTATGTCCTGACGCCGGAGGTCTGGAGGTTCGTCCACGCGAACGATGGGGAGCAATCTGTCACCGTCTCGGGCCCCCTGAAGGTCAACAATTCCGACGCCCTGATCCCGGCCCTGCGCGCCGGCCTGGGCCTGGCCCTGCAGCCGGAGTTCATCGTCTGGCCGGAACTGGCGGACGGAACGATCGAGGCGGTGATGTGCGACTGGCGAACCCCGCCAATCGCCCTGCACCTGGTCTCGCCGCCCGGGCGTCTGCGGCCGGCAAGGGTGCGGGTGCTGTACGACTTCCTGGCCACGCGCCTGGCGACGGCGCCCTGGGCGATGGTTGAGGACTTGGAGCGGGCCTAGGGCTCACCCGCCCACCGCCTTCGTGAACGACCCGAAGCTGCCCAGGCAGCCCTGCCACACGCCCACGTGCTGCTTGGCCTCCTCGGCGGTCATCCGCAGGTTCACCAGGGTGGCGTAGGCGACGTTGGGCTTGCCATCGTCGGCGAGGAAGGCGCGGCAGGCCACCTGTCCCTTGTTGAATTCGTTGATCTTGCTCAGGCTCACGCCCTTGGCGGAGAAGGCGGTGGAGAAGACCAGGGCGCGGCAGGCCTTCCCCTTGGCGTCGCAGTCCACGTACTGGGCGCCGAAGTCGCCGCCCGGCGTGGTGATGTTCAGGAACACCACGGTGGCCTCGGTCTTCGCGATCTCCGCCTTGGCGTCCATGGTCTTCAGCAGGCCGACCAGGGCGGCGGGATCGCGCAGGTCGAAGGGGCCGGACCTGGCCGGCGCCTTGGCGGGCGTCGCGGCATGGGCGGCGACCGCCAGGGTGGCGATGGCGGCGGCGAGGGTGGCGATACGCATGACGGGTCCCTGGGTCGACTCCAATGAGATCTAGCCGATTTCCGCGCATCCGGCGGCAGGAGAATGGCGTTCGCCTTCTGCGCGCGACGGGATGACAAAAACCGTGTTCTTCCCTTAAGTGAGGGGATGCGCCGTCTGATGCTCACCCTCGCGCTGGCCGCCGCGGCCTTCCCGGTCCTCGCCCAGGACCGCAGTCCGGCGCAACGCCAAAGCCTCGTGGACCTGGCCTATGTACTGGGGGAGAGCCATGCCCTGCGCCAGGCCTGCGCAGGCCCCGAGGACCAGTTCTGGCGGACCCGCATGATGAACCTGGTCAGCAATGAGAAGCCCGATGCGGCCCTCGATGGGCGGCTGAAGGAAAGCTTCAACACCGGCTTCGCCTCGCGCCAGACCGAGTTCCAGTCCTGTGGCCCGGCCAGCCGCCGCGCCGAACTGGCCGCCGCCAACCACGGCCTGGATATCTCCAAGCGCCTCGCCAAGGTGATGATCAAGACCGAGCGCGAACCTTTACCCACCATCTTCGAGATGAACGCGACAGGCGAACAAGCTCCGCGGTAAGCTCTCCGGACCCACCGTCGGAGATCTCGTCATGGCCGCTGCGACCATCGCGTCTATCGCCTTCCTAATCCTCGCCCTGGTCATCGTGCTGGGCGCCATCAAGATCGTTCCCCAGGGGCGCGAGTACACGGTGGAGCGGTTTGGCCGCTACACCCGCACCCTGAAGCCGGGCATCTCGTTCCTCACCCCCTTCATCGAGGGCGTCGGCCGGCGCATCAACATGATGGAGCAGGTCCTGGACGTGCCGCGCCAGGACGTGATCACCAAGGACAACGTCTCGGTCCAGGTGGACGCCATCGTCTTCATCCAGGTGATGGACGCTGCGGCCGCGGCCTATCGTGTGACCAATCTCGACTACGCCATCACCCAGCTGACCATGACCAACCTGCGCACCGTGGTGGGCAACATGGAGCTGGACGAGGTGCTGAGCCAGCGCGACCAGATCAACACCCGCCTGCTGGACGTCATCGACCAGGCCACTAGCCCCTGGGGGGTGAAGGTGGCTCGCATCGAGATCAAGGATCTCCAGCCGCCGCCGGACATCACCAACGCCATGGCGCGGCAGATGAAGGCCGAGCGGGAACGCCGGGCGGTGATCACCGAGGCGGACGGCGAGAAGCAGGCCGCCATCACCGTGGCCGAGGGCGCCAAGCAGGCCGCCATCCTCCAGGCCGAGGGCCGCCGGGAGGCGGCGTTCCGTGACGCCGAGGCCCGGGAGCGGGCGGCGGGCGCCGAGGCCGAGGCCACCAAGCTGGTTTCGGACGCCATCGCCAGCGGCGATGTCAACGCGATCAACTACTTCGTGGCGCTCAAATACGTGGAGGCCTTCGCCAAGCTGGCCGAGAGCCCGCAGCAGAAGACCGTCATCGTGCCCGCCGACATGGGTTCGCTGGTGGGCTCCATCGCCGGCATCGGCGAGCTGGTGAAGTCGATCCAGTCTGACAATCCGCCGCCGCGCCCACCGCAGCCGCCGCAGCAGTCGCGTCCTCCGCAGCCGCCGCGCCCCACGGCGGTTCCCAGGACGGGGGCCTGAGCCCATGGACGGCCTAATCCAACTGGTGGTCGCCAATCCGTTCTGGGTGTGGGCGGCCATCGCCGCCCTGATCCTGGCGACCGAAGTCTCCACCGGCTCCGGCTGGCTGCTGTGGCCGGCCGCCAGCGCGGCGGCCGTCGCCGTCGCGGCCCTGCTGTTTCCTCAGATGGGCTGGGTCGGGGCGATCGGCCTCTATGCCGGCCTGACCATCGTCACCACCCTGCTGGCCCGACGCTTCTGGCGCTCGAGCCCGGCCAACGAATCGCAGGACATCAACGACAACATCTCCCGACTGGTGGGTCATCACGGCCGGGCCGCGGCCGACTTCCGCGACCGCGCGGGCCGGGTGTTCATCGATGGCAAGGAGTGGGCGGCGGAGCTTGAGGAGGACGCGGTCCTCGCCCTCGGCGCGCCCATCGAGGTCACGGGGATAAACGGGGCGCTGCTGCGGGTGCGCCCAGCTCGCTGATCTCCGACAGGAAGATTCGCAGGGCCCTCAGGAACGGGGTCACCGCGCGGAACTCATCGTCGGTGAACCCCTCGCGCAGGGCCTCGGTCTTGGCCTTCATGTCCTTCATGATCGCCCCGGACACCTCGAGTCCGGCCCGGGTGATCTTGACCCGCTTCTTGCGCCGGTCGTCGCAGTCGGCCAGCACGGCGACGAGGCCCATCTTCTCCAGCTTCTGCAGGAGGTTGGTGATCGCGCCCTTGGTCATAAGCATCATGCGCGCCAGCTCGGCCGGGGTCTGGCCGTCGCCGTAGCGCATGAACCACTGCAGCAACTCGAACTGGGCATGGGTCATGCCCTCAGGCAGGTGCTTGGTGACCGCGGCGCGCAGATAGTGCTCGATGGCTCCGATCTCGGTGAACACCTGGACGTAAGGATGCGCCTGCGCGGCCGGCCCATTGCCTAGGTCTGGTGTCAGCACGGTCGTCTCCATATCGTTCACTGTTGAACGAGATGGGTTGTCCTAACGGAAGCTTCAAGCCGTGAAGATCAACGTTCTTTCGAATCCGGCGGGACTGTGACTTCAAGGCGACGCGGCGTGATCGGCTAGGCGCGCGCCTTCAGGGCTTCCTTCAACCCTTTGCCGGCCAGGAAATCCGCATGCTCGTTGAGCGCGTGGCCGGCGTGGCCCTTGACCCAACGCCAGTCGACGGTGTGGCGGTCGCGGGCTATGTCGAGGCGGCGCCACAGGTCCTCATTCTTCACCGGCTTCTTGTCAGCGGTCTTCCAACCGCGCTTCTTCCAGCCGTGGATCCACTCCGAGATGCCCTTCATGACGTAGGTCGAGTCGGTGTGCAGCTCGACGTCGCAAGGCTTGGTGAGAGCCTCCAGCGCTTGGATCGCGGCCATCATCTCCATGCGGTTGTTGGTGGTGTCCGGCTCGCCGCCGCAGATGTCCTTGCGATGGCCGCCGGAGATCAGCACCGCGCCCCAGCCGCCGGGGCCCGGGTTCCCCGAGCAGGCGCCGTCGGTATAGATCACCACCTTGGTCCCTCTCACGCCTGGGCCCCGAACAGGACGAGGTCGGGCGCCGCGCGGTGGACCGCCAGCTTGCGTTCGTATTCGAGCGGGTCCTTTGGGCGGACCAGGGCGCCCGCCGGGGTCGAACCCCAGGCCTCGAGCCGGGTCAGGAAGAATCGCATGGCGGCCCCGTGGGCCAACACTGGCAGGGCCTGACGCTCGGCGGCGCTCAGGGGACGGTGGACCTCGTAGCCGGCCACCAAGGCGCGGGCGCTGGTGATGTTGAAACTGCCGTCGGCCTCGAAGCACCAGGCGTTCAGAGCCACGGCCACATCATAGGCCAGGGTGTCGACGCAGGCGAAATAGAAGTCGATGGCCCCGGCGAACTTCCCCCCGGCGAAGAAGACGTTATCGGGGAAGTAGTCCTCGTGGATGATCCCCTGGGGCAGGCCCTGGGGCCAGGTCCGGGCCAGGCGGTCCAGGTCGGCGCCGATGGTGGCCGCCAGGCCGGGTTTCAGGGCCTCGGCGTCGTCCCGCAGGGTGGCGAACAACGGCGCCCAGGCAGCCTGGCCCAGACCCGGCGCCCGCGTGCCCGGGAAGCCACGTGCGGCCAGGTGCAGCCGGGCCAGGCCCGCGCCCGCCTCGCGGCAATGGGCGGCGGTGGGGCGGCGCACCGAGAGGCCCGGTAGGAATTCGATGATGGCGGCCAGCTTGCCGCGCACATGCTTGATGGTCCGCCCCGCGCGGTCGGCGACGGGGGAGGCGCAGGGGTAGTCGTGGTGAGCCAGCCAGCGCATCAGGTCGAGGAAGAACGGCAGTTCCTCGGCCTTCATGCGCTTCTCGTAGACGGTCAGGAAATAGCGCCCGACCGTGGTCTCCAGCATGAAGTTGGAGTTTTCCACGCCCTCGGCGACGCCCTTGAACGCCACCGCGGTCCCGAGGTCGAAGTCGGCGAGCAGGAGCGCCAGCTCCTCGTCGTTGATGTCGGTATAGACGGCCATGCTGGGCTCGGGATGGGGGAGCCCGCGCCGGGCGTCAAGCCTTGCCGACCACCCACAGGTCCTGACCGCCGTCATAGTCGGCGGGCGCCGCCCAATTGCCCTTGTGGAAGGACATCAGCGTGAGGCCGGCCTGGGCGATAGCGCGGGCCAGGGCCTCCCGATCATGGGCGATGGCCCGCTCAGGGCTGCGGGGGTCCACCACGCTGGATGTGGCGTCATAGGGCTGGAAGTCGAACAGCGGGGCCTGCGCCTCGCGGGGCGAGAAGGCGGTGAAGGCGAACCGGCCCCCCGGCTTCAGCACCCGTGCGGCTTCCCTCAGGTAGTGGCTCATGGCTCCGAAGCGCATGTGGGTGAAGACCGACATGGCGAAGGCCACATCCACCGAGGCGCTCTCGGCGGGGAAGGCCACCTTGTCCTCGGCGATGGATCCGCCGCGGTTGTAGTCGCCGTTCCAGACGTCGAGGTGGACGAAGGTCAACTGCGGGTAGCGGCGCCTGCACATGCCGATCGCCGCCCTGGAGAGGTCGAACCCGGCATAGGGATGGTCGGTCAGATGGTGCGCCATCCGCCCGGTGCCGCAGCCGATGTCCAACACCGCGTCACCGGGCTTGAGGGCCGCGTAGGTCCTCAGCCAGCCCACCGCCTGCAGGCCGATGGCGTAGTGGTCGCCGTCGCCGACATTGTGGATCACGCTCCACGGATCGCCGGGCCGGCGGGTCGGCAGGCTCTTGATGTCCAGCCAGAGTCCAGACAGGGCGCGCCGCAGGGGCGGCGGGGCATAGGCGGCGAGGGCGCGGATCATGGGCGTCAGGATACCGACTGGAACGGGGCGTGTCTTGGGCCCTCGCGGGAGGCTTGTATTACGTGCGTTATAACGATACGATGGGCCGCATGATCACGCTGAAACTCAGCCAGATCGGCAACTCCGTCGGTCTCATTCTCCCTAAGGAAGCCCTGCTGCGGCTGGGGGTCGCAAAGGGTGACACCCTCTACCTGACGGAGGGTCCGGGCGGAGAGATGCGGCTTTCGGCCTACAGCGCAGAAGTCGCCGAGGAGATCGCGCTGGGCGAAGAGTTCATGGATCAGTACCGCGACACCTTCCGCGCCCTGGCCAAGTGAAGCGCGAGCCCCGCTGGATCACCAAGGAAGGCTTGGTTGTCCTGCACGATCGCAGCATCGCCTTGCATGGCGGAGCCCCTGGGCTGCGAGATGAGGCGCTCCTCGAGTCAGCCCTGGGCCGACCCGCCAATCTCTTTCACTACGAAGGCGAGGAGGATGTCTGCGTCCTGGCGGCGTCGTACCTCATCGCGATCACCAGCAACCATCCCTTCACGGACGGAAACAAGCGCGCGGCCTATCTGGCCATGGGCCTCTTCCTGATGAAGAACGGCCGGCGGCTGACAGCTGATGCCGCAGAGGCGGCCCTGACGGTGCTTTCGGTCGCGGGCGGGGAGCGCGATATCGAGGCGCTGGCGGCCTGGATTCGGGCCCGCTCGGTTTCTAGCCTTCCACCAGCACCCGGGGCAGCTTGAAGCTGACGGTCTCGCGGACGGCGTCGACCTCCTCCACGGTGACGTCGAAGACCGCGCGCAAGGCATCGATCACCCCCTGCACCAGCACCTCGGGCGCCGAGGCGCCGGCGGTGACGCCGACGGTCCGGGCGCCGTCGATCCAGGCGAGGTCGAGGAAGCTTGCATCGTCGATCAGGTGTGCCTGGGCGACGCCTTCGCGCATGGCCACCTCCACCAGGCGCACCGAGTTGGAGGAATTGGCCGAACCCAGCACCAGCAGGACGTCGCTGCGGGCCGCAACGCTCTTGACCGCCTCCTGGCGGTTGGTGGTGGCGTAGCAGATGTCTTCCTTGTGCGGCGCCGAGATCTCCGGGAACCGCTCGCGCAGGGCCGCCACGATGGCCGCGGTGTCATCCACCGACAGGGTCGTCTGGGTGGCGAAGGCGACGTTGGTCGCATCCTTGGGCGTGAAGGCGCGCGCGTCCTCCACGGTTTCGATCAGGGTGACCGCGCCCTCCGGAAGTTGGCCCATGGTGCCGACGACCTCCGGGTGACCGGCATGGCCGATCAGCACGATCTCCATGCCGGCGTCGTAATGGCGCTGGGCCTCCACATGGACCTTGGAGACCAGGGGGCAGGTGGCGTCGAGATAGAACATGTTGCGCGACTTGGCGTCGGCCGGCACCGACTTGGGCACGCCATGGGCGGAGAACACCACTGGGCGGTCGGTGGGACACTCGTCCAGCTCCTCGACGAAGATGGCGCCCAGCGCCTTCAGCCGGTCCACCACATGGCGGTTGTGGACGATCTCGTGGCGCACATAGACCGGGGTGCCATACTTCTCGAGGGTGCGCTCCACGATCTGGATGGCGCGGTCGACGCCGGCGCAGAAGCCGCGCGGGGTGGCGAGTAGGACCGTCAGGGGGCGGCGGGCGAGGGGCGCTTCGGACATGCGCCCAAACTAGGCGTCCGGAGGCTCCACCGCCAGCCGCGTTGCGGCCTCAATCGATAGCCAGTAGTACAGGCCGACCCGCGCGGACCTCCGCGCCCCGCTTCTCTGTCTGGACGACCCCATGCGCCGTTCTCTTTTGCTTGCCGCCTGCGCCTTCCTGGCCACCGCGGTCGCCCTGCCGCAAATCGCCCTGGCCCAGGCGCCGCGCCGCGACCAGCAGCGCCAGGAGCAGGAGGCGGCCAAGAAGAAGAAGTCCAAGGAAGAGTGGAACGACGTTCAGGCGCCGCTGCAGGCCCTGCGCAACGCCGGTCCGTGCCCCTACGTGAAGGTGCTCTACGACGCCGGGCGCTACATCGAGTTCAAGGACGACAGGGAGGCCTCGGCCAATGTCGCCTATTCGGGCGAGATCCAAGGCATCTCGGCCGGCTGCCAGTACAAGGACGACCAGCCGATCCAGGTCGAGATGGAAGTGCTGTTCGAACTGGGCAAGGGCCCGCAGGCCCAGGGCTCGTCCAAGAACTATCGCTATTGGGTGGCCGTCACGAAGCGCAACGAGGCGATCATCGCCAAGCAGTACTTCGACCTGCCGGTCAGCTTCGGCCCCAGCCAGGACCGCGTCTACGCCACCGAGAAGATGGCGCAGATCACCATCCCGCGCGCCAAGGACACCACCAGCGGCGCCAATTTCGAGATCCTCGTGGGCTTCGACGTGACGCCGCAGATGGCGGCCTTCAACCGTGACGGCAAGCGCTTCCGGGTGAACGCGGGCACAGCGGCCGTCGCCGCGGCGGGGACGACCGACCGTCAATGAGCGATCTGAAACGGGGCCTGAGCGAAGCGGTCGCCGCCGCCTTCGCCGCCGCGGGCCTGCCGGCTGAGCTCGGACGCGTGACGCCGTCCGACCGGCCCGACCTGGCGGACTTCCAATGCAATGGGGCGCTGGCCGCGGCCAAGACCGCGCGCCGCGATCCCCGCGAGATCGCCGCCGGGGTCACCGCGACCCTGGCCGCCGATCCGCGCCTGTCGGTCGTCGAGATCGCGGGTCTCGGCTTCATCAACATGCGGGTCTCCGACACCGCGCTGTCCGGGCGCGCCAACGAGATCGCCGCTGATCCGCGCCTGGGCGCGTCGGTGGTGGAGGCCCGCCGGCGCATCCTGGTGGACTATGCCGGCCCCAACGTGGCCAAGCCGATGCATGTGGGCCACCTTCGGTCTTCCATCATCGGCGAGGCCATCAAGCGCATCTACCGGTTTCGGGGCGACCTGGTGGTGGGCGACGCCCACTTCGGCGACTGGGGTTACCAGATGGGCCTCATCATCGGCGCGGTGATGGACGAGGATCCCTTCATCAAGGCCCTGGTGGAGCAGCTCAATAGCCGCAAACAGCCGGTGTCGGCGGAGGAGGAAAAGACCGCCTTCGCCGCCCTGCACGACCGGGTCAGCCTGGAGGATCTCGACCGCCTCTATCCCCTGGCCGCGGCCAGAGGGAAGGCCGAGATCGAGTATCGCGAGCGGGCCCGCCGGATGACCGCCGAGCTTCAGGCCAAGACGCCCGGCTATCACCTGCTCTGGCGGCACTTCGCCCGGGTGACCAAGGTGGCCCTGGAGCGGGACTTCCACGCCCTCGGGGTCGATTTCGACCTCTGGAAGGGTGAGAGCGACGTCGACGACCTGATCGCGCCGATGGTCAGGGAATTGGACGACAAGGGCCTGCTGGTGGACGACCAGGGCGCCCGGATCATCCGCGTGGCCCGCCAGGGGGACAAGCGCGACCTGCCGCCCCTGCTGGTGGTCTCGTCGGAGGGCTCGGCCATGTATGGCACCACCGATCTGGCCACCGTGCTGGACCGGAAGAAGAGCTTTGATCCCGACCAGGTGCTCTATGTGGTGGATCAGCGGCAGGCCGACCATTTCGAGGTTGTGTTCCGCGCCGCCTACCTGGCCGGCTACGCGCCGGAAGGCAGCCTGGAGCACATTGGCTTCGGCACCATGAACGGCACCGACGGCAAGCCCTTCAAGACCCGCGAGGGCGGGGTGCTGAAGCTCAACGACCTGATCGAAATGACCCGCACCAAGGCGCGCGAGCGCCTGCGGGAGGCCGACCTGGGCGCCGAACTCGACCCCGACGCCTTTGACGACACCGCCCACAAGGTGGCCGTCGCGGCCCTGAAGTTCGCCGATCTGCAGAACTTCCGCGGCACCTCCTATGTCTTCGACCTCGACCGCTTCTCCAGCTTCGAGGGCAAGACCGGTCCCTATCTGCTGTATCAGGCGGTGCGGGTGAAATCCCTGCTGCGCAAGGCGGCCGACCAGGGTGTCGCCACCGGCCCGATCACGGTGTCCGACCCAGCCGAGCGCGATCTTGTCCTGCTGCTGGACGCCTTCGACCAGGCGCTCACCGACGCCTATGAGAAGCGGGCGCCGCACTTCGTGGCCGAGCACGCCTTCAAGCTGGCCCAGGCCTTCAGCCGCTTCTACGCCGCCTGTCCGATCCTGATCGCCAAACCGGTGGTCTGTTCTTCGCGCCTGGCCCTGGCGGCAACCACCCTGCGCCAGCTGGAGCAGGCTCTCGACCTGCTGGGAATCGCCGCGCCGGCGCGGATGTAGCGACCACAAGGCGGCCGCGATCGGACTTCTGCAGGTCAACCCGCGCATGTCGCTGGGCCCTTCGACTTTGCGCGTTGACTCCCGCGGGCCCTTCGAACAGGTTCCGCCTCGACTCTCGCGGGAGAGACCGGGCCTCGAGCCCGGAGCCGAAGGCGCAACCGCCCCGGAAACGCTCAGGCAAACGGACCGCGAAGGCTGATGAACGCTGGAAAGTAGTGCCCCCTCTGGAGCGCTCGCCGAAGGAGCAAGGGTGGGCCTCCCACCTGAAATCTCTCAGGCCCAAGGACAGCGGGGGCAGGGCGACGGCGGAGCTTTTCCGTCTGCGCCTGCAATCGTCAGCCGGAGTCTCATGCGTGACCGATGAAGCCCTGAAGACCACCCCGCTCGCCGCCGCGCACCTGGCCGCCGGTGCGCGCATGGTGCCCTTCGCGGGCTACTCCATGCCGGTCCAGTACAAGGACGGCGTGCTGAAGGAGCATCTCTGGACCCGCGAGCACGCCGGCCTGTTCGACGTCTCCCACATGGGCCAGGCCCGGCTGCGGGGCGTCTCGCCGCTCTCGGCCTTCGAGGAGATCACGCCTGGCGACTTTATCGGCCTGAAGCCCGGTAAGCAGCGCTATTCGGTCCTGCTCAACAAGAAGGGCGGGGTGATCGACGACCTGATGGCCGCCCGCCCCGACGACGACGGCCTGTTCGTGGTGGTCAACGGCGCCTGCAAGGACAACGACTTCAAGGTCATCGACAACGAGCTGGCCGGCCAGGTCACGATCGAACGTCTCGAGAACCGCGCCCTGCTGGCGATCCAGGGTCCCGAGGCCGCCGCCGTCATCGGCCGTCACCTGCCTGCGGCCCAGCGCATGGTGTTCATGGATAGCCGCGCGATGCCGGGCTTCGGGACCAATATCCTCATTTCACGCTCGGGCTATACGGGCGAGGACGGCTACGAGATTTCCGTACCGGCCCATCTGGCCGAGACGATCTGGAACCTGCTGCTGGAGGACGAGCGGGTCCGTCCCATCGGCCTGGGCGCGCGCGACTCCCTGCGCTTGGAGGCCGGCCTGCCGCTCTACGGCCATGACGTGGACGAGACCGTCAGCCCCATCGAGGCCGACCTGGCCTTCGCCGTCTCGGTGAAGCGCCGCGAGGCCCGCGACTTCCCGGGCGCGTCTCGCATCGCCAAGGAGCTGGCCGAGGGCCCGACGCGCAAGCGTGTCGGCTTGAAGGTGCTGGAAGGCGCCCCGGCCCGCGAGGGCGCGGAGATCGCCGACGGGTCGGGCGTCGTGGTCGGCGTCATCACCTCCGGCGGCTTCTCGCCGAGCCTGGGCTATCCCATCGCCATGGGTTTCGTGCCGCCGGCCCTGGCCGCGCTGGGGACCCCGTTGAAAGTCATCGTCCGGGGCAAGCCGCAGGCCGCCGAGGTCGTGCGCATGCCCTTCGTTCCCAATCGCTATGTCCGCAAGATCTGAGGAGATCACCCCGATGCGTTTCACCAAGGATCATGAGTGGGTCGTCCTCGAGGGCGACGTGGCCACCATCGGCATCACCGCCTACGCCGCCGAGCAACTGGGCGACGTGGTGTTCGTCGAGACCCCCGACGTCGGCAAGACCGTGAAGGCGGGCGACGGCCTGGCGGTGGTGGAGAGCGTGAAGGCGGCCTCCGATGTCTACGCTCCCATCTCAGGCGAGGTGGTCGAGGCCAACACCGAGCTGGGCGACGCGCCCGAGACGGTCAACGCCACGCCGGAGTCCGGCGGCTGGTTCGCCAAGCTGAAGATCGCCGACAAGGGCCAGTACGACGCCCTGATGGACCGCGACGCCTACGAAACCTATCTCGGGACCCTGTAAGCACCCATGCGTTACCTACCCCTGACCCCGGCCGACCGGGCCGAGATGCTCGGCGTCATCGGCGCGGCCACCATCGACGACCTGTTCGTCGACGTCCCCGCCGCCGCCCGCAAGGCTGACCTCTTCGACCTGCCGCTGCACGCCGGCGAGATGGAGGTTGAGCGCGCTCTATCGGCCCTGGCGGCCAGGAACCGTCCGGCCGGGGCGGGCCCGTTCTTCTGCGGGGCGGGGGCCTACAAGCACCATGTGCCGGCGACGGTGGACCACATCATCCAGCGCTCGGAGTTCCTCACCAGCTACACGCCCTACCAGCCGGAAATCGCCCAGGGCACTCTGCAGGTGCTATTCGAGTTCCAGACCCAGGTGGCGGCCCTGACCGGGCTCGAGGTGGCCAACGCCTCAATGTACGACGGCTCCACCGCCTGCGCCGAGGCCGTGATGATGGCCCAGCGGGTCACCCGCCGGAAGAAGGCGGTGTTGTCGGGCGGCCTGCATCCGCACTATGCGGCGGTCACCCAGACCATCGCCCATGCCGAGGGCATGGACATCACCCGCCAGGCCGTGGCCATCGACGCCGAGGCCGACGTGCTCTCGGCCATCGACGCCGACACCGCCTGTGTCGTGGTCCAGACTCCCAATGTGTTCGGCGTCGTCACTGACGTGAGCCAGATCGCGCAGGCCGCCCACGCCGCAGGCGCCCTGCTCATCGTGGTGACCACCGAGGCGGTCTCTTACGGCCTGCTGAAGTCGCCGGGCGAGATGGGCGCGGACATCGCGGTGGGGGAGGGCCAGTCCATCGGGGTCGGCCTGAACTATGGCGGCCCCTATATCGGCCTCTTCGCGGCGCGTGAGAAGTTCGTGCGCCAGATGCCGGGCCGGCTCTGCGGCGAAACCGTGGACGCCGAGGGCGCGCGCGGCTTCGTCCTGACGCTGTCCACCCGCGAGCAGCATATCCGCCGCGAGAAGGCGACCTCCAACATCTGCACCAACTCGGGCCTCTGCGCGCTGGCCTTCACCATCCACATGACCTTGCTGGGGGAGCGCGGCCTGCGCGAGCTCGCGGCCCTGAACCACAGCCGGGCCCGGGAACTGCGCGAGGCGCTGGCCGCCGTGCCGGGGGTCGAGATTCTGTCGCCGCGGTTCTTCAACGAGTTCGCCATCCGGGTTCCCGGCAAGGCCACCGAGGTCGTCGAGGCCCTGCTGGCCGACGGCGTGGTGGCCGGCGTGCCCTTCAGCCGCCTCGACCCCAAGGCCGGGATGGACGACGTGCTGCTGGTGGCCGCCACAGAAACCACGACGCGGGATGATATCGCCGCCTTCGCCAACGCCCTGAAGGGGAGGACCGCCTGATGGCCATGTCCAATATCGGCCGTCCGACCCAGCCCCAGGCGTCCGGCGTCGCCTCCGCCCACACCTCGCTGACCGGCGCCCGCGGGCTGCTGCAGGACGAGGCCCTGATCTTCGAGATGGGCGGCTGGGACAAGACCGGCGTCGACTTCGACCTGCCCGCCCATGACGCCTCGGACCTGGGCGACCTGGTCCGCGCCGCGCCCATCGGCCTACCCGGTCTGTCCGAGCCCGAGGCCATGCGCCACTATGTGCGCCTGTCCCAGAAGAACCACGCCATCGACCTGGCCCTCTATCCGCTGGGCTCGTGCACGATGAAGCACAACCCGCGGCTCAACGAGAAGATGGCCCGCCTCGCCGGCTTCGGCGACCTGCACCCGATGGCGCCCCAGTCGACGACCCAGGGCGCCCTGGAGCTGATGGACCGCCTGGCCCACTGGCTGAAGACGCTCACCGGCATGCCCGCCGTGGCCCTGTCGCCTAAGGCCGGGGCGCACGGCGAACTGTGCGGCCTGCTGGCCATCAAGGCGGCCCACGAGGCCAAGGGCCAGGGGCGTCGCCGTACTGTCCTGGTGCCCACCTCCGCCCATGGCACCAACCCGGCCACCGCGGCCTTTGTCGGCTATGACGTCACCGAGATCGCCCAGACCGCCGACGGCCGGGTCGACCTCGCCGACCTGGAGGCCAAGCTGTCGCCGGAGGTGGCGGCGATCATGGTCACAAATCCCAACACCTGCGGCCTGTTCGAGCGCGACATCATCGATATCGCCCGCCTGACCCACGCGGCCGGGGCCTATTTCTACTGCGACGGCGCCAACTTCAACGCCATCGTCGGTCGGGTGCGCCCGGGCGACCTGGGCGTCGACGCCATGCACATCAACCTGCACAAGACCTTCTCCACGCCCCACGGCGGCGGTGGCCCCGGCGCGGGTCCGGTGGTGCTGTCTGACGCCCTGGCGCCCTATGCGCCGACCCCCTGGGTGGTGAGCTCGGGCGAGGGTTTCAAGCTGGTGGAGGAGGCGCAGGATGAGGCCGCCGAGACCTTCGGCCGCATGGTGGCCTTCCACGGCCAGATGGGCATGTTCGTGCGAGCCTATGCCTACATGCTCAGCCACGGGACCGATGGCCTGCGTCAGGTCGCCGAGGACGCGGTGCTCAACGCCAACTACATCAAGGCCAAGCTGTCGCCGGTGATGACG
>NZ_JANPJP010000104.1:0-8730 GCF_031425575.1 Phenylobacterium sp.
CCATGGCGCGAACCATCCCGTGAAGGACCTCACCACCGGCAAGGTGGAGATCGTCTCCATGAACCACGGCTTCACCGTCGACCGCGACAGCCTGCCGGCCCCGGTGAAGGAGAGCCACGTCTCGCTCTTCGACGGCACCAACGCCGGCCTGCAGCTGGAAGGCCGCCCGGTCTTCTCGGTGCAGCACCATCCTGAGGCTTCGCCGGGCCCAACCGACAGCCTCTACCTGTTCGAAAGGTTCGCGGGCCTGATGGACGCCCGGAAGGCCTAGGCGGTCAAAGCCTCGATCAGGCCCTGCGCCGCGGGGCTGACATAGCCGCCCTTGCGGGTGATCAGGCTGACTGGATTGGAGACCGCCAGGTCAGCGACCGCAATGGCGGCGAGGCTCCCCGCGGCGCGTTCCTCAGCCACGGCGCTGACCGGCATCAGAGCCAGTCCAAAGCCCGCCTCCACCAGCCGCTTCTGCGCCGTCAGGCTATCCACGGCCGTGAACCGGACCTCCGCCACACCGCGGGTCAGAAACTGGGCCGACAGCATCCCCGACCACCGTTCGTCCCGTCCCTCCGGAGGCGGGAAGCCGAGCCAGGGCTCGTTTCGCAGATCACGCAGGCTGACGACCTTCCCCCCCGCCAGCGGATAGTCGGGCGCGCAGACCACCACCAGGGCCTCGGGGGCGCAGGCGCGGTTCTCCAGGTCTGGTGACGGGTCCTCGAAGTAGCGCAGGCCCAGGGTCGCCTCGCCGCGCCGCACCAGATCGCTGATCTGGACGCTGGTGGCGGTGCGCAGGGTCAGGGCCACCTTCGGGAACTGCGCGGCGAACCGCCTCAGGGCCTGGGCGAGATCGGAGCCGGCCAAGGTGCCCACCACGGCCACCGATATCGGCCCGCCCTCGCCGGCCTGCAGCACCCGCATGGCGCTCGAGGCGTCCTCCAGCGCGGCCAGCACCCGCTCAGCATGCGGCAACAGGGCCTCGCCCGCCTGGCTGAGGGCCACGCCGCCCGCCAGACGCTCGAACACCGGCATCTGGAGCTCCGCCTCCAGCAGCGCGATCCGCCGGCTGATCGCCGGCTGCGACCGCCCCATCCGCTCGGCCGCCCCGGAGAACCCGCCCGTCCGCGCGATCATGACGAAGGTCCGCAGCGCCTCAGTGTCCATGCAAATCCCTGATCATTCCGACCATTTATATGCATTTGGCGAATGCCCCCTGTCCAGCTACGTAAAACGCCCGCTCCATCAAAGAGGCTCTCATGACCCGACAACAGCAGGCGGCCCATTCCTTCAGAAACCTGCACACCTCCGGCTTCATCATGCCCAACGCCTGGGACGCCGGCAGCGCCCTGATCCTGGCGGCGGCCGGGTTTCCCGCCATCGGGACCACCAGCGCCGGGATCGCCTTCTCCCTGGGCAAGCAGGACTACCGGGTCAGCGACCCGCGACTGGGGGTGACGCGCCAGGAAATGTTCGACCGCTGCGGCCAAATCGTCGAGGCGGTCACCCTACCGGTGAGCGGCGACCTGGAGGCGGGGTACGGCGACCGCCCCGAGGACGTCGCCGACTGCGTCCTGCAGGCCGTGGAGATCGGCCTGGCGGGCTGCAACATCGAGGACAAGCCGGTCGGCGAGGAACGCCTCTACGAGCCGCGCCAAGCGGCTGAGCGGATCGCCGGCGCGCAGAAGGCGCTGATCGCGCGCGGCTCCGACCTGGTGATCAACGCCCGCACCGACGCCTGGCTGGTGGGCTAAGACGATCCGCTCGCCGCCTCCATCCGCCGCGCCAATCTGTATCTTGAGGCTGGGGCGGACTGCGTCTTCCTACCGGGCGTGACCGACCTGCCGACGGCCCGAACCCTGGTGCGGGAGATCGTGGGTCCGGTGAATCTGGTCCTGGGCCTCGGCGGCTCGTCGGGCGACGCTCACGAGCTGCTGGCGGCCGGCGTGCGGCGGATCAGCGTCGGCGGGTCCCTGGCGCGCGCGGCGCTGGGCTTGGTGAGGCGCTCGGCCGAAATGCTGCGGGACTCCGGCAGCGTCGCCTTCACCGACGGCGAAATCTCCGGGCGAGACCTGAACACGCTCTTCGCGACGACGCGTGCCGCAACCTGAGCCAGAGCAACGGCTCGACGGGGGCCGGCTTTCGCCGGCCCCCGAGTGCTACGGCATCAGGACCGTGTCGACGACGTGGATCACGCCATTGGACTGCATGACATTGGCGATGGTGACGTGGGACATGCCGCCCTTGGCGTCGGTGAGCATCACCATGTCACCCATGGCGGAGACGGTCAGATCTCCGCCCTGCACGGTCTTCAGCATGGCCTTGCCGCCACCTGCCTTGATCTGGGCGGTGAGATCCATCGCGGTCAGGCGGCCCGGGACCACGTGATAGGTCAGGATGTTGCTGAGGGCGGCCTTGCTCTCAGGCTTCACCAGGGTCTCCACGGTTCCGGCCGGCAGCTTGGCGAACGCGGCGTTGGTGGGTGCGAACACCGTGAAGGGGCCAGACCCCGACAGCGTCTCCACCAAACCCGCGGCCTTCACGGCGGCGACCAGGGTGGTGTGATCCTTCGAATTGACGGCGTTCTCTACGATATTCTTGGAAGGATACATGGCGGCGCCGCCGACCATCACAGTCTTCTGATCCATCGCGTGAGCAGAGGCCATGTTGACGCCAGCAAACGAGATTGAGATGCCTGCCGCGAGCGCGACGATGTTGTTGATCTTCATGTTCTGGTCCCTTGAAATTCTGCTCGCCACGGGGCGGCGATGCCAGGAATACGGTCTGGAAACTTCTCCAGACGCAGGGACAGGAAATTAAATCCGGGCGAGCTTGCCGATCGCCGCCACCGGACCGGAAGGTCCGTCCTGCGTCGAGCCGCCCAGCGGCTCCACGGAGACAGCGATGGACGCGCCTTCTGTGGTAAGGGCCGGCAATCCCTCCGGCATGGCCATACTCTTGGAGGTCCCTGGCGCGATGAGGCCGAGCGAGCGTGGCTTGCCGTCCGCAGGGATCAGCCACAGTTCGTGGACGTGGATCGGGTCGGTCCCCGGCGCCACCAGCGAGGTGACGATCAGCTTCTGACGCACCGGATCGTAGGCGGCGACAAACAGGTGCTGGCCTCCGCTGGTGTCGAGTCGGGCGTTTAGCAGTTCGCCTGGCGTCGGCGGCGCGATGATCTCGGGCGGCCGGGTGGCCAGGACTACGACGGCGGCCAGGCTGGCGGCGGCCAGCCCCATCCCGCCCATGGCCCAGGCACGCCAGAATCTCGCGCCGCGGCCTTCGTTGTCGTTGGCGGGCAGGCCGCGCTCGATACGGGGCCAGAGGCCGGCGGGCGGCTCCACGGGCGACACAGCGGCAAGCATCGGCGCAAGTCGCGCCTGCCAGGCCTCGACATGGGCGGCGAAGGCAGGTTCGCGGGCCATGCGCAATTCCGCTGCGGCACGCTCGCCGGCGTTCAACACGCCCAGGGCGTGCTCGGCGGCGAAGGCCTCATCCTCGGGCATGTTGGGGGTAAGGGGTTCGCTCATGACTCAAGGCACCCCTTGAGCTTGGCCAGGCCACGGCGGATCCAGCTCTTCACCGTACCCAGCGGGGCCTCCATCCGGGCCGCCAGGGCCTCGTAGGTGACGCCCTCGAAAAAGGCGGTGCGGATCACCTTCTCGGTGCGCTCGTCCAGTTCCGACAGGCACCTGCCAAGGGCTTCGCCGTCCTGGGTGGCCTCCAGCAGCGCGTCGGCCCGCGGTAGGCCGTCGTCGATCTCCAGCTCTTCCACCTGCTCGGCGTAGGCCAGGGGCCCGCGAGCCCGCAGCCGGTCGATGGCGCGGTTGCGGGCGATGGTGGATATCCACGTCATGACGCTGGCCCGGCCCGCTTCGAAGCGGTCGGCGCGACGCCAAATCGTGATGTAGACCTCTTGCAGCACGTCTTCGCTTTCATCTCTGTTGGAGAGGATACGAAGGCAGACGCCAAATAGCTTCGCAGAGGTGGCCTGGTAAAGTTGTCGCAGGGCTGCGCGGTCGCCCGCGGCGATCCTCGGCATCAACTCGGTCAGCGGATCGATCGCAGAGGTCGCGGGCAAGTGTGTGTCTTTTCCGGCGGAAGGCTGGCGGCGAAGCTGCCCCAAGCCGACCGCCGCTGGCAAGGCCTAAGGCGGCCTCGAGCCGCTAGATCTTGCGCATCAGGAAGTAGTCGCCCTCAAGCGCCACCCCGGCCTCGCGGCGGAGCATGGTGGACCTGCGCTCGACGATGTCGAAGCGCCCGGCCGCGAGGTCGGCGATGTAACCCCGCCCGTGAGCGTACCGACCATTGCCGCGCAGGGTGACGCCGTCGCCATCCGCGGCCTCTGTGGAGAAGACCAGCAGGCCTCCAGGCTTCAGCGTCGCCACGGCGCCGTCGAATACGCCGCCCAGGGTCCCGACATAGGGGAAGGTGTCGCTAGCTACGATCATGTCCCACCGGGCGCCGGCCTGGCTCAGGGTGTCCAACAGGTCAGCGCACCACAGTTCGTCATAGAGGCCGCCCTCGCGGGCCTTGGCCAGCATGCCGTCGGAGAGATCGACGCCGTTCAGGTGCTGGGCGTAGGGGCGCAGGACCGGGCCGCACAGCCCGGTGCCACAGCCGATGTCCAGCACGTCCAGGGAAGCGTCGGCCTCAATCCAGGTGGCGATCAGGTTGCGGATCTCCTCTGGGGCCCGGTAGCCCAGGCGGCCCAACAGCTTCTCGTCGAACTGCTCGGCCATGCCGTCGAAGTGCTGGGCCACGAAGGCCGCCGGGGCGCGCTCAACCGGGCGGCCCATTGCGGCGTCGGCCATGTGCCGGGCCTCCAGGTTGCCCGGGCGCTGGGATGTCCAGGTCTGGGCGATCAGGGCCGCGGGGCCCTTGTGTCCCGCCCAGTCCAGGCAGAGCAGCGCGGTCTTGAAGAGGGTGTCGGTCTCCGCAACGCTGGTGAGCTCCCGACTGACAGTGGTGACGCGGGCCATGTCGCCGTCGAGGCCCGCCACCACAAACCGGCACAGACGCGCCATCTCGACGATCTCCTCGGCGTCGGCCTCCAGGGCCATGGCCGCTTCGAAGTTGCGCTGCGCCTTGTGGAAGGCGCCGGACTTGAAGAGGGTCACCCCCAGGTTGGCGCGCAGGGCGCCGGTCTCGCCAGCGATCTCGATGGTGCGGGCGAAGGCGGCCGCCGCGCCGACGAAGTCGTCACGGCCAGCCAGGACCATGGCGCGGATCTGCCAGGCGTCTGCATTGTCGGGGTCGCGGGCGATGGCGCCGTCGCAGGCGCTCTCGGCCTCCTCCGGGCGCCCCAGCTGAAGCAGCGAGGCGGCCAGGCTGACCCAGGCCGAAACCTGGCTGGTGTCGATGTCCAGGGACTTGCGCAGGGCGATGGCGGCCTGCTCGTGGTCCCCCAACCCGCCGAGCGCGAGCGCCAGGTTGTTCCAGACCAGGGCCTGGCGGGGCGCGGCGCCGGCCACCGCCCGGAAGGCCTCTACGGCCGCCTGGAAGTCCCCCCTCGCCTGCCGTTCCAAGCCATATCGTGTCAGGGCCACGAGTGAGGTGGGCGCCCCTGTGCCGCCATCCCCCTTGAGGGACGCGGCGTCCGCCGGCGGTTGCCCGAGCGCGCGTGCGAATGCAGACATGACGAGATCCCAGCCCGAGTTTGTGGACTCACAGGCTGAGGCTTGGCTGTAAAATCATGGTTAACGCCTGTTGAGGAAGCGTCGACGGAGCTTGGACCAGGGCCTTGGCGCGCGTCAGGCTGGCGGCGCATCACGGCTTGCGTCCCCCGGCGAACAGCACGGCGGCAAGAAAATCCATGTGCAGATGACCAGGGCCGGACCCTGAGTATGGGCGTTGCTTCTTCTGTCGACTGCTAGACAGCAACGCGTCGTCACCTTGCTTTCAAAGTGGTTTTGCGCCAAGATGGCCGGGTCAAACTCGTAGGTTCGGCTGACTTTCGACGCGTCCATGAACGCACCGGACCGGGCTCCCGATCCCCCGACTTTTGATCCCCCGTCCGAATGTTTCGGGCGTGGGAAATATCTATCCAAGGACGAATATCTCTATGTCTACCGGCACCGTGAAATGGTTCAACGGCACCAAGGGTTACGGCTTCATTCAGCCCGACGACGGCGGCGCGGACGTGTTCGTGCACATCTCCGCCGTTGAGCGCGCCGGCCTGCGTTCGCTGGACGAGGGCCAGAAGGTCACCTTCGAACTCGAGCGCGACAAGCGCAGCGGCAAGATGTCTGCGGGCAACCTGCAGGTCTAAGACCGCCGCGGAGCTTCGCGCTCCGCTGAGCACCGGGGAATGGGCTGGCGTCCGCGCCGGCCCATTTTCTTTGCGCGCTATCCGAGGCCCGCAAAGGAGAGTCTCCCCAGGGGCGCCCTGCCCGCTTGCGCAGGCCCGACTCCCTCTCTAAACGGGCGCCTTAACCTACAGATTGAACGGGAACGGCGCGCGGCCACGCGGCGCCGCCCTTATGCGCGGACCGAACGATGCCCAAACGCACAGACATCTCCTCGATCCTGATCATCGGCGCCGGCCCCATCATCATCGGCCAGGCCTGCGAGTTCGACTACTCGGGAGTCCAGGCGTGCAAGGCTCTGCGCGCCGAGGGCTACCGCATCGTGCTGGTCAATTCGAACCCCGCCACGATCATGACGGACCCCGATGTGGCCGACGCCACCTATATCGAGCCGATCACGCCCGAGATGGTCGAGAAGATCATCGCCAAGGAACGCCCGGACGCCCTGCTGCCCACCATGGGAGGCCAGACAGCGCTGAACACCGCGCTCGCCCTGGAAGCCTCCGGCGTGTTGGCCAAGTACGGCGTGGAGATGATCGGGGCCAAGGCCGACGTCATCGACAGGGCCGAGGACCGCCAGAAATTCCGCGACGCCATGGACAAGCTGGGCCTCGAGAGTCCCAAGTCCAAGGCCGCCCACTCGATGGACGAGGCCCTGGAAGGCCTGGAGTTCGTCGGCCTGCCGGCCATCATCCGCCCGTCCTTCACCCTGGCCGGCACCGGGGGCGGCATCGCCTACAATGTCGAGGAGTTCCGCGAGATCGTGGAGCGCGGCCTGGACCTCTCCCCCACCACCGAGGTGCTGATCGAGGAGAGCGTGCTCGGCTGGAAAGAGTACGAGATGGAGGTGGTCCGCGATAAGGCCGACAACTGCATCATCGTCTGCTCCATCGAGAACATCGACCCGATGGGGGTGCACACGGGGGACTCGATCACCGTCGCCCCGGCGCTTACCCTGACCGACAAGGAATACCAGATCATGCGCGCGGCCTCGATCGCCGTGCTGCGCGAGATCGGGGTCGAGACCGGCGGGTCCAACGTCCAGTTCGCGGTCAATCCCGCCGACGGCCGCATGGTGGTGATCGAGATGAACCCTCGGGTCTCACGGTCCTCGGCCCTGGCCTCCAAGGCCACCGGCTTCCCCATCGCCAAGGTCGCCGCCCGCCTGGCCGTGGGCTACACCCTCGACGAGCTGATGAACGACATCACCGGGGCGACGCCGGCCTCCTTCGAGCCCAGCATCGACTATGTCGTCACCAAGATCCCCCGCTTCGCCTTCGAGAAGTATCCGGGCTCCGAGCCCCACCTGACCACCGCCATGAAGTCGGTTGGCGAGGTCATGGCCATCGGCCGCACCTTCGCCGAGAGCCTACAGAAGGCCCTGCGCGGCCTGGAGACTGGCCTGGCCGGCCTGGACGAAGTCGACATCGAGGGGTCGGACGATCCCGACACCGGCCGCGCCGCGGTCCTGCGCGCCCTGGCGATGCCCACCCCTGATCGTCTGCGCGTCATCGCCCAGGCTTTCCGCCACGGCCTGACCGTGGAGGAAATCCACGGCGCCTGTTCGTACGAGCCCTGGTTCCTGCGCCAGTTGGAGACCCTGGTCCGCACCGAGGGCCATGTCCGCGCCGCGGGCCTGCCCGTCACCGCCCAGGCCTTCCGCGCCCTCAAGGCCCAGGGGTTCTCCGACGCCCGCCTGGCCAAGCTGACCAACACCCCGGAGGCCAAGGTCCGCGCCCTTCGCCAGGAGCTGGCCGTGCGGCCGGTCTACAAGCGGATCGACAGTTGCGCGGGCGAGTTCCGCGCCGCCACGCCCTACATGTACTCCACCTACGAGACCGGCTCGCTCGGCCAGGAGCCGCAGTGCGAGAGCGCGCCGACCGAGGCGCGCAAGGCCATCATCCTCGGCGGCGGTCCCAACCGGATCGGCCAGGGGATCGAGTTCGACTACTGCTGCTGCCACGCGGCCTTCGCCCTGGCTGACCTCGGCATCGAGTCGATCATGGTCAACTGCAACCCGGAGACCGTCTCCACTGACTACGACACCTCCGACCGCCTGTACTTCGAGCCGCTCACCGCGGAAGATGTGCTGGAGCTGATCGCCGTCGAGCAGCGCAAGGGGACGCTGCTGGGGGTCATCGTCCAGTTCGGCGGCCAGACCCCGCTGAAGCTGGCCCAGGCGCTGGAAGACGCCGGCATCCCGATCCTTGGCACCAGCCCCGACGCCATCGACCTGGCCGAGGACCGCGAACGCTTCCAGCAACTGCTGCACAAGCTGGAGATCGCCCAGCCGATCAACGCCATCGCCCGCACGGCGGAGGAGGCCTTCGCCGGCGCCCATTCGGTCGGCTACCCCATCGTCATCCGACCCTCTTATGTGCTGGGCGGTCGGGCCATGGAGATCATCCGCGACGACGAACAACTGGACCGCTAC
>NZ_JANPJP010000105.1:0-35408 GCF_031425575.1 Phenylobacterium sp.
GTGGTCATGGGGACGCTGACGGCCTGTTTCGGCGGGGTGATCCGCGACGTCCTGGCCCACGAGCCGTCGATCCTGCTGCGGCGTGAGGTCTATGTCACCGCCGCCCTTGTGGGCGCGGGCGTCTTCGTCATCCTGCAGATGTTCGAGGTTCCGGGCTTCCCGGCGGGACTGGCGGGTTTCGCCGCCGCCTTCGCCATCCGCGCCGGCGCCATCCTCAAGGGCTGGGCGCTGCCGGGCTTCCCGGGGCGCGGGACGCCGGAGGACTAGGCTTTGGGCGGCCAGACCTCGGTGTCGTGGTCGGGATGCTGATAGCTGACCAGGGTGGCATAGAATTCGGCCATCTTCTCCGCCGCCTCGGGCGCCCGCTCGGGCAGGCTCCCCAGGTCATTCACATAGGGCAGGCGGGACTCTGTCCCCACCTGCAGCGCTGGGACGATTTGCGCCGGCGTGTCGAAGGCGCCGATGGCGATGTTGATGGTCCATTTCGGCGACTCAAAGGAGAGCTGGGTTCCGCAGTCGCTGCAGAAGCCGCGCCGGATCAGGTTGGAGCTCTGAAAATACTTCGGGGCCCCGCGGGTCCACGTGAAGTCGTTGGCGTCCACATAGGGACCGTAGAAGCCGCCGAAAGCCTTCTGGCACATGCGGCAGTGACAGATGCTGGGGCGCCCCAGGCTCTGCGCATGGAAGCGCACGGCGCCGCACTGGCAACCGCCCGACCAACCGCTCATTCCGCCGCCTCCAGCACCGCCACGGTTCCAAGCACGCCGGTCCCGTCGTGACCGGTGATCCGCAGGGGAACGATGGCGCCCACGGCAGCCTCGCCGACATAGGCGATCTCGGTGAAGTCCTCGGCCCGGGCGACGCCGTCGCGTTCCACCAGGCCCGTGATTGTCCGACCGATCTGGCGCTGCAGGTGCCGCTCCAGGGCGCGCTGGCCGGCGGCGCGCAGGCGGGCGGCGCGATCCTTGATCACCGGGCGTTGCAGCTGCGGCATCCGCGCGGCGGGCGTGCCCGGGCGGGGGCTGAAGGGGAAGACGTGGAGGAAAGACAGCCCGCCCTCCTCGACGAGGCGAAGGGTGTTTTCGAACATCTCCTCGGTCTCGGTGGGGAAGCCCGCGATGAAGTCGGCGCCGAAGGCGACCTCGGGACGCACGGCGCGGACATCGGCGATCAGCTTCAGGGCGTCGGCGCGGCTGTGGCGGCGCTTCATCCGCTTCAGGATCATGTCGTCGCCGGCCTGCAGGGACAGGTGCAGGTAGGGCATGAGCCGCAGGTTTTCCGCCAGGCAGCGCATCAGGTCCGGGTCGATCTCGGCGGCGTCGATGGAGGAGAGCCGAAGGCGCGGTAGCTCCGGGACCAGCTTCAGGATGCGGGCCACGAGTTGGCCGAGCGTCGGCTGGCCGGGCAGGTCCGAGCCCCAGCTGGTGATGTCGACCCCGGTGAGCACCACCTCGAGATAGCCCTGGGCCGTCAGCTTGCGGACCTGCTCCACCACCTCGCCGGCGGCTGCCGAGCGGGAATTGCCGCGGCCGAAGGGGATGATGCAGAAGGTGCAGCGGTGGTCGCAGCCGTTCTGGACCTCGACATAGGCCCGCGCCCGGTCCTTCAGCCCGTCGATCAGGTGGCCGGCGGTTTCCCGCACGCTCATGATGTCGTTGACCCGAACCCGGCCTTCCGGCGCGCTCGCGGCATAGGCGCCGGCCTCGCTCTTCTCGGCGTTCCCCAGCACGAGGTCCACCTCGGCCATGGCGGCGAAGGCGGCGGGATCGATCTGGGCGGCGCAACCGGTGACGATGACCTTCGCGTCGGGGCGCTCGCGGCGGGCCTTGCGGATCGCCTGGCGCGCCTGGCGCACGGCCTCGCCGGTGACGGCGCAGGTGTTGAAGACGATGGCGTTGGAAAGACCATCCTCCGCCGCGCGAGCCCGGATAACCTCGCTCTCATAAGCGTTGAGGCGGCAGCCGAAGGTGACGATATCGACGCCGTCTGTCATGGCAGCACGCCGGTGAATTCGAGCTCGAGGCCGCCGGTCATAATCACGTGGCCGTCGCTTTCGCGCCACTCGATCACGAGCTCACCACCGTCCAGCTCCAGGGTCGCCTTGCGGTCGGTGAGGCCCCGGCGCGAGGCCGCCACCAGGGCCGCGCAGGCGCCGGTGCCGCAGGCCTTGGTGAGGCCCGCGCCCCGCTCCCAGACTTTCAGGCGAATGCGGTCGCGGGCCTTGATCTGAGCAAAGCCGACATTGACACCTTCGGGAAACAGCCGGTGATGCTCGATCATCGGGCCGACTTCCCGGACGGGGGCGGTCTCGGCGTCGTCCACGAAGAACACCACGTGCGGATTGCCCATGGAGACGCAGCCGGGCGTGTGCAGGTGCGGGGCGTCAATGGGGCCGACCTGGAGTTCTATGCCACGAGTGTCCATCTCCTCTTCCAGGGGGATCTGGGTCCAGTGGAGGCCAGGCTCGCCCATGTCGACGCTGACGGCCTTGTCGCCGGCCCGGCGGGCGGTGAGCACACCGGCCTGGGTCTCGAAGGTCGCCTGGTCCTTGCCCGAGGCCTCCATCAGCAGCCAGCCCACGCAACGGCTGGCGTTGCCGCAGGCGCCCACCTCCTCGCCGTCGGCGTTCCAGAAGCGGACGGCGGCGTCAGCGCGTGTCGACGGATCAATTGAGACAATCTGGTCGCAGCCGATCCCGCCCTCGCGCGACGCGATAGCGCGCACCTCTGCGGCGCTGGGCGCGAAGGGCGCCGATCGGGCCTCGACGACGACGAAGTCGTTGCCGAGCCCGTTCATCTTTAGGAACGGACGGCTCATTGTGGCGGCTATATAGGCGAGAAATCTCCGCCGATCACCTTTGGCGAGACAGGAGCCGCCCCCGGGTCCTAGATTTGGCCCATGAAACGGCTTTTGACCGCGCTGACCGGCGCCCTGCTGCTGGCACCGATGGCGCACGCCCAGACCCCCGCTGACCCCTTCACCTGGCTGGAGGAGGTCGATGCGCCCAAGGCGCTGACCTGGGTCGAGGGTCAGAACGCCAAGTCCGCCAAGCGGCTGGAGGCCGACGCCCGCTACGCGACCTATCTGGCGCAGGCGCGAGCCATCTTCACCGCCAAGGACCGCATCCCTTGGCCGACCTTCCGGGCCGGAGGCGTGGACAATCTCTGGCAGGACGACGCACACGTCCACGGCGTCTGGCGCCACGCGACGCTCGCCTCCTACCGCAGCGCGGAGCCCGTCTGGGAGACCCTGCTGGACCTCGACGCGCTCTCCAACGCCGAGGGCAAGAACTGGATCTGGAAGGGCGCGACCTGCCTCAAGCCCGCCCAGACCCTCTGTCTGGTGGAGCTGTCGGATGGCGGCAGTGACGCCGTCGAGATCCGCGAGTTCGATACGGCGAAGAAGGCCTTTGTCGAGCGCGGCTTCCGCTTCGCCTCGGGCAAGCAGAACCTCGACTGGATCGACCAAGACAGCCTGATGGTCAGCCGCATCTGGACGCCGGGCGACGAGACGCCCTCCGGCTATGCCTACATCGTCCGCAAGGTCACCCGCGATGGGGTGGCGCGCGAGATCTATCGCGGTCAGAAGACCGATGTCGGGGTCACGCCCATCGTGCTGCGCGGGGCGGGCGGCAAGGCCGATGGCCTGCTGGCCCGGCGCGGCCTGACCTTCTTCGAGAATGAATTCGTGCTGCTTGAGGGCGGCCAGACCCTGCCCATCGCCCTTCCGAGAAAGGCCGAGTACCAGGCCTATATCGACGGCCAGGCGATCTTTCAGCTCAAGGAGGCCTGGGGCGGCTTCGCTGCCGGCGCCCTCATCGCCTATGACCTGAAGGCTTTAAGGGCCGGCGCCGCCAAGCCGGAGCTGATCGTCCAGCCTGGCCCGCGCCAGGCGATCAGCGACGTCTATGACACCAAGGGCCGGCTGGTGGTGAACCTGCTGGACGAGGTGAAGGGCGCCGTCGACGCCTATGACCGCAGGGATGGCAGGTGGACGGCCACGCGGCTGGCCCTGCCCAAGGACGCCACCTTCACGGTGCGCTCGGCCTCGGGCGACGACAACCAGCTGCTCGTGGCCGCCGAAGGTTTCCTCGACCCGGCCAGCCTGTGGCTGGCCAACGCGGCGACCGGAAAAGCCGAGCCGGTGAAAGCCCTGCCCGCCCGCTTCCACGCCGCCGCCCATGAGGTGAAGCAGCACTGGGCGACATCGAGCGACGGGGCGAAGATCCCCTATTTTGTGGTGCTGCCGAAGGGCGCGAAGCTGGACGGCTCGCTCCCCACCATCATGTACGGCTATGGCGGGTTCGAGGTGGCCAAGCCGCCGATCTACCTGCCGGAAATGGGCAAGATCTGGCTGGAGCGGGGCGGCGCCTATGTGATCGCAAATATCCGTGGCGGCGGGGAGTTCGGCCCGGCCTGGCACCAGAGCGTGCTGCGGGAGAAACGCCAACTGTCCTTCGACGACTTCGCCGCCGTGGCCAAGGACCTGTCGGCCCGCAAGATCACCTCGGCGCGCAGGCTCGGCATCTATGGCCGCTCCAACGGCGGGGTGCTGACCACGGTCTCCATGACCCAGCATCCCGAGCTGTGGAACGCCATCGTGGTGGAGAGCCCGCTGATCGACATGCTGCGCTATCACAAGCTGTCGGCCGGGGCCTCGTGGATCGGGGAATACGGCGACCCGGATGTCCCGGCTGACCGGGCCTTCATCGAGACGTACTCGGCCTATCAGAACCTGAAATCCGGGGTGAAGTATCCCGAGCCCTATATCACCACCAACACCCGCGACGACCGGGTTCACCCCGGCCATGCGCGGAAGTTCGCCGCCCGGCTGGAGGCGATGGGGGTCCCCTACCTCTATTACGAGCAGACCTTCGGCGGTCACGCCAACGACGCCGATCCGGAGCTGAACGCCCGCCGCTGGGCCCGCCACTACGTGTATCTGGCCCAGAAGCTGATGGACTGACGATGCTGGAGATCACGCCCCTGCGGCCGGAGGACCCGCCGAAGATCGCGAAGGCCTTCACAGACATCGGCTGGGACAAGCCGGAGACGCAGTATGTCCGCTACCTGGCCGAACAGACCGCCGGCGATCGGCCGGTGTTAGTGGCCCGGGTGGACGGGGTGTTCGCGGGCTATCTGACCGTGGTCTGGGTCCCGCAGTACGAGCCCTTCCGCGAGGCGGGGATTCCGGAAATCCAGGACTTCAACGTCCTGCCGCAGTATCGCCGCCGGGGGCTCGGCACGGCTCTGATGGACGCCGCCGAGGCCCTGATCGCCACGCGCTCAAAGACCGCCGGCATCGGAGTTGGCCTCTATCCCGACTACGGTCCGGCCCAGCGCCTCTACGTACTGAGAGGCTACTTGCCCGACGGCCGGGGCATCGCGTGGAACGGCATGAACGTCACGCCGATGCAGGAGGTCATGGTGGACGACGACCTCGCGCTCTACTTCACGCGCGACCTGGGCGGGTCCTAAACCCGCTCGATCTTAGAGGCGGCCTCATCGATGGCCGCAGCGATGGCGTCCACCTGCTCCTCGGTCACGCCGCCGCGCTGCATGCGCAGGCGCAGCGCTGTGCTGAGGTTCTGCATGGCGCGCTGCAATTTGGGACGGGCGCCGGAGGATTGTTCGGCCGCCTCGTCCAGGCGAGCGAAGATGGCGTCCACCGAGGCGCGGTTGGCCTCGAGCGCCACCTTGCCGGGGGCCGTGGCTTCATAGGCCTTGCGTCCGCCCTCGGCGGCGATGGGAACCACGAAGCCCTCGTCTTCCAGCAGGGAAAGGGTGGGGTAGATCACGCCCGGGCTCGGCCGATAGGCGCCTCCGGTGCGTTCCTCGAGCTCGCGCATGACTTCGTAGCCATGGCGGGGCTTCTCGGCCAGCAGGGCCAGGACCAGGAACCGCAGGTCCCCGTGTTCTAGAAGCCGGCCGATGCGGCCGCCACGTTCCCCGCGTCCACCATGACCGCGAAGGTGTCCGCCGAACCCATGGCGGCTGCGATGTTCATGTTTATGGAAAAAGTGTCGATGCATTTTCGATCCTATTTAGACATATCGATATTGCAGATATATCTAACCCAGATCGGAATACAATAGCGATATATCGAAATAGATCGCCTTCGACGATCTGGGGCGGGCGTGACCCGCCCCGGACGCGATCAGGCGTTGGAGATCGCAGTCTCGATATCGCCAATCGCGTGACCGGTCAGGTCCTTGGCCAGCTCGCCCAGCAGCTTGGCTTGCAGGGCCTTGTGGTAGTGCCGGCGAAGTTCGCCCAGGGTCTTTGGCGCGGCGATGATGAACAGGTCGTCGATCTTGCCCCCGAGCACCTGGCTGTTGAGCCAGCCGGCGGTGGAGGCCGCGAATCCGTCCTCGATTTGGGTGCTGTCATCATGGTTGCCCGCGCTGGACCGATGATGGCTTCCGGCGCCGCCGTCGACGTGCGCCAGATCCGCCGCCGGCTGAAGGGTCAGCTTGGGGTTAAGTTCGTCGCCGCCATTGCGGTAGATGTGGAGGGTCGCGCCGTCAGCGACCGCGACAGTCGCGCCCTTGGGAAGTTGCATATCTTGCTCCGGTGAAAGGAAGGTCCTGCCCGGAACGTCTGACACGGCGGATCGGTCCCGCCATGATCTGGCTCAAGCCAGGGCTCACGCCTCGCGAAGCGTTTCGGCCAGCAGGCGGCCCTCGGCGCCCCGGCTGGAGCCGGAGCGCCAGGCCACCACGATCTCGCGGCTGGGGTGGTCGGCCATAATGTGGCGCACCGCGACGTGGGCGGCCGAGGTCAGGCCCGCCTCCACGGCCATGGCCGGCAGGTAGGTGACCCCCAGACCCGATCCCACCATCTGCACCAGGGTGGGCAGGGAGGTGGCGGCGAAGGCCTCCTCGTCGCCGGTGGCCTTGGGAGGCTTCAGCCCGCACGCCGACAGCACGTGGTCACGCAGGCAGTGGCCGTCTTCCAGCAGGATCAGGTCCTCCCCCTCCATCGCCGAGGGCGGAAACTCCAGTTGATTGGCCAGGGGGTGGTCGGCCGGGATAGCGGCCAGCAGCTCGTCGTCGGAGACGTGGGCGTGGGCCAGGCCCTGCATGTCGAAGGGCAGGGCGATGAGGGCGGCGTCGAGCTGGCCGGCCTTCAGGGCGCCGATCAGGCGCTGGGTCAGGTCCTCGCGCAGATACAGCCGCAGCTTGGGAAACCGCGACCGCAGCAGGGGCAGGGCCTTGGGCAGCAGGAAGGGCGCGATGGTGGGGATGACCCCCAGGCGGAACCGGCCCGTCAGGGGCTGGCTGGCGTTCTTGGCCGCCTGCACCAGTTCCTCGGCCTCATTGAGGATGGTGTTGGCTCGGGAAAGCGCGGCCTCCCCCACCGCTGTCAGGATCACGCCGGAGCGGGCGCGGTCCACTACCGGAGCGCCGAGCGTTCGCTCCAGCTCCTGAATGCCCGCCGACAGGGTGGGCTGGGTGACGTGGGCGGCCTCGGCGGCCTTCCCGAACGCCCCGTGCTCGGCGAGGAGCTTGAGGTACTGCAGTTGGCGGATGGTCGGAAGCATGGGTCACCATAGGCTCAGCCTATGGAAAACCCAATGGGGATTGAGTAAGCACAATACCCCGCTCATCCCGGCGAAGGCAGGGACCCAGATTCATCCCGCGCATCGAGAGATGAACCGGGCTGCTTGCGGCGTCTTCTGAGGTCGGGGTGGGTTTCACCTCGATCCCGGCCTTCGCCGGGATGAGCGGATGAGGAGAGGCCTACGCTCCCCTCATCAGCCTGCTGAACCTAGGCCGCCACCGCCTCGGTCGCCGCAGTCGGCAGACGGATGAGATAGTCGAAGGCCGAAAGCGCCGCCTTGGCGCCGTCGCCGGCGGCGATGACGATCTGCTTGAACGGCGTGGTGGTGGCGTCGCCCGCCGCGAAGACCCCGGGGACGGAGGTCGCCCCGTGGCCGTCCACCTCGATCTCGCCGCGCGGGGTGAGCGCGATGGCGCCCTCCAGCCACTCGGTGTTCGGGACCAGGCCGATCTGTACGAAGATTCCCTCGAGTTCGACGGTGTGCAGGCCCTCGGTGGCGCGGTCGCGATAGACCAGGCCGCTGACCTTGGCGCCGTCGCCCAGCACCTCGGTGGTCAGGGCCGAGGTGATGATGGTGACATTGGGCAGGCTGGCGAGCTTGCGCTGCAGGACCGCGTCAGCCCGCAGCTGGCTGTCATATTCGATCAGGGTGACCTGGGCGACGATGCCGGCCAGGTCGATGGCCGCCTCGACCCCGCTGTTGCCGCCGCCGATCACCGCCACGCGCTTGCCCTTGAACAGGGGGCCGTCGCAGTGGGGGCAATAGGCCACGCCGGCGTTGCGGTACTGCTCCTCGCCTGGCACGCCCATCTGCCGCCAGCGGGCGCCGGGCGCCAGGATCAGGGTCTTGGCGCGAAGGGTCGCGCCGCTCTCCAGGACGATCTCGTTGAGGTCCCCGGGGGCGAGGGCGGGGATCAGCCTGGCCGCCTTCTGGAGGTTCATCACGTCGACGTCGTAGTCCTTGACGTGCTGCTCCAGGCCCGAGACCAGCTTGGGGCCCTCAGTGTGGGGCACGGAGATGAAGTTATCGATGGCCATGGTGTCCAGCACCTGGCCGCCGAAGCGCTCGGCCGCCAGCCCGGTGACGATGCCCTTGCGGGCGGCATATACCGCCGCCGCGGCGCCGGCCGGGCCGCCGCCCACCACCAGCACGTCGAAGACGCCCTTAGCGGCGATCTTCTCAGCGTCACGGGCCGCGGCGCCGGTGTCTAGCTTGGCGAGAATCTGCTCCAGGCTCATGCGGCCCTGGTCGAAGGGCTGACCGTTCAGGAGGACGGTGGGGACGGCCATGATCTTGCGCGCCTCGACCTCGTCCTGGAACAGGGAGCCGTCGATGGCGGCGTGACGGATGCGCGGGTTCAGCACGCTCATCAGGTTCAGCGCCTGCACCACGTTGGGGCAGTTCTGGCAGGTGAGCGAGAAATAGGTCTCGAAGGTGAGGTCGGCGTCCAACGCCTTGACCTGCTCGATGACCTCGGCCTCCACCCGGGGCGGGTGGCCGCCGGCCTGCAGCAAGGCCAGCACCAGGGAGGTGAACTCGTGGCCCATCGGGAGCCCCGCGAAGGTCACGCGGGCCGCTGAGCCCTCCGCGCCCACGGTGAAGGACGGGACGCGGCCATCGGTCCCGTCCTCGCGGACGGTCACCTTGTCGGAGGCCTCCGCAATGTCGGCCAGCAGGGCCTTGAGCTCGGCCGACTTGGCCGAGGCGTCGAGGCTGGCCACCAGGACCACCGGGTGGCGCAGGTTCTCCAGGTAGGTCTTGAGCTGGGACTTCAGGCCTTGATCCAACATGACGGACTCCGGTGGGGACGCGGGAATTTCGGGGGAGGGTGCGCCGCCGCCTTTCCGATGAACGGCGGCGGACGCGGGGTAGGCCTTAGATCTTGCCGACCAGGTCGAGGGAGGGGGCCAGGGTGGCCTCGCCTTCCTGCCACTTGGCGGGGCAGACTTCGCCCGGGTGGGCGGCGACGTACTGAGCGGCCTTGACCTTGCGCAGCAGTTCCAGGGCGTCGCGGCCGATGCCGCCGGCGGTGATCTCGACGATCTGGATCTTGCCGTCGGGGTCGACCACGAAGGTGCCGCGGTCGGCGAGGCCGGCCTCTTCGATCATCACGTCGAAGTTGCGGGTGATCACGCCGGTGGGGTCGCCCACCATGACGTAGTCGATCTTCTTCACGGCCTCGGAGGTGTCGTGCCAGGCCTTGTGGGCGAAGTGGGTGTCGGTGGAGACGCTGTAGATCTCCACGCCCAGCTTCTTGAACTCGGTGTAGTTGTCGGCCAGGTCCTCAAGCTCGGTCGGGCAGACGAAGGTGAAGTCTGCGGGATAGAAGAAGACCACCGACCACTTGCCCTTCAGATCGGCGTCCGAGACGGAGATGAACTTGCCGGCTTGGAAGGCGTCGGCCTTGAACGGCTTGATTTCGGTATTGATGAGGGACACGCGAGCTCCTGGTTGGTTCGGGAAGGAGCCCGCTGTCTATATGGCGCCGCAGCATTGGGGAAATTGATAATATAAGTCGTCTGGATAGATTTTATCTATCCAGACGTCCCCGCCCCGTTAGCCCGGCTTGCCGGTTTCGATCAGCGTCTTCAACCGGCCCACCTGTTCGCCGATGACCCCGTCGACCGGCTTGGCCCATTGTTCCGCCAGTCCACCCTTGGCGTAGCCGCCGACGTCGTAGGTGACGGTGAGCACCGTGGTGGTGGGGTCCGCGCCCGCCTTGAAGTTGAAGGCCATGTGACCGCTGGCGCCGGTGAACTGCAGGGGGCCAAGCGCGCCCGAGAGCCGCAGGGCGCCGTCAGCGGCGTAGACCACCGTCATGTGGCGCACGAAGCCGTCCTTGAGCTTCTCGCAGAAGCATCCCGTCACCAGGTCGATGGAGAGGTTGCGGGCGTCACCCGACCAGCTGTGGGCCGAATTCCACCAGCCGCTGGGGGCCAGGGTCGCGGCCCGCACCTTTTCGGGCGGCGCCGCGATGGTGACGACGTGACGACTCTCGAAGCCCTGGGGCGACTGATCGACGACCTCGGCGCGCGCGGCGCCGGCGAGCGACAGGGCGGCCACGGCCGCCAGCACGGTCTTCATGGGATGGCCTCCTTGCTAAGCTTGCTCGAAGCTTAGCGGAGCCCCCCAGAAAGTCTCTACCAGGGTGTGCTGGGCGCCGGGCTTGCCGGTGGTGAGGAAGACCCGACGGCCCGAGTCGCCCGCCGTATATTCCGGATGCTTGGCCAGATAGGCCTCCAGGGCGTCCGCGGTGGCGTCGGGCTGGTGGATGAGCGGCGTGCCCGGCTTCAGCGCCGCGCGGAACATGTCGGCCACCATCTCATAGTGGGTGCAGCCGAGGATGGCGCGGTCAGGCGCCCGGCCAATGCGGGTGCTGATGGCTTTCACGTGGGCCTCGACCACTGTGGCAAGCTCCACGGCTCCGGCGCCGGCCTCGATCATCCGGGCCAGATCGGGACAGGGTTCGGAGAACACCGCCACGTCCTGGCGGCGCTTGTCGATCTCGATTTCATAGACGCGGGAGCGCGCTGTGGCCGGGGTGGCGAACACGGCCAGCACGTCCAGCTTCTCCACCTTGTCGCCCCGGCGTTCGGCCTCATGCTCCCAAGGCAGGCCGGTGGCCGCCTCGATGGTGGGCACGATAATGCCGAGCACGTTCACCGAGCGTTGTTTTTCCTTGCGGTAGCCCGGCAGCCAGGTCTGCTGCAGGCGCCGCAGAGCGACGCCGGAGGCGGTGTTGCAGGCCAGGACCACCAGGTCGCAGTCCCGGTCGAACAGGGCCTCGCAGCCGGCGCGGGTGAGATCGACGATCTCCTCCCCCTCGCGGCCGCCATAGGGCGTGTTGGCCTGATCGGCGAGGTAGATGAGGTCCGCCTGCGGGAAGCGGTCCACCAGCCGGCGGTGCACCGTCAGCCCGCCCACCCCGGAATCGAAAACGCCAATGGCCATGGATCGCGCTTAGCCCTCCGGCGCGGCAGCGTCCAGCGCGCTATCGGGCGGACGGGTTCAGTGAACGTGGTTACCCACTATTGACAATAATGTCAGCCTGACATAGCTGCCATTTTCAAATGGCCAGTTCTCCCCAGGCTGGCTCCTCCTCCTTCCCCTCCTCCCCGAGACCCCCTTAACGCCATGTCTATGCCGCTCTCCGCTCGTCCCGGACTCCCTAAGGACGACCCTGCCTCCACCTGGATCGTCGGTGTCGAAGTCGACCTGGCCACCGCGCTGGCCCTGGCGCGCGCCTCCACCAGGGCCCTGCTGGAACTGTCCCCCCTCGCCCACCGCGAGATCAGCTCGGCCCTGGTCCACGAGATCGGCGTCCTGGAAACCCAGCCAGACCCGCTCTCGGCCGCCGCAGCCCAGGCCCTCAAGCAGTACCTGCCGGAGGCCGCCTGACCCCTCGACGCCCCATGAGGGTCAATCTGGAAGCCCGCGCCGCGGCGGCCGAAAGCCGCCGCGCGCAAACACGCGCGCGCCTGATCGAGGCGGCGATGACGGTGATCACCGAGAAGGGCCCGGAGGCCTCATCCATCGGGGACTTCGTGGCTGCGGCCGGGGTCTCGCGCGGCACCTTCTACAACTACTTCCCCACCTACGAAGACCTGCTCCACGCCCTTAACACCGAAATCTCGGAAGCCCTGGACAAGACCCTGGAGCCCGTCCGGTCAGAGATCGACGACCCCGCAGCGCTGCTCGCCACTGTCACCCACAGGATCTTCGCGGCCTACGCCATCGACCCGGTGCGCGGCTGGCTGGCCCTGCGGATCGAGTCCGCCGCGATTCCGCGCCAGGCGGTATTCGAGGCCCGTTTTGACGCGGTCTACAAGTCGGCCGTGGCCAGCGGCCGGTTCCGCGACTGCGAGGTCGCAGCCGCCCGCAACCTCGCCTTCGGAGCCTTCCGCATGGGCCAGCGCGACATGGTCCTGGGGGCGGTCGCCCCCGATCACGCCGTGGATCTGGTGTCCCTCATCCTGATCGCCTTCGGCCTGACCCCCAGCGAGAGCACCAAGATCAGCCGCGAGGCCTTCAGAGAAGCCAAGGAAGCGACCCGCCGCCCTGACTGATGGGCAAGATTACGGTCCTGTCATGTGACGTACGGTTACATCCTGCCTAAGGTCTCCACTCCTTGAGCAGATTTTCCGGAGTCGCCATGCATCGGCGCACGTTTCTCGCCGCGTCCAGCGCCCTGGCCGCCGCAACCCTGGTCCCGGCGATGAGCCTCGCCGCCGAGGCCGACATCCTCTCCGCGGCCTGGACCGGGCCCTATGGCGGGGTCCCACCCTTCGACAAGGTCAAGGTCGCCCACTTCGCGCCGGCCATCGAGGCGGCCATGGCGGCGGAACTGGCGCAGGTCGAGGCGATCGCCGCCAATCCCGAGCCGCCCACCTTCGCCAACACCATCGAGGCTCTGGAGCGCACCGGCGACGCCAAGAACCGCGTCGACACCCTGATGGGCATCTGGAGCGGCACGCTGTCGACGCCTGAGATGCGGGCGGTGGACAAGGAAATGGCCCCAAAGGACGCGGCCCACGCCGACGCGATCCTGCAGAACGCCGCCCTCTTCAAGCGCATCGAGGCTGTCTACGACACGCGGAAAACCTCGGACCTGACGCCGGAGCAGCAGCGCCTGACCTGGGTCTACTGGAACCGTTTCGTGCGCGCCGGCGCCCGGCTAACCCCAACGGCGAAGGCCCGCATCGGCGTCATCAACCAGGAATTGGCGGGAAACTTCACCGCCTTCAGCCAGAACCTGCTGGCTGATGAGACCAACTACGTCCTGTATCTGCGCACCGAGAGCGAGCTGAAGGGCCTGCCGACCGACGTGCGCGACGCCGCCGCCGCCGCCGCCGCCGAGCGCGGCCACAAGGGCGAATTCGCCATCCTCAACACCCGCTCCTCCATCGATCCGTTCCTGACCTACTCAACCCGCCGCGATCTGAGGGAGAAGGTCTGGCGCTCCTTCTATAGCCGTGGCGACAACGGCGACGCCCACGACAACAACGCCATCATCAAGAAGATCCTCAAGCTGCGGGTCGAGCGCGCCAAGCTGTTGGGCTATCCGACTCACGCCCATTGGCGGCTGGACAACGCCATGGCCAAGACCCCCGAGAACGCCATGGCCCTGATGATGCAGGTCTGGCCTTCGGCCATCGCCCGGGTCCGGGAGGAGGTGGCTGAGATGCAGGCCATCGCCGACAAGGAAAAGGCCGGGGTGAAGATCGAGCCCTGGGACTACCGCTTCTATGCCGAGAAGGTCCGCGCCGACCGCTACAACCTCGATATGAACGAGGTGAAGGCCTACCTGCAGCTCGACAAGTTGCGGGAGGGGATGTTCTGGGCCTCGGGCCAGATCTACGGCTTCACCTACCACCCGGTGACCGACGTGCCCGTCGCCCATCCCGACATCAAGGTCTGGGAGGTGAAGGGCGCCGATGGCGGCCATGTGGGCCTCTGGTACTTCGATCCATATGCGCGGCAGGGCAAGCGCTCGGGCGCCTGGATGAGCGCCTACCGCGCCCAGGAGAAGTTCCGCGGCAAGATCACCACCATCGTCTCCAACAACTCCAACTTCGTGAAGGGCGCGCCCGGCGAGCCGGTCCTGATCAGCTGGGACGACGCCACCACCCTGTTCCACGAGTTCGGCCACGCCCTGCACGGCCTGAACTCCGACGTGACCTATCCCACCCTCGCGGGCACCGCCGTGGCGCGGGACTATGTGGAGTTCCCGAGCCAGGTGAACGAGGAATGGCTGGCGACGCCGGAGGTGCTGAACCGCTTCGCCCTGCACCACCAGACGGGCAAGCCCATGCCCGCCGCCCTGGCCGCCAAGATCGAGAAGGCCCACACCTTCCGCCAGGGCTTCGACGTGACCGAGTACCTGTCCTCTGCTCTCATCGACATGAAGCTGCACCTGGCGGGGGACGTCGACATCGACCCGGACGCCTTCGAGCGCGAGGAGCTGAAGAAGCTGGGCATGCCGAGCGAACTGCCGATGCGCCACCGCACGCCGCAGTTCCAGCACGTCTTCGCCAGCGACGGCTATTCGGCGGGCTACTACAGCTATCTGTGGTCGGAGGTCCTGGCCCACGACGCCTACGGCGCCTTCACCGAGGCGTCGGGCCCCTATGACAAGGCCGTGGCCAAGCGCCTGCACGACAAGGTCATGAGCATCGGCAACACCGTCGACCCGGCCGAGGCCTATCGCAGCTTCCGGGGTCGGGACCCGGACGTGAAGGCCTATCTCCGCGACAAGGGCTTCCCCACCAGCTGACGCGTCAGACCCGGGTTCCTTGACCTTTCGGCCCGCCGAGCGCATAAGCGCGCCCTTCCGGCGCAGAGCAATCGCGCCCTCTACCGCTACGGCCCCCAGGTCTTATCTGGGACGAGAGCGGCGAGGCCCCCCGTCGACGTGATCGTCCACGGGGGTCGATTGCGTTTGGGCCACAGGAGAGACTTTTGTTCGACGCGCTAACAGATCGGCTGTCATCCGTCTTCGACCGGCTCTCCGGTCGCGGCGTGCTGTCCGAGAAGGATATCGACGAGGCGCTGCGCGAGGTCCGCGTGGCCCTGCTCGAGGCCGATGTCGCCCTGCCCGTCGTTCGCGAGTTCATCGCCAAGGCCAAGGAAAAGGCCGCGGGCCAGGATGTGATCCGCTCGATCCGTCCCGCCGACCAGGTGGTGAAGATCACCTATGACGGCCTGGTGGAGATGCTGGGGGGCGAGGGCGGCGCCGAGGGGCTGAACATCAGCCTCAACCCGCCCACCGTGATCCTGATGGCGGGCCTGCAGGGCTCGGGCAAGACCACCACGGCGGCCAAGCTGGGCCTCAAGCTCGGCAAGGACCGCAAAAAGGTCCTGCTGGCGTCCCTGGACACCCGCCGCCCCGCGGCCATGGAGCAGCTGGCCACCCTGGCCGTGGCGGCCGGCGTCGACTCTCTGCCCATCGTGGCCGGCCAGAGCGCCCCGGATATCGCCCGGCGCGCCATGAGCGCCGCCAAGCTGCAGGGCTACGACATCCTCATCCTCGACACCGCCGGGCGCACGACGCTCGACGAGGCGATGATGAGCGAGGCCGCGGAGATCGCGCGGATCGCCAATCCGTCGGAAACCCTGCTGGTGGCCGACAGCCTCACCGGCCAGGACGCGGTGCGCACCGCCAAGGCCTTCCATGAGCGCCTGCCGCTCACCGGCCTGGTGCTGACCCGAGCCGACGGCGACGGGCGCGGCGGCGCGGCGCTGTCCATGCGCGCGGTCACCGGCCTGCCCATCAAGTTCCTGGGCGTTTCGGAGAAGATCGACGGCCTGGACGTCTTCGACGCCGCCCGCGTGGCCGGCCGCATCCTGGGCCAGGGCGACGTCATCGCCCTGGTGGAGAAGGCCAGCGCCGACCTCGACGTCGCCAAGGCCGAGGCCATGGCCAAGAAGCTGGCCAAGGGCCAGTTCGACCTGGACATGATGGCCGACCAGTTCGCCCAGATGAAGAAGATGGGCGGCATGGAGGGCCTGATGGGCTTCCTCCCCGGCGTCCAGAAGATGAAGAAGCAGATCGCCGAGGCCAATATCTCGGACAAGGCCCTGGACCGGCAGGCGGCGATCATCTCCTCCATGACCAAGTTGGAGCGGAAGAAGCCCGACATCCTGGCCGCCTCGCGCAAGCGCCGAATCGCCAAGGGCGCGGGCGTCGACGTCTCCGAGGTCAATCGCCTGCTGAAGCAGCACCGCCAGATGGCCGACGCCTTCAAGGCGATGAGCAAGGACGGCGGCAAGGGCTTCGCCCGCATGGCCGGCATGATGGGCGGCGGCGGCGGGGCGGACCGGCTGAAGTCGCTTGGCGGCGGCAAGCTGGCCATGCCCGACCAGAACCAACTCGAGGCGCTCGGCAAGATGGCCGGGGGCGGGGGCAAGCTGCCCGGCCTCGGCGACGGGCTCCCCAAACTTCCCGGCCTGGGCGGCGGCCTGCCCCCTGGCCTCAATCCCTTCAAGAAATCCTAGAGATAACAAGGACTAACCTATGCTGAAGATCCGTCTCGCCCGTGGCGGCGCCAAGAAGCGCCCCTACTATTCCATCGTCGTCGCCGACAGCCACTCGCCCCGCGATGGCCGCTTCATCGAGAAGGTGGGCACCTACAACCCTCTGCTGAAGCGTGACGACCCGACCCGCGTCACCCTGAAGCTGGAAAGCATCCAGGCCTGGATCGCCAAGGGCGCCCAGCCCACCGACCGCGTCGCGCGCTTCCTGGCCCAGGCCGGCGTCGTGAAGTGGGAACACGGCAACAACCCCAACAAGGGCAAGCCCGGCAAGAAGGCCGTCGAGCGTACAGAAGAGCGCGCCCAGCGCGACGCCGCCGCCGCCGCGGCCCTGGAAGAAGCCAAGAACGCCCCGGCTCCCGAGCCGGAACCCGAAGCCGCGCCGGTTGAAGAGGCTCCGGCCGCCGAAGCCCCCGCCGCCGAGGAAGCCCCGGCTGCTGAAGAAGCGCCCGCCGCTGAAGCTGCTCCGACCGCTGAAGAAGCCCCGGCCGCTGCTGAACCGGCGCCCGCCGAGGAAGCCGCCGCCGAGCCGGCCGCCGCCGAAGACAAGGCTGAAGGCTAAGGCTTGAGACGGAGGCGGTTGTCCCATGGCTGACCGCCTCCTCCAGGTCGCCCGCGTCGCCGGAGCCTTCGGCGTGCGCGGGGAGATCCGCATCACCACCTTCACCGAAGACCCTCTCGCGCTGGCGGCCTACAGAGTCCTGACGCGCGAGGACGGGTCCCCGGGCCTGACCATCACGACGGCGCGGGCGGTGAAGGGGGCGGTGATCGCGAGAGCCGCGGGAATCGACACCCGCGACCAGGCCGAGGCCCTGCGCGGCCTCAAGCTGTTCATCGCCCGCGAGGCTCTTCCCGCGCCCGACGAGGATGAATTCTATCACGCCGACCTGCTGGGCCTCTCCATCGAGACCGCCGAAGGCGAGCCTATGGGCAAGGTCAAGACCATCCAGGACTTCGGGGCCGGCGACCTCATCGAGGTTCAGCCGCCGATGGGCGCCAGCTGGTGGCTGCCCTTCACCCGCGAAGCGGTGCCCGAGGTTCGCCTGGCCGAGGGCAAGCTGATCGCCGTGCGCCCCGCCGAGATCGATGGCGACGCCGCGGACGAGGGCTAGCCGAACCGCTTGTTGAAGCTCGGCAGACCTTCCGACAGCTGGGTGAGGGGGTCTGACTCCCCGTCCTTCAGATAGGCCGCCGTGGCCCTCGCCAGGGTCCCGTAGGCCGCCGCGAACAGGCCGCCGCCCGATGACAGGCGCCGGACGCCCGCCGCCTGCAGCCTGGCCGCGTTGGGTAGGCCGGGTCGCGCCATGGCGTTGAACGGCAGGGCGATCTCACGCGCAAAGACCGTCAGCAAGGCCTCGTCGGTGGGACCGGGCACGAAGATTCCGTCCGCCCCAGCCGCCTCATAGGTCTTGGCCCGCGCAAGCACCTCGGCCTGCGCGGGCTCGCCGGTGGCCAGGCCCTTCAGATAGACGTCGGTGCGGGCGTTGATGAACAGAGCGACGCCGGCCTGGTCGGCGGCCTTGCGCGCCACCTCGATCTTGCGGGCGTGCAGGGCGACGTCGCGCCGGCCGTCTTCCAGGTTGATCCCCACGGCGCCGGCGCCCACCACCGCCTTGATGGTTCCGGCCAGCTCAGCGAGGTCATCGGTGTAGCCACCCTCGATGTCGGCGGTGAGCGGGACCTTCAGCACGCGCGCCATCTCGGCGATCGCGGTGAGCAGCAGGGGGACCGGGAAGAAATCGCCGTCGGCGTAGCCGTGGGCCCAGGCGACGGCGGCGCTGGAGGTGGCGACGGCCTTGGCGCCGGCGTCCTCCATGACCGCGGCGCTGGCGGCGTCCCAGGCGTTGGGCAGGACCAGGATCTCGGGGCCGGCGTGCAGGGCCTTGAAGGCGGCGGCTTGGCTCATGGGCGTCTCCTCATATCGTCTAGGACGATATAGGAAGCGCCACCGCGACATGCTCGCAGATATCGGACTCAAACAGACCCTGAGAACCGGCTGAACGATCAGTGGCCGTGCGGGCCCTCATAGACGCCCGGCGCCAGACGCTCGTCCTCGGGAACTTCGGTTCCGTGGGCCAGGACGAAGCGGCGGTCGCAATAGGGGCACTCGACGAAGGCCGCCTCGCCCATCTCCAGCCAGACCCGCGGATGGCCCAGAGCCCCGCCGACGCCGTCACAGGCGATGCGGCCCGAGCGCACCACGACGGTTTCCGGCGCGGGCAGGTCCGGCGTCAGGGCCGGCTTGGCGGGCATGGGCTCGACGTGGGCGCCCTGGTTGGGGACGGGGGTGGCTTTGCGGGCCATGATGCAAACTCTCCGGCGGGGGACGCTTGGCGATCGGTCCCCACGGGCCCAAGCTTTTTGAGGATCAAAAAGCCTGAGCTTAAACTTGAGGGCGTGACGGTCGTCCGAACCGACTTCCACTCCGGACTGCCACGCCCTACGTATGCGACCATAGCTTTACGCGTCAATCGCGCCTGTTTTCGAAAAGTCCCGCATGACCCTTCCCGACTACGCCATCGAGGCCAAGGGCCTAGTGAAGACCTATCCAGCCACCAAGACCACCCCCGAAATGCTGGCCCTGAAGGGGATCGACCTCGTCATTCCGCGCGGCTCGATCTTCGGCCTGCTGGGGCCGAACGGGGCGGGGAAGTCGACCTTCATCAATATCCTGGCGGGGCTCTGCAAGAAGACCTCCGGCACGGTCTCCATCTGGGGCCGGGACATCGACGAGCGTCCCCGCGACGCCCGGGCCGCCATCGGTGTGGTGCCGCAGGAGATCGCCGCCGACCCCTTCTTCACCCCCCGCGAGAGCCTGGAGGTCCAGGCGGGCATGTACGGCGTGCCGGCCAAGGAGCGCCGGACCATGGAGCTGCTCAATGCGCTGGGCCTCGGCGACAAGGCCAACGCCTATGTCCGGCAACTCTCCGGCGGCATGAAGCGCCGGCTTATGGTGGCCAAGGCGATGACCCATAACCCGCCCGTCCTGATCCTCGACGAGCCCACGGCGGGCGTCGACGTCGAACTGCGCAAGCAGCTCTGGAACTATGTGGTGGAGCTGAACCGCAAGGGCGTCACCATCGTGCTCACCACGCACTATCTGGAAGAGGCCCAGGAACTCTGCGACCAGATCGCCATCGTCAACCGGGGCCAGGTGGTGGCCTGCGAACCCACTGGGACCCTGCTGGCCCGCATGGATATCCGCAACGTGGTGGTGACGCCGGAAGAACCGGTGACCTCGGCCCCGACCCTGCCGGGCTTCGAGACCAGGCTTCGACCGGCCGGCGCCTTCGCCGTCTCCTACCGCACCGGTCAGTCCAGCGTGGAGCAGGTGCTGGCCGCCGTGCGCGCCGCGGGCCTGCACATCAAGGATATCGCCACGGAAGACCCCGACCTGGAGGACGTATTTGTGTCCCTCACCTCGGCGCCCGCGCCCATCGACGCCTGAGCCTTCCGTTCCGCGCGGCTTTCCGCTAGAAGCGCTTTTCCGAAACGCACCCGTAGCTCAGCTGGATAGAGCGTTGCCCTCCGAAGGCAAAGGTCACACGTTCGAATCGTGTCGGGTGCGCCAACGGACTCCCAAGAATTTCGGGTTTCCGTCCCACGCCAGGTCGCGGCCCGGCGGGTCCTGAAGATCAATCCCCGCACGTGACGTCCGGCCCGATTGACACCCCCCCCGGCCGGCCCACTGATAGGCGAATTCATCCGGCGTTACGACCGGCGTTCATTTTGTAGGAAACCATAATGGCCAGCTCGGCGCAGATTCCCGGCGCGCGCGTACCTCTTCGCACCAAATTCTTCTTCGGCCTCGGCGCCACCGCCGAGAGCATCACCCTGGCCGCGGTCGGCGGCTATGCGATGTTCTACTACAATCAGGTCCTGGGCCTGCCCGCGACGCTCGCGGGCCTCGCCATCACGGTCAGCCTGGTGCTGGACGGGTTCGCCGATCCCATCATCGGCTCACTGTCGGACCGCACGCGCGGCAAGCTCGGCCGTCGCCACCCCTATATGTATCTGGCGCCGGTGCCTGTGGCGCTCTGCATCGTGGCCCTGTTCAACCCGCCGGCGGTCTTCTCGCACCTGTGGCTGTTCGTCTGGTTCTCGGGCTTCATCGTCACCCTGCGGGTGTTCATGGCCGTCTACCACGTGCCGCACCTGGCGTTGGGGGGCGAGCTCTCCGGCGACTATACCGAACGCACCCGGGTCATGAGCTGGAACAACCTGCTGGGCATGATCGGCACGGCGGGCACCAGTTTCGTGGCGCTGACCTTCTTCTTCCACAAGACCGCGGAATATCCGCGCGGCCTGCTGAACCCCCACGCCTATACGCCCTTCGCCTTCGCGGTGGCGGGCTCGGGCATGCTGCTGCTGCTGGCTTCGGCCTGGTTCACCCGCGACCGGATCCCGCTGCTGCCCAAGACCCCGGACGACCTGCCGCCCTTCAGCCCCTTCGAGTTCATGAAGGACATGGGCAGCGCGTTCTCAAACCGGAACTACGTCTTCCTGCTGATCGCCTACTTCTTCCTGTCCCTGATGCTCGGTATTCGCCAGGGCCTGGGGCTCTACATGAACACCTTCTTCTGGGAGTTCACGTCCGAGCAGATCCGCTGGTTCGTGATCGGCACCATCAGCGGCTACTTCCTGGGGTTCGCCACCGCGGCCAGGCTGCACGGGCGGTTCGACAAGAAGATCGCCATCATCGTCACATGCGTCCTGCTTTCGACGATCCCGGCCATCGCGCCGTCCTTGCGGATCCTCGGCCTGTTCCCCGAACCGGGCGAGCCGATGCTGCTGCCGCTGATCATCCTCTTCACCGGCCTGGGCTCCTGCGTGGCCAGCATCATGAGCATCAGCGTCATGTCGGCCCTGGCCGATATCGCCGACGAGAATGAGGTCCGCTACGGCTACCGGCAGGAGGGGGTGCTCTATTCGACGCGAGCCCTGTTCTCCAAGATCGACGCCGCCATCGGTCACTTCTTCGCCGGCATGGCCCTGGACATCGTGGCCTTCCCCGAAAAGGCGCAGCCGGGACAGGTCGATCGCCAGACCCTGATGGACCTGGCCCTGGTGGACGCGCCCATCGCCACCATTCCGGGCCTGATCGCGGTGTTCTTCTACGCGCGCTACAAGATCAACCGGAAGAGCTACGACGCCACCCAGGCTCAGCTCCAAGTCCTGCGCCGCGAGCGGGCCGCCAAGGCCGCGCCAGCCGGCCAGCCGGGCGCCGAGCCCGATGGCATCGTCGGTGAGACGACGACCTAGACGATCAGGCGGGCGCGGATGGCCTCACAGGTGGCCGCGTCCGCCCCTATCGCATCCAGATAGGCCCCGACCGAACCGCTGCGCGCCTGGATCGAGGCGAAGGCGGCCTCCAGGTAAGTGGCGTCCACCCCCAGGAAGGCGCGCACCGCCGTCTCCGAGGGCCGCTTGCCGAGGGACGCCTCCAGGGCCTGGGTGACCATCGGCAGCCGCACATCGACTCGGGCGGCGAGGTTGGTGAGCAGGTAGTCGGCGCGAATGTCATCATCGTGAACGCCCAGCACGTGGTGGGTGAGGGCCGCCAGCAAGCCCGTACGGTCCTTGCCGGCTGTGCAATGGATCAGCACCGGGCCTTGGTCCCCGGCCAGGGCGGCGAAGTAGCGGCCGAAGAGCTCCAGGTGGCGCGGCTCAAAGGGCGCCTTGTCGTAATAGTCGAGGAAGAAGGCCCGCGCGCTTTCGGGGGTCAGGTCGGTCTCGCGAAGGAAGGCCACGTGCGGCGCCTCGGTCTGGTCGCCCAGGTCGCAGTGGATCACCTGGGCCGCGAAGCCCTCGTGGCGCAGACTGGGATCATTGTCCCGCTCCCGGGGACGGCGCAGGTCCACCACGGTGGCGAGCTTGAGGTCCGCCATCACAGCCAGATCGGCCGGCGTGGCGCGGGCCTGATGGGCGGCGCGGAACAGCTGGCCTGAGGCTATGCGACCCCCGCGCGCGGCGTACCCACCGTAGTCGCGGAAATTCTCGACGCCCTCCAGGGGCAGGATGCGGGGATGGGTCATGAGCGCTTCCATGAGGCTCATGACCTAGACAACAAGTGTGACGGCTGGCCTAGAGCTGGTTGTACTCGCCGCAGCGGCACTTCACGACCACCTCGCGGGCCGAGGCCTCATCCTTGCCCACCAGGATCACCGCGTCGCAGGCGCCGCAGGTGAAGGCCGCGCCGATCTCGGAGGTCTTGTCGAGGTCGATGGCGACCGCTTCCACCAGGTCCCGGCGGCCGATGAACAGACTGGGGAACACACGCATCGAAGTCATGATCATCGAACTCGCCTCACTATGGCTCAATCTCACCGGGTCAAGAGCTGACCCTGCAAGAACCAGGGTTATGAACTGCAATTGCTGCAATGCAATGACACCTAGCGCCCCTTTTTCGTAAAGGTTCCCGGCGCCCGGCGGGCGAACAATTTTCGCATCGCAACATCGCTGCCGCCCGGTTTACGATCAGCGGGCCTGGGCGTCCATCAGACTGCCGGCATAGGCCGCGTGGCCGACATGGGTCAGACGAGTCTGGAAGTCGGCGAACACCCTTCCTCCCAGGTCCCGCCATCGGCGGCAGAAAGCGTAGTCCTCCGAGAGATGCTCGCCGGTATCGGGTTCGATGAAGGTCTCGAAGATCATCGTGGCCTGTGAGGTCCCGCCACCCGAGGTGTCGCCGAGCCGCGCCTTGAGCTCCGGATGGGCGGCGGCGACCCGCTCCACCACGGCGCGCTTGATCAGCATGAAGCCCGTCCCGAGATAGGCGACGGGGCCAAAGCCGTCGTCATCGACCTCGACGCTGTTGTCCGGCGTGGGGATGAAGCGGACCACATAGCCCACCGAGGCGGCCATCAGGTCGCGTTTGCCGTCGGTGACGGCCTGGCGCACCTTGGCCCAGTCGATGCTCTTGATGGGATAGACGCCGCCCACCAGGTCGCGATCGGCGTCCAGCAGCCGGAAAACCTGCTCGGGCCGAAAACCGATGTCGGCGTCGACGAACAGCAGGTGGCTGGCCTCGCTCTTCAGGAACTTGTCGGCCATGGCCGCACGGGCCCGCGTGATCAGGGCGTCGCCGCCGCCCAGCTCCACGGTCAGTCCCACGCCCCGCGCCGCGCAGGCGGCCTGAAGGTCCAGGACCGAGCGCATGTAGTGGATGTGGGCCAACCCACCATAGCAGGGCGTCGCCAGAAAGATCGATGCGGCCTTGGCCATGAAACGCCCCTGTTTGGAGGCCAGCTTCCCGTGCGCCGGCCCGCAGGGCAAGGCGTCTAGTAAACCAGATCGAAGCTCGCCAGCGCCGCGGCGGCGGTGAGGAAGAGGATCACCGCCAGGATCTCATAGCGCTTGAAGAGGGGCCCATTCGGCGATCGCATCTTGGTCTCCAGGACGTCCCAGAGCGGGACACCGAGGTTTTGTCAGGGCAAGCGTCAGGCCAGCCCTCAGGGGCGCGCCGGAACCTTGCCGGGCCAGGTGAGGAAGCCGTTGCGGTCGCGGCCCGCCGCTTCGCGTGGGGCGCACCCACCGCAACCCCGATCGCCGCCATGGCGGTCATAGCCGCCGCGCTCCCGGTGGCCGCCGTGGTGCTCATAGCCCCCGGCATAGCGACGGGCGCCGTAGCCCTCAGACTGTTCGGAATAGCGCTCGCTGAAGGTTTCACGGTCCTCGACGCTCACCACCCGGCCCTGGATGCGGCGATCGGGAACGTCGACATAGCCGTCATACTCAGGCGCGGGCCCGGCGGCGTAGGATCGCTGTTGCGCATACCCGTACTCACGGACCTCCCCATAGTCGCGCTCGACCTCGCGCTCGGCCTGGCGTCGCTGGACGTGGCTGACGCGGCGCATGGCGGGGCGAGCGGCCTGGCGGTGGACGGCGGGACGATAGGCCGGCTGTTCCGGCTCCGGCGCCATGGCGGTGGGCTGGGCGGCGATGGGGGTCGGGGCGGCGGCCGGCGGGCAGGAGGCCGGCGTCGCGGCCGGCTTGCAGCAGCAGTCGGCGGGCTTGGCCACAGGCGCCTGGGCGATCTTCAGGGCGCCGGTCGAATCACAGGCGGCGAGGGCCAGGAAGGCCAGGACGGGAATGAGGGAGCGCATGCTCATGGCTGGATCTTCCGGCGGCCCGAAAACGAGGGTCGGGGCCACCGTTGGAGATCAGGCGCCGTTAACGCTGTGACTTTCACCGTGCGCGCGAAGAAAGCTCTCCACCAACTCGGCGTAGAGGTGAAATCCCTTATAGGCCGCGAAATCCGGGGCGGCCCAACGCCAGGCGTGGGCGAAGGCCGCCAGGCGTTCTGGGCTTTCCAGCAGAGCCGCGAAGGGCGTCAGCCACACTCGGATGGTGAAGAGCACGCCCCCGGTCCGCGGCAGCCGGCGCACGGTCTGGCGCTCCACCCGGGTGAACAGCGCCTGGCCGACATCGCCAGGCGCAATCTCGCCGATGCGAGCCCGGACCGGGGCGGAGAACGGGGTGAAGGGCTGATCGGAATTGACCACCGACCAGTTGCGCCGTTGCAGGATGAGCCCAGGACGCAGGCCGTCGAAGATGCGCGCCAGCCGCACCAGGAAGCGGTCGTTGAAGCCGTTCACCGGGCCGTGGATCTCTGCCAGGCTCTTTCCCAGCACGTCGGCGGCGGTGAAGAAGGTCGGCGCCGAGAGGCTCAGGGCGCTGACCCGCCAGTGACCGCCCGACTTCTCCACCAGCACCAGGTCGTCGGCGACGGTGCGCGAGGCGGCATAGAGCGGTGGCGGGTCGCCGGCGGGTCCGACCCCGATCAGGGCGGCGACCTCTATCTGACCGGGCCGCGACGCAGCCGTCTCCCCCCAGACCAGGTCGCGGTATTGGGCGTAGAGGGGGTCCTTGCGCGCCGCGGGATCCGCCTCTCCCCCCTCCAGCCAGCGAGCCTCCTCGATGGGCGCCAGGCCGATGGCGAAGTCGGCGCCTGCCTCCCAGGGTCGGTGGCTCATCGCCGCCGCAGCCTTCCGATCAGGGCGTAGACCGCCAGGGCCGCGACGACCCCCAGGGTGTCGGCCATCAGATCACGCCAGTCGCCCTGCCGACCGAACCCGAGGGTCGCCTGCAGCACCTCCACCGCCGCGCCCACGGCGATGGCGAAGGCGGCGATGGCGCGAGGCCGGTGGTGGGAAAGCAGCAGACCGGTCATCGTCAGGACAAACCAGGCGATGCCGTGATGGATCTTGTCGCCCATGGGGGCCGAGGGCAGGTCCTGCTGCGGGATCAGGCACAGGGCCAGCAGGATAGCGGTGGCCACGGCATAGAGGGCGAGGCGCAGTGGGCGCGGCAGGGAAGCGAGAAACATGTCCGCTAACTTGCACGTCTCTCCTTGCGTCTCTAGCGTCGCGCCGATTTTCAAGGACGGAGCAGGCAATGGCGGTCGAGGCGGTGATCTGGGATTTCGGCGGGGTGTTCACCTCCTCGCCCTTCGAGGCTTTCGCCCGCTATGAGAGCGAGAACGGTGTGCCCAAGGACCTGATCCGCCGGGTCAATTCGACCAATCCCGACACCAACGCCTGGGCGCTTTTCGAACGCAACGAGATCGACACCAGGGGCTTCGACCAGCTCTTCCTGGAGGAGTCGACCGCGCTGGGTCATCCGATCCCCGGCAGCCATGTCCTGCCCCTGCTGTCGGGCATGGTGCGGCCGCGCATGGTGGCGGCGCTGAAGGCCTGCAAGGAACACTTCAAGGTGGGCTGCATCACCAACAACATGGTCAGCATGCATTCCCCGGGCGCCGACGCCCCGCAGCGGGCGGCGGGCGCCATGGGTCAGATCATGCCGCTGTTCGACCACATCATCGAAAGCTCCAAGGCCGGCGTCCGCAAGCCCGACCCGAAGATCTACCTGATGATGTGCGAGGCCCTGTCGATCGAGCCGGCGAACTGCGTCTATCTCGATGACCTGGGCATCAACTGCAAACCGGCCGCGGCGCTCGGCATGAAGGCCATCAAGGTGGTGGATGTCGACCAGACCCTGTCCGAGCTGGCCGCCGCCACCGGCCTCACCTTCGACGAGGTCGCCGCGTGAGCCGCCCAGACAAGATCGGCGCGGCGGCGGCCCTGGCCAAGCTGCCGGGCTGGAACGCCCTGGGCGGCGACCGCGACGCCATCACCCGCACCTATCTGTTCCCCGACTTCAACACCGCCTTCGGCTTCATGGCCCGGGCCGCCCTGATGGCCGAGAAGCTGGACCACCATCCGGAGTGGTTCAATGTCTACAACCGGGTCGAGGTCACCCTGGCCACGCACGACGCTGACGGGGTGACCGAGCTGGACGTGACCCTGGCCGCTTTCATGGATGACGCGGCCCACCACGCGGGCTTGAAGAACTAGTTCACCAGGATTGTACCCAGCAGCAGCTTGCCGCCTGGGCCGCCGAGGACGCGGTCGGTTTCGCGCTGCAGTTCGCGGGCGATGAACTCGGCGTTGGGGGCGGTGGAGGGCGACAGGCCCGAGGCGTAGATCTGCAGGGCCTGCACAAATCCCGCACGGAACCGAGGGATCAGCAGATCGGCCTTGGCCCGCTGGTCGGTGTTGGGAATGTCGATCCCCGTCTCCACGGTCAGCACGCCGCGCCGGCCGTCGGGACGCATGATGGTGGCGGTCAGGGTGGGAAGCTGCAGGTAGGAAAGCCCGCCGCCCTTCTTCTTTTCGGTCTTCTCCCCGCCCCCGGACGCCTGGGCGGCCACCGGCAGGGCGGCGGCGAGGGCGGCGAGACTCATCAGGCGGCGGCGATCCATGCGTGACGGTGTGCCGCATTATGGTTAGCGGTCTCTTTACGCGGGGCGTTCGACAGTGCGGCGAAGATTCGCACGACCGATCACGCATTTGATCGGTCTTCTGGGTTAGAGCGGGCGCGGGCGGAAAACCGGTTCCCACTTTTTCTCGCCCGCTCTTGATGGAGCCCGCCCTTGGGCCGTTTCGCGCCAACCTCTCTCGATCTCGACGGCAAGGTGATCCTGGTCACCGGCGGCACGGGGTCCTTTGGCAAACGCTTCATCGAGACCGTCCTGCTGCGCGCCAGGCCACGCAAGCTGATCGTCTATTCCCGCGATGAGCTGAAGCAGAGCGAGATGCAGACCGACCTGGCCGAGAAATTCCCGGCCGAGCAACTGACCTGCATGCGGTTCTTCCTCGGCGACGTCCGCGACCGCGAGCGCCTGACCCTGGCCCTGCGCGGGGTCGACATCGTGATTCACGCCGCGGCGCTCAAGCAGGTGCCGGCGGCGGAGTACAACCCGTCAGAATGCATCCACACCAACATCATGGGCGCCGAGAACGTAGTCTGGGCCTGCCTGACCAACCGGGTGCAGCGGGTGATCGCGCTTTCCACCGACAAGGCCTGCAACCCGGCCAATCTCTACGGCGCCACCAAGCTGGCCTCCGACAAGACCTTCGTGGCGGCCAACAATCTCTCCGGTGACATCGGCGCCAAGTTCTCCGTCGTCCGGTATGGCAATGTGGTGGGTTCACGCGGCTCGGTGGCCCCGGTCTTCCAGCGGCTGCTGGCGCGGGGCGCCAAGGAATTGCCGATCACCGACCCGCGGATGACCCGGTTCTGGATCACCCTGAACCAGGGGGTCGACTTCGTGCTCTCGTCCCTGTCCCTGATGCGCGGCGGCGAGATCTTCGTCCCCAAGATTCCCTCGATGAAGATGACCGCGCTCGCCGAGGCCATGGCGCCCGGCATACCCATCAAGGTGATCGGCATCCGGCCGGGCGAGAAGCTGCACGAGATGATGATCTCGGTGGATGACGCCCGCACCACCGTCGACCTGGGGGACCGCTACGCCATCGAGCCGGCCTTTGTGGAGTACACCCGGGAGAGCTACGCCAAGACCCATCCCATGGCGGCGGACGGCTTCTGCTACGCCAGCGACACCAATGACGAATGGCTGAGCGGCGAAGGCCTCATGGCGCTGATCAACGATCCGGCTCCGGTGGCCCCACCGCTGCGCCGGCGACTGACCGACTGATGTCTCAAAAGCTGCTCCCCTATGGCCGCCAGACCATCGAGGACGACGATATCGCCGCCGTCGCCCAGGCCCTGCGCGGCGAATTCCTGACCACCGGACCCCTGGTCGAGGCCTTCGAGACCGCCTTCGCCGAGAAGGTCGGCGCGCGCCACGCCGTGGCCTGCGCCAATGGCACGGCGGCCCTGCACCTGGCCATGCTGGCGCTCGATGTGCAGCCCGGTGAGGTCTGCATCGTCCCCTCCATCACCTTCCTGGCCACCGCCAACTGCGCCCGTTACGTCGGCGCTGAGGTGGTGTTCGCCGACGTCGATCCGGCGACGGGCCTGATGACGCCCGACACCCTGGCCGACGCCCTGACCCGGGTGGGCGACCGCAGGCTTCGCGCCGTCCTGCCTGTTCATCTGCGCGGCGACACCGCCGAGCTTCCGGCGCTCGCGGACCTAGCCCAGACCGCCGGCGCCGTGCTGGTGGAGGACGCGCCCCATGCGCTCGGCTCCACCATGAGCTTCGGCAATACAAGCGAACGGGTGGGCGACGGGCGCCACTCGGCCATGGCCACCTTCTCCTTCCATCCGGTCAAGACCATCGCCACCGGCGAGGGCGGCATGGTCACCACCAATGACGACCGGCTGGCCCAGCGCCTGCGCGCCCTGCGCACCCACGGCATGGTGCGCCCCGAGGGCGCCGATCCGTGGATCTATGAGATGCCCGAGCCGGGCTTCAACTACCGCCTGCCCGACATCCTCTGCGCGCTCGGCCTCTCTCAGCTGGCCAAGCTCGACCGCTTCGCCGCCCGTCGGAGGGTGCTCGCCGCGCGCTACGCCGAGGCCCTGAAGCCGCTGGCGCCCCTCGTGAAGCCTGCGACCCGCCCCGGCTGGAGCGACCCGGTCCTGCACCTGATGGTGGCCCTGATCGACTTCAAGGCCGCCGGCAGGACGCGCCGGCAGGTGGTGGACGATCTCAAAGCCCGCGGGGTCGGGACTCAGGTCCACTACATCCCCGTCCATACCCAGCCCTACTACCGCGACCGCTACGGGCCGATGGAGCTGCCGGGGGCGGAGGAATGGTATCGGACCTGCCTGTCGCTGCCGCTGTACCCCGGCATGGCCGACGAGGATGTGGACCGGGTGATCCTTGCCCTGTCTGAGGTTCTGGGTCTCTGAGGGCAGGTTTGGGCGCGAGATGAAGTGGTTCACCCACCTCTAATTTCGATATATCGAAATCAGGCGGCCGCCGCCACGGCGGTCATGGCCTGGAGCAGTTCGCGGACCTGGCCCATGCGTTCGGGCGCGCGGGCCAGTTCGGCCCGGGTGTCGTCGCGGCGGACCAGTTTCAGGGCCTCGGCGCGGGCGCGGTCGGCGGTGGGGCCGAGGGGGGCGGTGTCGCCGATGGCCATGCGCAACAGGGTCATCAACCGTTGGACCGGCCCCTGGGAAGACTTGGCGACGATGGAGACGATCTTGGAGTCGGCCTCCACCATGCCGCCGACATCGCCGATCTTGGCCTGGATGGGACCGTAGTCCTCCGGCGCCAGGCCGGCGCGGGCCGCCTGTTTCTGCAGCTTGGCCAGGACTTCCAGCTTGACGGCGGGGCTGTCGGAGCTCTGCCGGAATTCCTTCTCGAAGCGCATGCCGCTGACATTGGCCGCCAGATAGCGGCCGGCCTGACGCTTGTTGGCGGCGCCGATGACGTTCTCCACAAGCCACATCAGGGCCTCGACCTCGGCGCGGGAGGTGCGGCTGGTTCCGAGATAGGCCTCGACGAAGTCGCCGGTGACCAGCATCCGCGAGCGGGTGACGAAGGCCTCCTGCACATCGTCCAGGGAAATCATGGTCCCGGCCGCGCAGGTCAGCGCCATGGCCAGGGCCCGCATGACCGCGATCTCACCCTCGGCGTCTCCGGGCCGAAGACGGCGCGGGCCGGTGAGGTCGCGGACGACGCGCTTGGCGATGGCCAGACGCACGGCGCCAAAGTCCTCGGTGGACAGCCAGCGGGCCAGGCGCTGGCCGGTCTCCGACAGGGGCGGCATCACCCGCTGCACCGAGGGTTCGATGCGCATCAGGGCGTCGACCGGATCACAGGCCACCAGCCGGGTCATGGCCGCGAGGCGCGCGCCCAGGTCCAGGTCCTTGCCGATGATGTCGTCCAGGCCGGACTTGGAGCCCAGAATCTCGGCCAGGGGCTGTTCGATGACCGCGAGCGCCAAGGCGCGCGGCGGTCCGGCCAGGGGAGCCGAATCGGCAAGCTCCAGCAGGCGGGTGACCTTCTCGGTCCAGCTGCGGGCCGGTGCGATGGACACCGCGACCCCGGCGCCCAGCAGATAGGCGCGCTCAGGGTGCTGGGCGACGCGCTCGGCGGCCCGGGCGAAGCCTTCCTTGTCGAGGTTGGGCAGCTCGCCCTTGCGGGTGTCCTTGAGCAGCCGCTCGATGGCGCGCTCCACCAGGCCCTGGAAGACGCGGATCAGTTCATGGACTGACAGGCCGCGGGCCTGGGCCTCGGGAATGGCGAGCTTCTGGATCGCGTGCTGCAGGTCGGTGCCCGAGGCCTCGAGCTCTTCCACCAGATCGGCCCGGTGCAGCAGTTCGAAAGGCGTCGCGCCCTTGCGCTCCAGGAAGCCCTCCAGCAGGCGGCCGATCCGGTCGCGGGCGTGGATGGTGTAGAGGTCCTGCGGGCTGACACAGAGCGGGTCGTTGTCTTCCTTGATCTTGGACTTCTTCGGCGGCTCGGCGTTGCCCAGGTTGAGAATGCCGATCGACTGGAACTCACGGGTCTCGGGGTCGAGGGTTTCCTTGGTGACGCGGACCGCGGCCACCTTGCCCTCTTTCATCATGTCATTGGCGGCCGCCAGCGCCGCGGCGCGGTTCTCGGTCGCAAGATCAAGCGCCCAGCCGCCGGCCGGCGTCCGTTTGCTGAAAACCTCGTAGTGAACCTGAGCGCCGTCCATAGTCCCCCCAAGAACAGGCACTGTGACGCAACAACCCTAAAAACAGTTTACTGCGACAAAGTGGCGCTCGCGGCGGCTGACGCGTTAAGGAGACAGCCGCCGCTTCGCCGCCCGCCCCATTGAGGCCACGCTGCGGGGCGACTAGCTTCCGTCAGGCTTCCAAGAAGGAAATTGTTCGAGCCCATGGCCAAGATCACCCTGGTGGACGACGACGAGAACATCGTCACGTCGGTCAGCCTCGCCCTCGAGAGCCACGGCCATACCGTGAAGGCGTATTTCGACGGCGCCGCCGGCCTGGCGGCGCTGGAGAACGATCCGCCCGACCTGGCCATCCTCGACGTGAAGATGCCGCGCATGGACGGCATGGAGGTGCTGCGCCGACTTCGACGGACGTCGGACCTGCCGGTGATCATCCAGACCTCCAAGGACGAGGAGATCGACGAGATCCTCGGCTTCAACCTCGGCGCCGACGACTACATGCACAAACCCTTCAGCCAGCGCCTGCTGATCGAGCGGGTGAAGGCGGTGCTGCGCCGGGCCGGGGCCGACGCCGAGGAGGCGCTGGCCACGCCCGGCGACACCAGCGCACGGGCCTTGAAGCGCGGCAAGCTGACCCTCGACCCCGCCCGCCACGACTGCCTGTGGGAAGGCCGCCCGGTGAAGCTGACGGTCACCGAGTTCCTGCTGCTGCAGTCCCTGGCCCAGCGGCCCGGCTTCGTGAAGAGCCGGGACAACCTGATGGACGCCGCCTACGACGATCAGGTCTATGTCGACGACCGGACCATCGACAGCCACATCAAGCGGATGCGGAAGAAGTTCCGCGAAGTCGACCCTGAGTTCGACGGCATCGAGACCCTTTATGGCGTCGGATACCGATACCGCGAGACCTGACCCGGGACGGCTGTCCTCATGGTTCAGCTGGCTTCCAGGCTCGCGCCTGGGGCGGCTCATCATCGTGCTCAACCTGCTGGGCCTGACGATCCTGATCGCCGGGGCCCTGGTGCTGAACGAACTGCGGCGCGGGCTGGTCAACGCCCGCATCGACAGCCTGACCACCCAGGGCGAGCTGATGGCCACCATCATCGACCAGGCGGCCACGGTGGGCGAACCCCTGCCGGCCATGGACGGCGCCTATGCCAGCCAGATCCTGCAGCTGCTCTCCAATCCCCGCACCCAGCGCGCGCGGCTGTTCGATTCAAAGGGCCGGCTGATCGCCGACAGCTACTGGGTGGCCGACCGGGTGGAGTGGAAGGTGCTGCCGCCGGCCCGCGCCCGCGACGACGACCCGGGATTCTCCCTGCAGCTCAACAAGGGTCGCGAGCCCCCCGGTCCCCAATCCGAGGTCAAGAAGGCGCTCGCCTTCGAGGTGGCCCAGGCCCTGAACGGCAAGCACTGGTCAGGCATGCGCCCCGGCGACGACGGCGAGCGGGTGGTGTCGGTCTCGATCCCCATCCAGCATGTCCAGGCGGTGCTGGGCGTCCTGACCCTGGAGGCCAGCGACGTGGACCAGATCATCGCCCGCGAGCGGATGGCCCTGATCCCCTTCATCCTGATCGCCATCGGGGTGACGCTGGCCTCATCCCTGTTGCTGAACAGCCTGATCGCCCAGCCGGTGCGCCGCCTGGCCCGCGCCGCCGACCGGGTGCGCCTGAGCCGCGCGCGCTCCATCTCCCTGCCCGATATCGCTAAGCGCGACGATGAGCTCGGCGACCTGACCCGGTCCCTGCAGGACATGACCCACGTGCTGAGCGAGCGCATGGACGCCATCGAGCGGTTCGCCGCCGATGTGGCCCACGAGATCAAGAACCCGCTGACCTCCCTGCGCTCGGCGGTGGAGACCCTGGAGCTGGTGAAGGATCCGACGGCCCGCGAACGGCTGCTCGCCATCCTGCAGCAGGATGTCACCCGCCTGGACCGACTGGTGACCGACATCTCCAACGCCTCGCGTCTGGACGCTGAGCTCTCGCGGGAGGATCCCAAGGCTTTCGACCTGGGCCACCTAATCGGAGAGGTGGTGCAGCTCTACAAGGACACCGCCAAGCCCGGCGAGCCGACGGTGGCCTACGCTCCGCCCGACGTGCTGGAGCCGATCATGGTCTCGGGGCGCGAGGGGCCGCTGGGCCAGGTGCTGCGCAACCTGGTGGACAACGCCCGCTCCTTCAGTCCGCCCGGCGGCGAAGTGCGGGTCACCCTGGAACGCAACAAGGGCGAGGCGACGGTCGGCGTCGAGGACGACGGGCCCGGCATCCCTCCCGACAATCTGGAGACCGTGTTCGAGCGGTTCTACACCTCGCGGCCCAAGGGCGCGGCGTTCGGCGGCAATTCGGGACTCGGCCTGTCGATCGCCCGCCAGATCGTCGCCGCCCAGGGCGGGACGATCCGGGCCGAAAACCGCAGCGACGCGGACGGACGGGTGACCGGCGCGCGGTTCACCGTGGCGCTGCCCGAGGCGCGGCGATGATCCTTCACGCCGGTTTGATCGCCGCCCACATGGGCGGCGGCTGGCGCGGCGCCCTGATCGAGGGCCCGTCCGGCGCGGGCAAGAGCGACCTGGCCCTGCGCTGCCTGGACCAGGGCTTCCGGCTGGTGGCCGACGATCGGGTGCAGATCTGGGCCTGCGAGGGCGTTCTCTACGGCCGCGCCCCCGACGCCCTGTCCGGCCGGATCGAGGTCCGCGGCCTCGATGTACTCAGGCAACCCGCCATCGCCTGGTGCCGCATCAGCCTGTGCGTCCGTTGCGGGACGCCGGAACGAATGCCCGAGCCGGGCTTTGTCGACTACGTTGGGTTGAAGACCCCGCTCGTGACTCTCGCGCTGCTTGAGTCATCGGCGCCCGCGAGGCTGAGTCGCGCATTACGACATCTTGGAGGCGGACAATAAGCAGCGTATCTAGGCGGCCTCGCGGCCGGCGTTTCGCCGCAGCCGGGTGGGGATTCCCGTTGAGAGAGTTGGCATGATCGGCCTCGTGATCGTCACGCACGGGCGCTTGGCCGAGGAATTCGTCTTCGCCATGGAGCACGTGGTGGGACCGCAGACCGCGGTCGCCGCCATCTGTATCGGGCCTGAAGATGACATGGAAAAGCGTCGCAAGGACATCCTGGCGGCCTGCGAGCAGGTGGAGGCCGGCGACGGGGTCATCCTGCTGACCGACATGTTCGGCGGCACGCCCTCCAACCTGGCCATCTCGGTCATGGAGCAGACCAAGGCCGAGGTGATCGCCGGCCTGAACCTGCCGATGCTGATCAAGCTGGCCAGCGTGCGCGCCAAGCTGTCGCTGCAGGACTGTGTGGCCCACGCTCAGGAGGCCGGCCGCAAGTACATCTCCGTCGCCTCCTACGTGCTGGCTGGCGAGAAATGACGGCCAGCCGCTCGGTCGAGATCATCAACAAGCGGGGCCTGCACGCGCGGGCCTCGGCCAAGTTCGTCAAGACGGCCTCGACCTTCGACGCCGAGGTGACGGTCTCCAAGGACGGCGCCACGGTGGACGCCCGCTCCATCATGGGTCTCATGATGCTCGCCGCCGGCCCCGGCTGCTGCATCGAGATCCAGGCCCAGGGCGCCGAGGCCGGACCCGCTCTCGATGCGCTGGCCAAACTCGTCGCCGACCGGTTCGACGAGGACGAGTAGGCCTTCTGAGGCTGGCGCTTCGGCGACGCCGAAAGAAGAATGTCCACGAACCTTACGAACAGATTTTCCTCCCCTGCGCAGCGGGGGAGGGGGACCGCGCGTAGCGTGGTGGAGGGGGCGAGACCGGGCGCCGAGCTTGAGGCCGCCCCCCCCACCCCCCAACCGCGGTCCCCCACCCCCCCGGCGCCGGGGGGGGAAATATTGTGGGAATGTTGGTGGTCATTATTATTTAGGCGTCGGCGG
>NZ_JANPJP010000106.1:0-18618 GCF_031425575.1 Phenylobacterium sp.
GCCCCGGCCACGCCGCGCGCCTCCATCGTGATCCCGGCCTACAACAATCTGAAGTTCACCCTGGAATGCCTGGCCTCGCTGCAGGCCGCTGGGGGACTTGAGAGCGCCGAGATCATCGTCATCGACGACGCCTCGGCCGACGCGACCTCGGCCCTGCTGGCCACGGTCCCGGGCCTGAGGGTCCTGACCAATGCGGAGAATCTCGGCTTCATCCGCACCTGCAACCGGGCGGCCGAGGCCGCCGCCGGCGAGTTCGTCATCTTCCTGAACAACGACGTCCAGGTCCGGTCCGGCTGGCTGGCGGCCCTGCTCTCACCCTTCGATGAGGAAACCGGTGTCGGGGCCACGGCGCCCAAGATGCTGTTCCCGGACGGCCGCCTGCAGGAGGCCGGCGCCCGCATCGGCGTCGACGGCGCCTCGGAAATGATCGGCCTTTTCGACGATCCGTCCCTGCCCCGCTGGAACGTGCGCCGCGAGGTGGACTACGCCTCGGGCGCCTGCCTGGCGGTGCGCCGCCAGGTGTTCGCCGACCTGGGCGGTTTCGACATCGCCTTCGCGCCGGCCTATTGCGAGGACGCCGACCTCTGCTTCCGCCTGCGCGAGCGTGGCCTGCGGATCATCTATGAGCCGACCTCGGAGATCGTCCACCACCTGTCGGTGACCGCCAACTCCATCGACGTCGGCTACAAGCACCGGCTGGCCACCCGCAACCAGCAGGCCTTCGTGCAGCGCTGGGGCGAGCGGCTGGAGGCGCTGAACACCGTGCGCACCATCGCCTTCCACCTGCCGCAGTTCCACGCCATCCCCGAGAACGACCGCTGGTGGGGCGCGGGGTTCACCGAATGGACCAACGTCACCCGGGCCCTGCCCAACTACCGCGGCCACTATCAGCCCCACCTTCCGGCCGACCTGGGCTTCTACGACCTGTCGGACCCCCGCGCCCTGCAGCGCCAGGGGGAACTGGCCGCACAGTACGGGATCGGCGGCTTCTGCCACTATTTCTACTGGTTCTCCGGTGGCCGCCGGGTGCTGGAAAAGCCTCTGGAGCACCTGCTGACCGGCGCGGCGGGCGACTTCCCCTTCTGCCTGTGCTGGGCAAACGAGAACTGGACCCGCACCTGGGACGGCCAGTCCAACGACGTTTTGCTGGCCCAGACCTATGAGGACGGCGACGCCGAGGCTCTGATCGCCGAGATAGGCCCCTACCTCAAACGGCCCAACTACATCCGGGTGAACGGCAAGCCGCTTGTGCTGCTGTATCGCCCGGGCCTGCTGCCAGACGCCAAGGCGTGGGCCGCCCACTGGCGCGACTGGTGCGCGAAGAACGGCGTCGGCGAGATCTACCTGGCCTATGTCGAGAGCTTCGAGATGGCCGGCGGCGGCACGGATCCCACCAGCCTTGGCTTCGACGCCAGCGTCGAGTTCCCACCCGCCGGCACTCAGGCTTTGATCCATCCGCCGGGCCCGCTCTACAACGCCCGCTTCGAGGGCCGGGTGAACGACTACCGCCAGATCGTGCGCCGCTATATGGCCGAGCCGACGCCACCCCACACCCGCTTCCGCGGCGCGATGCCCGGCTGGGACAACACCGCGCGTCGCCAGGACAACAGCTGGTCGCACCACCACGCCACGCCCGGCGCGTTCCAGGCCTGGCTGGAGGCGATGTTCGCCGAGACCCGGCGGCAGAACTTCGGCGACGAGCGCCTGGTGTTCATCAACGCCTGGAACGAGTGGGCCGAGGGCGCCCACCTGGAGCCCGACCAGCGCTTCGGCCACGGCTGGCTGGAGGCCGTGAAGAACGCCGCCGACGCCGACCTGCTGGACAAGTCATGACGAGCGACCTGGTCCTGGTGGGCCACCCTTTCTCGGCCATCGGCATGGCCGAACATGTCCGCTCGGCCTGGCGGGCGTTCAAGGCCGCCGGGGTGACGACGGGCCTGATCGACATCTACGGCATGGACCGCAACAAGGACCCTGACTTCGAGCGCGAGTTCGCGCCCCACGTGGTCCCGAGGCTCAGCCCGACGACCAATCTCTTCTGCATCAACGCCAACGAGGTGGAGCAGGCGATGGGGGTGCTGGAGGCGACCGGGTCCAAGGCCGCCTTCGAGAGCGCCTACAACATCATCTATCCGGCCTGGGAGCTGGCCAAATACCCCGAACCCTGGGCCCGCATCCTGGAGCGGTTCGACGAGGTCTGGGCGCCGTCGGACTTCATCGCTCAGGCCATCGCGCCGGCGGTCAGCAGGCCGGTGCTCCACATGCCGCTCGCCGTGGAGCTGACCCTGTCCAGCTTCTTGGGCCGCCGGGTCTTCGGCATCCCCGAGCACGCCTTCGTGGTGCTGTTTTCCTTCGACTTCTCCTCGTTCTCGGAACGCAAGAACCCGCTGGCCATGCTGGAGGCCTTCGAGCGCCTCTGCGCCCTGCGGCCCGCCGCGCCCCTGCATGCCATCGTCAAGTACAAGGGCGGCGACGACAAGAACCCGGCCCGCAAGGCCCTGGAGGCTCGCCTGGCCGCGCTCGGCGGGCGCGCCCAGGGGATCACCCGCGAGCTCAGCGACAACGAGAACAAGAACCTGATCCGCTGCGCCGACGCCTTCGTCTCACTGCACCGCTCGGAAGGCTTCGGGCGCGGCCCGGCTGAGGCCATGACCCTGGGTCGAGTGGCGATCGCGACAGGCTATTCCGGCAACCTGGACTTCATGACGCCGCAGACCAGCCTGCTGGTGGACTACGACCTGATCCTGGTGCCGCAGGACGCCTACCTGTTCCCCGAGGGTCAGGTCTGGGCCGACGCCCATGTCGACCACGCCGTGCAGCTGATGGCCCGTATGCTCGACGATCCGGCGGAGGCCCGCACGCTCGGCCGCCGCGCCAGCCGCCACATCCGCACCCACTTCAGCGCCCGGGCCGTGGGCCTGCGCTACACGGCTCGGCTGGACGAGCTGGCTATGGCTTAGGCGGGGATTGTTCGGCGGACTTGGGTTTCGCCACCGTCAGACCCAGGGCCTCCCGCCCGGGATTCTCCGTCACCGCGATCTGCCGGATCACGAAGGCCCCGCCGGGCGAATCGTCGGTGTCGAGGCGGATCTGGCTGATCAGGGATGTGGTCCAGTCGTCGCCGCCCCCCGTCGGGTGGGCCATGTCAAAGGCCAGGATCAGGGTCTCGTTGACCGCCGGGCTCCCGCCGATCACCGGCCTGGCGAAGAAGGCCTGGCTCTCGGCGTGATCGGCGGTCGAATAATAGAGCGTCCCGTCCCAGGCCGGACTGGTCTGTTTGCGGGTCAGGCGCACCAGAACCAGGGATCCGCGCGCGCCGTTGATCTCCAAGCCGCTGGGGGATCGCAGGGCCGGGTCGGGCGCCTGGTTGGTGACCCGCAGGCCGGCGTTCTGCGCGAGGCCGGTGATGCCACCGGTGAGGACAAATCCGTCGCTGGCGCCCTCGAAGGTCCACATCCGCACCGACTTCAGGGGGGTGGTCCCCAGGCGGAAGGTCTGCTGGTCGGCGTCCCAGCTGATCGGCTGCACCCGAGTCGTCGGCGCGACCGGCTTTTCCACCGGCAGGGTGGGCCGCGGGACCGGTTCCAGCCGGAGGGTTCGCGGCGCGGGCTTGTCGCAGGCCGCCAGCGTCAGGACGAGGGCCAGGGAGAGAAGGCGCGGGAGGGTCATGTCAGCGCCTCAGCAGACGGCGGACCTGGGCCACCGGCGGGTCGAGCGCCAGGTAGAGCAGGCCGGTCATGGCCGCCAGGTCGAGGAAGTAGAGATAGCGGTAGTCACAGGCGATGGAGATCGCCAGGAAGCTCGCCGTGAAGGCCAGGGCCGCCGCCATCAGGGCGATGATCGCTGTGTCGGCCCGATCTCGCCGCAGCAGCAGGGCGACGGCGGTCAGGACCGCCACCAAGGCGTAGCTCAGGTGCGAGAACAGCGGCCCATCAAGGAACCAGGTACCGTAGTTGTAGAGAGCCCGATCCGAGGCGTCCTTGCCGGACGGGATCTCCAGTCTCTGCAGCGTGTCAGGGGGCCCTTCGACGCCGACGAACAGCGGCAGGCAGCTGTCGATCTTCGGCGTCAGGAACACCCAGCGGAACACGTCGAACCGATGGGCGAGATAGGCGCCGGGGTGGCGCAGCACGATGTCCAGCCACTGGGCGGCGACCACCTTGTCGCTCTGGCGCCAGAGCACCCCCCCGACCGCCGGGTCCAGGTCCAGATAATCGATGCGGACCGGGGTGTAGATCGGCACGCCGCGGGTGCGGATCACCGTCTCGGCCTCCGGGTCGGCCGCGTTGAAGACGGTCAGCTTCAGGTTCGGGTCGTGGGCCGCAGCGCCAATGATGTCGTAATGCTGCAGAATGCGGACGCCGACGCCGCCGGCCTTGTCCGGCCCCGCCTTGGTCGGCTGGGAGGCCACGCCGATCAGGTGGGAGGCCGCCATGATGGCCACGAGGGAGCCCAGCCCCCAGATGAGGCTGCGCCGCCACCCCTCGCCCCGCACCGTCCAGGCCAGGGCCAGGGCCGCGAAGGGGACGACGATGATCCCGTTCTGGCGGACCTGGGCGGCCAGCGCCAGGGCCAGCAGGGCTCCGGCCAGCACGATCCAGGGCGGCTGCCGCGCGGGCCAGCTGACGCTCGCCCGCGCCAGCAGGAAGAAGCCGGCGATGGCCAGGTTGGCGAACAGCACGTCCTTCCAGACGACACCCTGGAACACCAGGATGATCGGCGAGGCGAGAAACAGCAGGGCCACCGGGACCGCGGCCCAGGACGCCTTCGGACGCAGGCCGCGCAGGCCCAGCAGGCTGGCGAACAGCACAAACCCGCTGCCCACCAGATAGAGCGCCGTTCCCGGCACCACGCGGTCGAAGGCGGCCAGCACCGCGGCGTAGGCGGCGGGTCCCCAGGTCTCCCGGGTTCCCATACGACCTTCATGGAGCTGGGAAATCGAATCGGGGGAGAGGTGCCCGGGCATGGCCCCGGCCAGCATCACCAGGAAGCCCGCGATCAGCAGGCCGCGCACCACGTCGTCGGCGGTTAGATCCAGACCCCGTCGCGCCATGCGCCCGCTCCCCATCCCCTGAGAGAGGTAGGGCCGGCCGGCCCGTCTGAGAAGGTGCAAAAACCGTCCGTTGCCGCGGCGCAGCGACGCTTCCATGATCCACCTCCGATGACGACCGCGCCAAACCTCCAGATTCGGGCTTCCGGCGTCACCGCCGAGCAGCTCGCCGCCTATTCGGCCCTGCTGGGAAAGGTGTTCGGGGACGCGCCCAAGTTCACGCCCCAGGCCCTGGCCTGGCGCTACCGCGACAATCCCGACGGCCAGGTGGTGGGGTTCGACGCCTGGGACGGCGAGCGCCTGGCGGCCCACTATGTCACCTGCCCCACCACGGCGCGCATCGACGGCGCCTCAGTGCGTGGCCTGCTGTCGCTCAACACCGCCACCGACCCGGACTATGCCGGCCAGGGCCTGTTCACCCGGCTGGCCCAGGCGACCTATGCGGCGGGCGCGGACGCCGGACATGGCTTCGTCATGGGGGTCGCCAACGCCAACTCCACGCCGGGCTTCCTGAAGAAGCTGGGCTTCCAGCTGGTGGCGCCCCTGGAGGCCGGCCTGCTCCTGCGCCAGCCCCAGCGGTTCGAGGCCGCCGCCGCCGGCTTCCGCATCGACTGGACACCCCGCCGCCTGGCCTGGCGGCTGGCCAATCCCGCCAGCGCCTACGGGGTGCGCGACCGCGACGGCCTGACGGTGATCGCCGCGCCCACCCACCTGCCCCTGGTGGCCTGCGTCGGCTTCGTCAGCGAGGGCCTGGTGGAGCCCGGCGGCGCGGCCGGCCTGGCCTCGCTGTTCATCGGGCTGGAGCCGCGGGTGAACCTCGCGGCCCAGGGCTTCCTGCGCCTGCCGCAGCGCCTGCGCCCGTCGCCCCTGAACCTGATCTACCGGCGGCTGGGCGGCCCCGCGCCGGAGCGCCTGGATCCGGCCCAGACGGCCATCGGCTTCCTCGACTTCGACCCCTACTGACCATGACCATCGTCCACATCCTGGCCCATTTCGACGACGAGTACTTCGCCACGCCGCTGATCCGCAGGCTGGTGGAGATGGAAGCCGAACAGCGCTTCCTCTATGTCGCCGACTATGCCGACCCCGGCCTCGCGGCGCGGCGGCTGTTGGAGACCCGGGCCTATCTGGCCAGCCTGGGCGTTGCGGCCGAGCACATTGTCCACGTCGGCGCCGGATCGGGCGCCTGGGACGGTCAGGTCCACCGTCATCTGCCGCGACTCCGCGAGCTGCTCGCCGCCGAACTGGCGCGGATCGGAACGGTGGACCGCCTCTTTGTCACCGCCTGGGAAGGCGGCCACATGGATCACGACGCCTGCGCGGCCCTGGCGATCTGGATCGCCGGCGGCGCGCCGGTCGAGCACTTCAGCCTCTACAATGGCCCCCGACTGCCGGGCCGGCTGTTTCGCGCCGGCGTTCCGCTGACGGAGAACGGCCCACGCATCCGCGTGCGGATGTCGCTGGAAGAATGGCTCGCCTTTGCGGCCGGCGTTCGCTGTTTCCCCTCCCAGGCCCGAACCTGGCTCGGGCTCTGGCCGGTGATGTTCGCCGGTTATCTGGTGCGCGGGTTCGGCTACCAGTCCCTTCGGACAACCCGGGTGACCGAACGCCCACATGCGGGACCCCTGCTCTACGAGCGCATGTATGGGGTGACCTACGCCGAGGTGGCGGCCGCGATCAGGACGGCTTGGCCTGCAGAATCACCAGGAAGCCCGCCAGCATGAGGCCGTAGCCGACGGCGAACTTCCAGCTGGCCGGCTCCTTGAAGATCACCCAGGCCATCAGCGGCACCAGGGCCGAGCCCAGGATCGAAAAGGCGTAGGCGGTCGAGAGCGGCGTGCGGGTCAGGATGTAGAACCAGACGAGCGCCGTCAGTCCGTACCAGCCGAAGGCGCCCATCAGTGGGACGTTTTTCAGCAGCTTCCACGGCATGGGCCCGGCGATCTGGGCCTGATAGAGGGCCGCCCACTTGAACAGCAGCTGGCCGATGGGCAGGGCCACGGCGAACCCCGCGCAGAGCAGGTAGTCCAGCGCCTTCACGCGCCGTGCTCGCCGGCTTCCATCTGGCGGATGGTGCGCAGATAGGGGTGGATCGGCCGCGACGGGGTGTTGAGCACGTCGAAATTCATGGCCTGCAGCAGCATCTGGGTGCCGACGATCACCGGCAGGGCGGCGGCCATCACCACGCCGGCCGAGGCCGTCTGGCCCGGGTCCCGCGTCGCCAGCCAGTGGAGGCCGTAGGTCGCGCCGAAGATCAGGAAGAGGGCGCCGAAGATCAGCTCAAGCGTGGCGGCGTGGAAGTCGCGCACGAAGTACTGTCCCATGACCCGCTGGCAGAAGTTGGTGAGGTGCTTCAGCGCGAAGGGGCCTACGATGGCCCCGATCCGCAGGTTGCTGACCTCCTCGCCATAGCGGGCCGGAATCGGCACGTCGCGCACCACCGCCCTCAGGGTGCCCAGGTGATAGAGCAGGTCGGTTTCGAAGAAGAATCGCTGGGAGATGCGCTTCTCCATCACCCGGTCGGCCACGCACCCCTCAATGGCGGTAAAGCCGTTGGTGGGGTCGAAGACGTTCCAGTAGCCGGTGGAGACCTTGGCCGCGAAGCTGAGGGCGGCGTTGCCGAAGACCCGCACGCCCGGCATCGACTTCAGGTGGCTGATGGAGGTGAAGCGGTTGCCCTTGGTGTAGTCGGCCTCGCCCAGCAGGATTGGCGCCACCAGATGGGGGATGTAGCCCAGGTCCATCTGATCATCGCCGTCCACCTTGACCAGGACGCGGGCGCCGCGGCGGATGGCCTCGGCATAGCCCGCCAGCACCGCGCCGCCGACCCCGCGATTCTTCGACAGCCGCACCACCACCACCCGGGGATCGGACTTGGCCGCCTCGATGAAGTCGCCGGACCTGTCGGGACAGCCGTCATCGACGCAGACGATGCCTTCGGCCCACACCGGCACCTTGGCGATCACCTTCAGGATATGGTCGCGGACCCGGTAGCAGGGGATGACGATCCAGGTCCCGGAGTCCTCCAGGCTCGGCAGGGCCGAGGCGGGCGCGAGGAAGGGCCGGGCCGAACGGGCCTGGACCATCACGGCGTCGGATTCGGTCGGCGGCATCGAGAGCTTCCTTCCCCGGTCGGATACACGGCTCCTGGCAGGTTGCAAAGCGCCCGGCCTGCGACTACCCGGAGGGGGCAACGTCCACCAACCGGCGACACTCATGCCCCATGACCTGGTGCGCGCCCGCGCACCGCTCCGGCTCGGCTTTGGCGGTGGCAGCACCGACGTCTCCCCCTATTGCGACGAGCATGGCGGTGTGGTGCTGAACGCGGCCATCGACCTGTTCGCCCATGTCAGCCTGGAGCGGCGCACCGACGGCCAGGTCCGTCTGGTGGCCGCCGACCGAGAACATTTCTGGAACGGGGCGGCGGAAAGCCCCCTGCCCACCGACGAGCCCCTGCGGCTGCTGAAGGGGGTCTATAATCGCTTCATGGCGCAGCATGCCGGCGGCCGGGCCATCCCGCTGACCCTGACCACCTATGCCGACTGCCCGCCGGGCTCGGGCCTGGGCAGTTCGTCGGCCCTGGTGGTGGCCATGGTGGAGGCTTTCCGGCGGTTCCTCGAGATCGAGATGACGGCCCAGGCCGTGGCGGCCCTGGCCTACGACATCGAGCGCCGCGACCTCGGCCTGGCCGGCGGGCACCAGGACCAGTACGCCGCGGCCTTCGGCGGGCTGAACGTCATGCACTTCCATGCCGAGGACCGCGTGGACGTCGAGCCGGTGAGCGTCGAGCCCACGGTGATGAAGGAGCTTGAGGCGTCCCTCGTCCTCTATTTCACCGGCGTGTCGCGGGAGTCGGCCTCGATCATCGAGGAGCAGACCGCCAATATGCGCGCCCAGGCTCCGGCCTCCCTGCAGGCCCTGCACGACATCAAGGCCAGCGCCTACGCCATGCGCCAGGCTCTGACGGCGGGCGACCTGCAGCGTTTCGGCCAGCTGCTGGATTCCGGCTGGGCGGCCAAGAAGCTGACGGCCACCAAGATGTCCTCGGCCCGGATCGACGAGGTCTATGCCGAGGCCAAGGCCTTCGGCGCCTTTGGCGGCAAGGTCTCCGGCGCCGGCGGCGGCGGCTTCATGATGTTCCTGATCGACCCCACCAGGCGCGATGGCCTGAAGCGGCTGCTCACCAACTTCGGTGGCGCGGCCCAGTCGGCGCGCTTCACCGCAACCGGCGTCGAATCCTGGGTGGTGCGGTGAACGGCGAAAACAGCTAGAGCCGAGACGTGAAAGAGCTTTCCAAATCCATCGTCCGGCGCATGGCCGACCCCAATTTCGCCCGGCGCTGGTTCGTGGGCGAGGGCCTCGACATCGGCGGCAAGCCCGACCCCCTGTCGCTCTATGCGTCCTTCTTTCCAGCCCTCACCGGCGTGCGGGTCTGGGACTGGGAGGACGGCGACGCCCAGCAACTGGCCGGCCTGGCGCCCGAGAGCCTGGATTTCGTTCATTCCAGCCATTGCCTGGAGCATCTCGTGGACCCCAAGGAAGGCCTCGCCTCCTGGTTCCGGGTTCTCAAGCCGGGCGGCTTCCTGGTGGTGACCGTCCCCGATGAGGACCTCTACGAGCAGGGCGTCTTCCCCTCGACCCACAACCGCGATCATAAGTGGACCTTCACGGTGCTGAAAAGCAGGTCCTGGAGCGAGAAATCCATCAATCTGGTCGAGCTGCTGTCGGACCTGGGCGAGGCCGCCGACATCGAGCGGCTGGCTCTGCTGAATTCCACCTTCCGCTACGACCTGCCCCGCTTCGACCAGACGCTCACCCCTATCGGCGAGTGCGGAATCGAGTTCGTGGTCCGCAAACGCACCACCCGCGAGCTGGCCTATGGCGGCCTGGTGCGCGACACCGTCCAGCCCTCGCCGGCGCAGCGGCGCCACTTCAACCAGTACCGCGCCGACCACGCGCACATGAAGACCAGCCCCCCGCCTTTCGAGGACGAGAGCGAGCTCTAGCGAATCGCGCGATTTCGATCCGATTCCGAGGGGAATCGCCGCCCCGCGCCACGCTTGCGCCGTAAAATGCGACCTGTTACCAGCGGCCTCGTCGGGAGAGTTGATGCAAATCGCGGAACACATGCTGCGCACGGGTCGCCACGGGACCCTGCACGAGTTCGGCATGGCGTTCGCCGACCTCAAGGCGTCGACGAAGCGCATCGGCCTGGCCTGGTCCCTGGCCTGGCACGACATCGTCTCGCGTTATCGCGGCTCGATCCTCGGCCCCTTCTGGATCACCCTCTCCATGGGCCTGATGGTCCTGGGCATGGGCTTTCTCTACGCGGAGATCTTCAAGGTTCCGATCCAGAGGTACATGCCGTTCGTGGCGCTTGGCATCGTCTTCTGGGGGGTCATTGTCGGCGTCATCACCGAGGGCTGCGACACCTTCGTCCAGGCCTCGGGCATGCTCAGCCAGACCTCCCTGCCGATGTTCACCTTCGTCTGGCGCACGGTGCTGCGCAACCTGATCACCCTGGCCCACCACCTGGTCATCGTGGTCGCCGTGCTGGTCTGGTTCGGCTTCTGGAAGGTGGCCAACGTGCCCATGGCCCTGCTGGGGTTGCTCCTGGTGATGCTCAACGTCTCCTGGGCCAGCATGGCGGTGGGCATCGCCTCGGCCCGCTTCCGTGACGTGCCGCAGATCGTCGGTTCGATCATGCAGTTCGCCATGTTCATGACCCCGATCTTCTGGGAACCGGGCCGCATGAGCGGCGGACGCGCCCACGCCCTGCTGATGCTCAATCCCTTCTTCCACATGATCGACGGTATCCGGGCGCCCCTGATGGGCGGCGAGACCGGTTCGGGCACCTACCCGATCCTGGCCCTGCTTGCGGTGCTGGGGTGGATCGGTGTCTTCACCGCCTTCACCCTGACCCGGCGCCGGATCGTCCATTACCTATGAAGGGTCCCCAGGTCTCGATCACGGTCAGCGACCTGACCCTGCGCTTCCCCGTCTACGGGGTGGACGCCAAGTCGTTGAAGAAGAGCCTGGCCACGGTCACCGTGGGCGGCCGCCTGGGCTCCTCGCTCACCGGCGCCACCGAGGTCACGGCGCTCTCCAAGGTCAATATCAAGCTCAAGGCCGGCGACCGCCTGGGGCTGATCGGTCACAACGGCTCGGGCAAGACCACCCTGCTGCGCGCGCTATCGGGCGCCTATGAGCCCGACGAGGGCCAGATCGAGATCCACGGCCAGATCGCCTCCCTGCTGGACCTCAACCTCGGCATCGACCCCTCCGCCACCGGCCTGGACAATATCCGCCTGCGCGGCCGCATCGCTGGCCTGAGCGCCCGCGAGATCGAGGACAAGCTGGAGGAGATCGGAGAGTTCACCGGTCTTGGCCCCTTCCTGGCCATGCCGCTGAAGACCTATTCCGCCGGCATGCAGGCCCGCCTGGCCTTCGCCGTGGCCACCGCCGTCGACGCCGACGTCCTGCTGATGGACGAATGGATCGCCGTCGGCGACGCCCAGTTCCAGAAGATCGCCCACAAGCGGCTGCTGTCGCTGATGGAGCGGGCCGGCATCCTGGTCCTGGCCTCGCATGACATCGAGTTGATCCGCCTCTACTGCAACAAGGTCATGGTGATGAAGGGCGGGCTCGCCTCCCCCGTGACCCACGTGAAGAACCTCGACGACCTGCTCGCCGACGCCTGACGCGGGCGCGGGCGGCTGCTAGACAAGCTCTCTCAAGGGCCGGGCGCTAAGTATCTTGGACGTCGTCTTCACCATCGTTTCGCGTAACTACGCGGCCCAGGCGGCGACGCTGATGGAAAGCCTCGCCGTGGCCGAGCCCGGCGTCGCCCGGGTGGTCATCGCCACCGACGGCCCCATCGCCTTCGCCGATCCGGGCGTGCGGGTGATCGAGGCCGGATCTTTCACGCCCAAGTTCGCGGCCATGTGCGCCTATTACGACGCCCTGGAGCTGAACACCGCGGTCAAGCCCCACGCGTTCCGAACCCTGCTGGCTGAGCCGGGTGTGGCCTCGGTGGTCTATCTGGATCCCGACATCTACGTCTACCGGCCGCTCGCCGAGGTCCGCGAGGGCCTGGCCCGCGCGCCCCTGGTTCTCACCCCGCACATGACCCGTCCGCTGCGCGGGAACGCCAACCCCAACGATCACGTCATCCTGACCTCCGGCGCCTACAATCTCGGCTTCATGGCGGTGCGCGACGAGCCGCAGATCGAGGCCCTGCTGGACTGGTGGGCGGAGAAGCTGGAGTTCGACTGCCGGGTCGACTTTGCGGCGGGTCTCTTCACCGACCAGAAGTGGATGGACCTGGCTCCGGGCCTGGTGAGCGACCTTGCCCTGCTTCGGACGCCGGCCCTCAACCTCGCCTACTGGAACCTGGAGGGCCGTGAGGTCTCCCGCCAAGCCGGCGGCTGGCGGGTGGACGGCGAGCGCCTGGGATTCTTCCACTTCTCGGGCTTCGATCCGGCCCGGCCCGACCTACTCTCCAAGCACCAGGACCGCATCAAGGTCGCGACCGGTTCAGCCCTGGCCGATCTCTTGAAGGACTATGCGGGCGCCATGCTGCGCAACGGCCACGCAGCCGCCAGGGCCACCCCTTACGGCCATCGCGCCTTCCCCTCCGGCCGGTTGGTGACCCCGCAGGAACGTCGCCGGATGCTGCAGGCCGCGCGGACCGGCGAGGCCTTCGGCGGCGGCCTGACCCCGGCGGCGCAGGCCTGGCTGGACGCCGCGGAGGGCGGCCCCGCCCGCCTGCCGCTCACGCCGCCGGAAGGTCCCTGGCTGGGATCCTCAGCCGACCTCACCGCCTGGCTGAAGGCCCACCCGGCCGCCGCTGTCGCCGCCATGCTCGCGGCCCGCAAGGACCTGCGCGATCGCTTCGCCTCCGACGACAAGGGCCTGCGCGCCTGGCTGTTGGGCCCCGAGGCCCTAGCCGGCCGTTTCGACGCGCGCCTGCTGCCCACCGACGTCCTCGATCCCGGCCTGGTGGCCCGCGCGGCCCGCTATGGGGTGGGCGAGGCGCCGGACGCCCGTCTGCAGGTCGCGGCCTATGGGCTGGCCGACCGCGCAGGCTGGCCGCACGGCCTGACCGATCCCGGCCTCGAGACGCCCGTACCCCGCCTCGCCAGGGGCCTGCCCTTTCCGCGCCTGTTCCTGGCCATCTGGGAGGACCGCGGCGACCTGCAGCGGCTGTTTCCCCTGGCCAGCTTCCGTCAGCGCTTCGCCTTCCTGCGCTGGCTGATCGGCGGGGGTCTGGCGGAGGTGGGCATAGATCTCTCCGCCCTGCCCGCCGCCGCCCGCGGCCACCCCGTCTTCCAGCTCGCCCGCCTCACCGTGCGCCACGCCCCCACCGTCGCGCGCCGCATTGCCGCCACCGGCGCCTGCGAGACCCTGATGGTGATGGAACGCTGGACCGACACCGTGGGCGCGCCGGTCTTCGAGACCGTCACCACCAACTTCCGGACAGCCTCCGGCGAGCTTTCCCCGCCCCCCGCTCAGGTCGGCGAGGTGGTGTTCCAGACCGAGCCTGGCCTTGCCCCGGCCGACGCCATCGCCCTGCTGGCCCACGGCGTCTCGTGGCGTTCGGCGCGCCGATGAGCCCCCTCGCCACCGCGCGCCGCGTCTGGCGCGGCCTGGCTCCGGAAAGCCTGCGCCGGACCGCCCAGCCTCTGCTGGCCAAGGCGCTCTCGGCCTATGTCCGATCCTCCGCCCGGGCGCCCCACGCCGCCGGCGCCGTGGGTGGGCCGATCCGGGTGGTGGGCTTCCTTGAGGGCTCCCACGGCATCGCCGCCTCGGGCCGCCTCGCCGTCCGCGCCTTCGAGGCGCTCGGCGTCCCGGTGGAGACCATCGATGTCTCCGGGGCCAAGCTGGACTGGATCGGCAAGGCCGGCCCCACCCCCGCGCCCGGTCCCTGGATCTTTCATCTCAACGCCCCCGAGCTGCTGGCGGCCCTGGCCCATCTCGGCCCCAGGCGCGTGCTCGGCCCGCGCTACGGCTACTGGGCCTGGGAACTACCCAAGGCGCCCGACATCTGGCTGAAGGACGCCGCCCTGGTGGACGGCGTCTGGGCGCCCAGCAGCTACACGGCGCGCGCGCTGGAGGGCGCCGCCGCGCCGGTCAGGGTGGTGCCCCATCCCCTATTCCTCGAGGATTACCGGGACATCGTCCCCGCCCCGCGCACGGCGGAGTTCCTGGCGGTCAGCCTGTTTGACTTCAACTCAGCCGCCGCGCGGAAGAACCCCGACGGGGTTATCTCCGCCTTCGCCCAGGCCTTCGGTGAGGACCCCACCGTCCGCCTGCTGATGAAGACCCAGAACGGACACCTCTTCCCTGACCATCTAGCGCGCCTACGCCGCCTGGCCCCGGCCAATGTGACCATCGAGGACGCCGTCTGGCCCTACGCCCAGGTCAAGAGCCTGATCGCCGGCGCCGACGTTCTGATCTCCCTCCACCGCGCCGAGGGATTTGGCCTGACCCCCGCCGAGGCCATGGCGCTGGGGACCCCGGTCATCGCCACCGGCTGGTCGGGCAATCTCGATTTCATGGACGCCAGCAGCGCCATGCTGATCCCCTTCCACCAGATCCCGGTGCAGGACAGCCAGGGCATCTATGCCGGTCAGACCTGGGCCGACCCCGACACCGCCGCCGCCGCCGAGGCCCTGCAGCGACTGCGCACCACGCCCGAGCTGGGCCGCCGGCTGGCGGAGAACGGACGGCGGATGGTGGGGGAGCGGCTCTCGCCCCAGGCCTGGTTCACCACCCTGCCCGATCCGGTGAAGCGCGCCGCCATGGCGGCGATCCGGAGCTAGTCCTTCACCGGCTTGCCGACGCTCAACAGGGCCAGGACCGCCATCCCGCCCACCAGCACCACCGGGACCATGGACTGGAACACCTGGTCGGCGCTGTACCCCGCCCCGCGCAGTTCGCCGGCGATCAGGGGGCCGGCGATGGAGCCCAGGCGCCCCACCGCGATGGCCGCCCCGGCGCCGGCGGCCCGGACATGGACGGGGTAGTAGATGGGAGCAAGCGCGTAGAGCACGTAGAGCCCCCCCACCACCGTGAAGCCCGCCGCCGCCGCGAAGCCGAAGATGGCCGGCAGGCCCGTGGCCTGGGCCAGACCATACATGGCGCCGGCCAGGACCAGGAACACCGCCAGCAGCGGCCAGCGGAAACCGACCCGGTCCGCCAGCCAGCCCAGCAGCAGGGCGCCGATCACGCTGAAGGCGTTGAACCACAGGGACGCAGCGGCGCCGTCCGCGGCGGTGAAGCCCTTGGCCACCACCAGGGTCGGCAGCCAGTTGAGCAGCAGGTAGGTGACCAGCAGGTTCAGGCCGAACACGAGCCAGATCAGGAAGGTGGTGAGGGCACGGCGCTCGGAGAACAAGCCCTTGGCCAGGCCGCGGTCGGCGGCGGGATCATGCTCGGGCCGGGTCTCCGGCAGCAGCCGCAGGATGACCGGGACCAGCAGCAGCGGCAGGGCGCCGCCGATCAGGAAGATCATCCGCCAGTCGACGGCCTCGCCGCCGTGACTGGCCAGCAGGGACACCAAGGCCCCGCCCGCCGGCAGGCCGCAGAACATGCTGGTGGTGGTGGCCGCGCGCTTGGCGGGCGTGCTGATCTCGGTGGCGATGGCGATCAGGTTGGGCATGGCCCCGCCGAACCCGATGCCGGTGAGCAGGCGGGCCACCGTCAGGGTCTCGAAGCTGTTGGCGAAGGCCGTCGCCACCGAGAACAATCCGAAAGCCGCCACCGAGACCGCCAGCACCGGCTTGCGTCCCACCCGGTCGGCGAACCAGCCGCCGGTGATGGCGCCCATGACCAGCCCGATCATCGCCGCGCTGCCCGCCCACCCCATCTGGCCGGGGTTGAGCCCCAGTTCCGGGGCCATGTGCGGCGCCGAGACCCCGAAGGCCTGGATGTCGTAGCCTTCAAGGGCTGCGATGCAGAAGCAGATGGCGACGATGAAGCCTGGGCTCAGACGCTTGGCGGCCATGCCGATTCCCCGTGGTTGTTCCCCGGCGGCAGAAGGCCCCAAGGCGGCGCTTCGCGCCAGTGGAGAAGTTCTCGGCCCCCCGCCGTGAGGGCGTCGGCCTTTAACGGCTCTTAAGGCCTGAGTCGCCTAGGATGCTGACCGAACAGAAAGGGAGACCATCATGGCCACCCGCGCATCCAGCTTCCATCGGCACGCGACCGATCACTTCGAGCCGCAGGACACGGACGAACACCCTCACGCCCAGCGCCGTCTGCGCGGTCAGTTGGAGCAGATCGACTACACCGCCTTCGCCTCCAACAAGGAGGTGATCGGCGCGGTGCTCGGCCATGCCGACGCCCAGCAGTTCCAGCGCATGGCGGTGGCCGTGGCCATGGCCCGCGCCCAATGGGTGAAGGAGGCCCTGGCCTTGAGCGAGTCCGGAAGCCCCAGCCATGAGCAGATTTCCCGCCTGGGCCGCCTGCGCCAGGCCTATGAGGAATTGGCGGAGGCCTATGAGGCCATGCGCCGGATGGTCGAGCGCGGCTACCTGCCCTATCAGGCTCCGGCGACAGCCAAAACACCGGCCCGATGATCGACCGGACCTGACGGTGCGCCGCACCGGCAGGTCGTCTTAAGGCCCGCTTCACCCGCCCGCCCGTAGAATCAGCCCGTGTCCAGCCAGGCCGCGCCATGAAGGTCGCACCCCTAGGAACGATCCCCACCGCCGCACAGGTGCCGGCGCTTACCCCCGCGCGCCCTGTCGCCCGTGTTCAAGGCGGCCAGCTGCTGCGCGAGATGCAGCGCGCCGTGGAGGCCGACGCGGTCGATCCGGCCCAGCTGGTCGAGGGGCCGACCCGGGTCGCTGCGCCCACGACCTCCTCCCAGCCGGGCCTCGCGCCACTGCTGCCGCAGACCCCCGCCCAGGCCATGGCCCAGGCCCTGCGCACCGCCCTGACCCGCCAGAGCGGCCTGGCCCCGCTGATGGCCGATCTCAACCAGGCCCTCCGCGCCCAGGTCCTCTCGCCGCCGGCGCGGGCCGCGGCCCTGCAGATGCTGACCCAGCTGGTTCCGCTGGACCCGGAGGTGCGGGGCGCCGATATCAAGCGGGCGCTGAAGACGTCGGGCCTGTTCCTGGAAGCCAACCTCGCCAGCGACCCCGAGACCTCGCCGCTCGGCGGCGATCTCAAGGCCGCCCTGCTGGTCCTGCGCCAGGCGCTTGGCCCCGCCACCCGGCGCGCGCCCGGCGCCACCCCTCGCCCGCCCTATGGCGGCGCGCCAACCTCGGCCCAGAAGGCCGCCCTGCCGAGCCTGCCCGTGAACGCCACCGCCGCCGCCATCGGGGAAGCCCTGGCCGCGGAGACTCAAGGCGCCCTGGCCCACCTCGATCTCCTGCAGCTCGCCTCCCTACCCGAACCGGACAAGCCGAACGAGCCCACCCGCTGGATGTTCGAGACCCCGCTGCAGACCCCGCAGGGGCCTGGCGTCGCCCAGTTCGAAATCAGCCGCGACAGTCAAGGGCGCGCCCGCGACGAGGAGCGCGAGCCGCTCTGGCGGGCGCGTTTCTCTGTCGACTTCGAGCCGGTCGGTCCTGTCGACGCCCAGGTGGCCTTCGACGGCGACCTGGCCCGCGTCAGCCTCTGGGTGCTTCGCCCCGACGCGGCCGAGCGCCTGCGCGCCGCCCAGCCGTTGCTGGCCCAGACCCTGGCCGCCGCCAACCTGCAGCTGGAACTGGCGGTCCACTCAGGGCCGCCGCCGGCGCCGGCCACGAGTTCGGGCCGGCTGGTGGACCAGTCGGCATGAGCAAGGACCTCCGCCTGGCCGTCGCCCTGACGTATGACGCCCCTGGCGCGCCCCGGGTGGTGGCCGCCGGCCGGGGCCTGGTGGGAGAGCGGATCATCGCCGCCGCGCAGGCCCATGGCGTGCCGCTGGAGCACAATCCCCTGCTGGCCGAGGCGCTCTCCAAGGTCGAGGTCGACAGCGAGATTCCAGAGCGGCTGTTCGTGGCGGTGGCCGAGATCCTCGCCTTCCTGATGCGCGAGGGTCCTGTGGCGGAGGCCCTTTGACGCAACAGCGCTTTGTCTCAGCCTCGGTAACCTTATCGCTACATCATCGCCCGTCTTATGGAGTTGAGACTCTGGGGCGACGGATAAGTCATGATCGAGCTATCAGAAGCCGCGCGGCTGTGCGCCCTCGACGACTATCAAGTCCTTGATAGCGCTCCGGAGCCGGCCTTCGATCGACTGACGGCGCTCGCCGCCGATCTGTTCCAGGCTCCCATCGCCCTGGTGTCCCTGGTCGATGCTGAGCGGCAGTGGTTCAAGTCCCGCCACGGCCTGGACGCGGTGGAGACGCCGCGCTCCCAAGCCTTCTGCGCTCACGCCCTGCCTCTGGCGCCCGGTGCGACCCTGGTGGTGGAGGACGCGACCCGCGACCCGCGATTCAGCTCCAACCCCCTTGTGACTGGCGATCTGGGAATCCGCTTCTATGCTGGCGCGGTCCTGACCGGCAGCGACGGCCACAATCTTGGGACGCTCTGCGTCATCGACACCAAACCCCGCCCATCGCCAGATCCTGAAGAACT
>NZ_JANPJP010000107.1:0-1732 GCF_031425575.1 Phenylobacterium sp.
GCTGGTCGAGCATCGGACGCCGGACCGGTGGGACATCCTCGGGGCGTCGGTGTGCCTCGTGGGCGCCGCGATCATCCTGGCTGGGCCGCGGACGACCTGAGGGCGCAGCGAGGCGAGCGGACTGGAGGCCAGCGGCGAGCCACGACCCAAGGCGGCCCTCCGGAGGCTTGAGGCGGTCAGGGCGCGGTTGTGAAGCGAATGATGCGCGGCGTCACAGGTTGACCGGCCATGTTCTGGAAGTTCGTGTGGCTCGGACTATTGGCCCCCACCGCGTAGGACAGGCCCGGTCTCAGGCGCATCCGGATGCGAAATGTGCGGCCGTCTTCCGAAAAGCTTGGAGAGCCGATGAACTCCGGCGCGGCGCCGGCAGGCCCGGTGGTCACCGACATCCGGTCTCGCGCCATGGGTTGGCTGAACTCAAAGACCAGGGTCTGTTCCCCGGCGGGCACGCCCTTTGCGCCATCGGCCGGCCATGACCCGACCAATTGGGGTACGGATGATGCGATGACAGATGTGAGAGCCAGGGCGACAAGGCTCGCCAGCATTTGCTGACCTCTTGATTGTTGCGTCGGAGGTTTGGCCGATCAGCATGCCTGTAAAGCGCCACCGTGAAGCTACATCACCGAACGCCGATCGTCGACTTCAGGTTGTCGGGCCCAAACGCTCGCGAAACCGTGCTAGCCCGCCCCTAGGGCTTGGGCAGTTTCCTGTCGGCGCGGCAGGTCTTCAGGGGCTGCTGTTTGACGGTGTGGATGCGGGTGATGCGGCGTTCCTTGGGGTTGGTCTGGACCCGCAGGCAGACGCAGCCATAGCCGTAGGAACTGCCGTTGGTGACCACCCAGTCGCGTTCGGTGAGGTCTGGCACGTCGTCGAGACCGCGCGCCTGGAAGCCGCCCTGCGTGGCTATGGTCCATTCGCCGGCGCTGTCGAACAGCCACCAGTTGCCCGGCGACGGGTTCTGCAGCCAGCCGCAGCGCGTCTCACCGGCGAGCCTCTTGGGGGCGGCCTGGGCAGGCGCGCCCGCAACGAGGGGCGCAAGAACGGTGGCGATCGCGACGGCGCGACCGAGACGGCTGATGAGACGCGCGGTCATGGGGTCGGCCCTTAGGACTGTTGGTCACCGACCAGGAGTAGCGTCACCAGACCTGGGATCGTGTCATGGTGTCAAGGAGTCGCGCCCTCCGGCGCGTCGGTGCGGAGGGGCGTGAATGGGCATCCTGGACTGGTTGACGGGCAGCAAGCCCGCCCCGAGCGGCGTGGCGCGCGAGAGCGTCGCCAAGTTGCGCCAACGGCTGCTGGCGGTGAACCGCCCGACCGCGCCCTTCAAGGTGCGCGAGGCGACCAAGAAGGAAGGCTGCGACCTGGTGGCCGAATGGCGGATCGTCGACGCCAAGTGGTACGAAATCTTCGCCAAGGCCGGCATCAAGCGGGTCTTCAAGGTGCTGATGAAGTTCGACGAGGCCAAGGGCGAGGTCCGGGCCGTCGACGAGGAATGGGAGGTGGAGTGGCGCGCGGGCGTCCCAACCCTGTCAGCCAGCGCCAGGGCCTCCCGCGGGCAGACCTGGGAGAAGAGCTTCGAGACCGTCTACGCCTTCGACGAGGAGGACCTCTCGTTCGGCAAGATCTACTCGTACAAATTCGACACCCGCGAGATCAAGGATCCGCTGGTGGAGGCCGCGCACGCGGGCGGCTGGGGCTGGCGAGGCGTCGCGTTCGGGAAGCTGTAAGCCCG
>NZ_JANPJP010000108.1:0-40868 GCF_031425575.1 Phenylobacterium sp.
CGGCGGGCGGGGCCGATCCGGTTGACCACCGACATGCCGGCCCCGCGCGCCAGGCGCAGCAGAGGATTGTCGTTGGAGAACAGCCGCACGAAGACGTCGGTGGCCGCCGCCAGCATGATGTTGTCGAAGCTGCGCCAGCGGGCGTAGCGCTCCAGGACCAACTCCGAGCCGATGTCCTCTCCCAGGCGCGCGGCGTCAACCAGCACTTCGGCCAGGGCCGCGGCGCCCTTCAGCCCAAGGTTCAGTCCCTGGCCGGCGATGGGATGGACGCCGTGGGCCGCGTCCCCCAGCAGGGCGGCGCGGGGCGCGCACAGCCGCTCGGCCAGTTGCAGGGACAGCGGATAGGTGAAGACCGGGCCTTCCACCGTGGCCTCGCCCAGCAAGGCCCCGAACCGGCGGCGCAGATGGGCGTGGAAAACCTCCGGCCGCGCAGCTTTCAGGGCGGCGGCCTTGGCCGTGGGCTCTGTCCAGACCAGGCTGGCCCGGTCGTCGGTCAGGGGCAGGATGGCGAAGGGGCCGCCGGGCAGGAAGAATTCGTGGGCTACGCCCTCGTGAGGCCGGGAAAGTTTCACCGTCGCCACCACCCCGGTCTGCGGATAGTCCCAGCCGATGGCGTTGATTTTCGCTGCGGCCCTGACTACCGAATTGCGGCCCTCGGCCCCCACCACCAGCGGCGCGGTCAGGACCCGTCCGTCCTCCAGGCTCACCCGGGCGCAGGCGCTCTCGAAGGCCACGGAGGCCACCCGCGCCGGGGCGAGCACCGTGACGCCCGCCTTCTCGATGGCCGTGGCCAGGGCCGCGCGTGACCGGCGGTTCTCCAGCAGATAGCCGAGGGGTTCGCCATCGGAGCGGTCGGCGATCTCGGCGCTATCGAAGCGCAGGTAGAACGGTGAAGGGTTTCCCGCCGAGGCCCCCGGGCTGCGGCCGTCGGTCACCAGGATCTGCTCGATCCGCTGGGCGTGGGGCTCGATGTCCTGCGCGAGGCCCAGGGCGCGCCACTGGCGGAAGCTGGCGAAAGCGATGGCCGAGGACCGCCCGTCGAAGGTCGGCGCCAGCTGGGCGTCGAAGATGATGGGGTCGATCAGGATCGCGGTCAGGCCGCCCTGTTTCAGGGCCAGCGCCAGGGTCGCCCCGGCCATGCCGGCCCCGGCTATGATCACATCGGCGTCGAAGGTCTCGCTCATGGGCCGATATGCCGACGAACGGGTGTGGGCGTCCAGCCCCGGGATCACCCGATTGTTGGACGCCTGCGTCCAATTATCCATTGCCGAGACGCCGCCCGGATGTTTCCTGGACCGGGCGGTCCAGTTTTAGGGGCCGGTAGTTGGGGATAGGCGTATGGCGGGCTTGCCGAAGACTCGACGGATGACGCTCGTCGTGGTCGCCCTGGTGGTCCTCGCCCTGGCGGTGGGCGGCGGACTCTGGTGGACCAACAAGCAGAAGTACGAGTCCACCGACAACGCCTTCATTGCCGCCGACAAGGTGTCGGTGGCCCCGCAGGTCGACGGCTATGTCGCCCAGGTGCTGGTGGAGGATAACCAGAGGGTCGCCGCGGGCCAGGTGGTGGCGCGGCTGGACGCCGCCAGCCTGCAGGCCAAGCTCGCCCAGGCGGTCGCCAACGCCGCCGCCCTCGACGCCGCCGTGCGCGGGGTCGACGACAAGTCGGCCCTGGAGACCGCCATGATCGCCCAGAAGGCGGCCGGCGTTGATTCCGCCCACGCCCAGGCCCAGATGGCGACTGCCGAGCTGAACCGCTATGGGGCCTTGGCCAGGCAGGGCTGGGTCTCGTCGCAGCGGGCCCAGTCAGCCAAGGCCGCCGCCAGCACGGCGGCGGCCGGTGTCGCCCAGGCCCAGGCCGCCCTGGAGGCCGAGCGCCGGGCGGCCGAGTCCCTGGGTTCGGCGCGAGCCCAGACCCTCGCCCAGGCCCAGGCGGCCCACGCCGCCGTGGACTCCGCCCGCATCGATGTCTCCCGCACCGAGATCCGCGCGCCGGTCGCCGGCGTGGTGGGCGCCAAGGCCGTGCGGCCCGGTCAGTACGTCCGGCCGGGCTCCAACCTCATGAGCATCGTGCCCCTGGGCAAGGCCTTTGTGGTGGCCAACTTCAAGGAAACTCAGGTCTCGCGCCTGCGGATCGGACAGCCGGTGGAGATCCGCGCCGACGCCTTCGGCAAGCAGGTCATCCGCGGCCATATCGACAGCTTCGCGCCGGCCACCGGCTCGGAATTCGCCCTGATCCCGGTGGAAAACGCCGTCGGCAACTTCACCAAGATCGCCCAACGCCTGCCGGTGAAGATCGCCGTCGACCCCAAGGAGCCCCTCGCTGGGGCCCTGCGGCCCGGTCTGTCGGTGGAGGTGAAGGTCGATGTGCGCAAGGCCGCCGGCCTGGGCTTCGCCGACGCCACGCCGCCCACTGAACTCGTCCGCCGCGGCGTCTCGCGCTGATCTCCCGTGGCTGACACCGCCGTCATAGCCCCCGCGCAACCCGGCGCCCCCGGAGGTCACGTCACCGCCAGCGGGGCGGTGGACTGGACCAAGGTGTTCCTCGGCTTCGGCGGTATGGTCATCGGCCAGTTCATGGCCGTGCTCGACGTCCAGATCGTCGCCTCCTCCCTGGCCCAGATCCAGGCCGGCGTGGGCGCCAGCGCCGATCAGATCAGCTGGGTGCAGACCATCTACCTGCTGGCCGAGGTGGTGATGATCCCGCTGGCCGCCTACTTCTCCAAGATGTGGGGCACCCGGCCCTTCTTCATGGCCGCCACGGTGGTGTTCATCGCCGCCTCGATCCTCACCGGCATGGCCACCACCTTCGAAATGATGATCGTCACCCGCGCCATACAGGGCCTGGCCGGGGGCGCCATGATCCCCCAGGTGTTCGCCGCGGCGATGACGGTCTTCCCCCTGGAGCGCCGGATCACCGCCAATGTGGTGGTGGGCCTCATCGTCACCCTGGCGCCGACCATCGGCCCCACGGTGGGGGGGCATCTCACCGACGCCTTCGGCTGGCGGTGGCTGTTCTACATCAACGTGATCCCCGGCCTGCTGTCGCTGTTCCTGGTGGCGCGCTACGCCGACTTCGACAAGGGCGACCCCAGCTTGGCCAAGGGCATCGACTGGACGGGCCTGGCCTTCATGGCGGTCTTCCTGCTCAGCATGCAGTACGTGCTGGAGGAGGGCTCCGGCGAAGGCTGGCTGAAGGACGACGCGATCCTCTGGCTCACCGTGCTCGCGGCCCTGGCCGGCGCCGCCTTCGTCTGGCGTCAGCTCACCTACCGACAGCCCATCGTCTCCCTGGCCCCCTTCAGCGACCGGAACTTCGTCATCGGCACGGTGATGAACTTCGTCTCCGGCATGAGCCTCTATTCCGGGACCTTCGTCCTGCCCCTCTACCTGGCCCAGGTGCGGGACTATTCCCCGGGCCAGGTGGGCACCACCATGCTGGTCTCAGGATTGGCCATGTTCCTGGCCGCCCCCATCGCGGGCCGGGTGATCCGCGCCATGGACCTGCGGATCGGCATGGTGCTGGGCTTTTCCCTGGTGGGGATCGGCCTGGGCCAAGGCATCCACGTCGGCGACGACTGGGGCTTCAACGAGTTCCTGGTGCTGCAGGTCTGCCGGGGCCTGGGCGCCATGATCGCGATGATCGCCGCCTCTCAGATGAGCATCTCCACCCTGCCGCTCAGCATGATGAAGGACGGCTCTGGACTGCTGAACCTGATCCGCAATGTTGGCGGGGCGGTGGGTCTGGCCATGGTGACCACCATCCTGTCGCGGATGAGCGCCGTTCACATGGGGACCCTGTCAGCCTCCTTGAACAGCGGCAGCCTCGAGGCCCAGGAGATGATGACCCGGCTGGCGGCGATGATGGAGGCCGCAGGCGCGCTGGACCCCCAGGGCGGCATGTACAAGATGATGGGCATGATGCTGCAGCGGAAGGCCCTGGTGATGGCCTTCGCCGACGTCTTCATGTTCCTGACCATCGGGTGCGCCGCGGCCGTGGTCCTGGCCCTGCTGGCCCGTCCCGCCCCGGCCGCTCCGGCCCAGCCGCCCGGAAATCGCTGATGCCCCGCCTGGCCGGACAGATCGATCTCGCCAAGGGGGAGGCCATCCTCGACGCCGCCATACAGGTGCTCGGGGAACGGGGCCTTGCGGCTCCCATGGAGGAGATCGCCCGCCGCGCCGGGGTCTCCAAACAGACCATCTACAACCACTACGGATCCAAGGCCGAGCTGGTCCGCGCCCTGGTCCACCGCCGCGTCGCCGACATCACCGCGCCCCTGGAGATGCCGGGCGCCGACGAACATCCCGAGCAGGCCCTGACGGCCTTCGCGCGCGAGATGCTGCACGCCCTGATAAATCCCCGCGCCAACACCATGATGCGGGTCTACATCTCAGGGGCCACCGAGGCGCCCGATGTGGCCCTGGCGGTGTTCGAGGCCGGGCCCAAGGCCTCGCGGGGCCGCCTGGCCGCCTTCCTGGCCCGGGAGCACGCCGACGGCCGCCTGGCCGTGGACGACCCGGCCATGGCGGCGGAATTCTTCGGCGGCATGGTGGTGGGGACCTACCAGCTGGCCGGCTTCCTCGGGGTGGACCGGGGCCTGACCCACCCTCAGATCGAGGTCATAGCCCTGGAGGCCGCCCGACGCTTCCTGCGGGCCTATAGCCTCTAGGCCTCGGGGACGTCGTCGGGCAGGCCGATCATGTGGAAGCCGGCGTCCACATGCACCACTTCGCCGGTGGTGGAGCGGCCGAGGTCCGACAGCAGCCAGAGCGCAGCGCCCGCCACCCCCTCCATCGAGGTGTCCTCCTTCAGCGCCGACATGGCCCGGCCCTGGGACAGCTTTTCCCGGCCCCCCGCGATGCCCGCCAGCGACAGGGTGCGCATGGCCCCGGCCGAGATGGCGTTGACCCGGATCTTCGCCGGGCCCAGGTCGCGGGCGGCGTAGCGGGTGGCGGCCTCGAGGCCCGCCTTGGCAACCCCCATGGTGTTGTAGTTGGGGATCACCCGCTCCGAGCCGAGATAGGTCATGCAGATAATCGATCCGCCGTTCGGCATCAGGCGCGCCGCCCGCTTGGCGCAGTCGACGAAGCTGAACACCGAGATGTCCATGGCCTGGAGGAAACCCGCCCGGGTGGTGTTCTCCACGAAGGAGCCCTTGATCTCGTCCCGGGGCGCATAGGCGATGGAGTGGACGAAGAAGTCGAGGCTCCCCAGATCGGCCTCGATCTTCGCGAAGGCGGCGTCCATCTGGCCGTCATCGGTGGCGTCCACCGCCACCACGGTCTTGACCCCTATGCTGTCGGCCAGGGGCTGGACCCGGCGCTCCATCCCCGGCAGGTGCAGGAAGGCCAGCTCCGCCCCCTGGGCCGCCAGCTGGGCCGAGATGCCCCAGGCGATGGACTGGTGGTTGGCGACGCCGATCACGACGCCCTTCTTGCCCTTCATCAGGTCGCCCCTGGGCAGGTCGTAGTCCTCGGCCACGGCGGTTCTCCTAGAGTTTGATGCGGTAGCCCACGTGACTCTGCTCAAAACCGAGGCGGTCATAGAAGCGGTGGGCGTCGGTGCGGGACTTGTGGGTGAAGAGCTCCACCGCCTGGCAGCCCCGGGCCCGGGCTTCCTCCAGGGCGTGGGCGATGATCTGGGCGCCCAGGCCCTGGCTGCGCAAGGCGGTGTCCACGCGGACCCCCTCGATGAGCGCCAGGTCCGCGCCCTGGTTGGACAGGCCGGGGATGAAGGTCATCTGCAGGCAGCCCACCACCGCGCCTTCAAGCTCTGCAACGGTAAGAATATTACCGCCGCTGGCCTCGATGCGGTCGAAGGCGGCGTAATAGGCCTCGGGCAGCGGGTCTTCGAACCGTTCCCGGCCGGCCCCGAGCGGATCGTTGGCCAGCAGTTCGACGATCCGCGCCACGTCCTCGCGGCGGGCGGGACGGATGACCGGCGCCGCCAAGTCCCTAGACCCGGGCCATCACCAGGCAGCCATTGGTGCCGCCGAAGCCGAAGCTGTTGGACATCACCGTCTCCACCTGCTGGTCCAGGCGCTTGCGCAGGATCGGCAGGTCGGCGAAGGCCGGGTCGAGGTTTTCGATGTGGGCGCTCTCGGCCAGGAAGCCGTTGCCCAGCATCAGCAGCGAGTAGATCGCCTCCTGGGCGCCGGCGGCTCCCAGGCTGTGGCCGGTCAGGGACTTCGTGGACGAGATGTAGGGCGCCTTGTCCCCGAAGACCGAACGCACGGCCTCCATCTCCTTGATGTCGCCCACCGGCGTCGAGGTGCCGTGGGGGTTCAGATAGTCGATCTTGCGCCCGCCCAGGTCGGCCATGGCCAGGTTCATGCAGCGGGCCGCGCCCTCACCCGAGGGGGCGACCATGTCGAAGCCGTCGGAATTGGCGGCGTAGCCGACGATCTCGCCGTAGATCTTGGCCCCGCGCGCCTTGGCGTGCTCGTACTCCTCCAGCACCACCAGGCCGGCGCCGCCGGCGATGACGAAGCCGTCGCGGGCGGCGTCATAGGCGCGGCTGGCCACGGCCGGGGTGTCGTTGAAGTTGGAGCTCATGGCGCCCATGGCGTCGAACAGCACACTGAGGGTCCAGTCGAGCTCCTCGGTGCCGCCGGCGAACACCACGTCCTGCTTGCCCATCAGAATCTGCTCGTAGCCGACCCCGATGCAGTGGGTGGAGGTGGCGCAGGCCGAGGAGATGGAGAAGTTCAGGCCCTTGATCTTGAACCAGGTGGCCAGGGTCGCCGAAGGCCCCGAGCTCATGGCCTTGGGCACCGCGAAGGGGCCCACGCGCTTGGGGCCGCGGGTCCTGGCCGTCTCGGCCGCCTCGATGATGGCCTTGGTGGAGGGGCCGCCCGAACCGACGATCAGGCCGGTGCGGACATTGGAGACCTCGGACTCTTCTAGACCAGAATCCGCGATCGCCTGTTCCATGGCGATGTGGGCGAAGCCCGTGCCCTGGGCCAGGAAGCGGGCCGCGCGGCGGTCCACCAGCGACTCCCAGTCCAGCTGCGGCTTGGCCTCCACCTGGCTGCGGAAGCCCAGCTCGGTATATTCCGGGGCGGCCCGGATACCCGACTTGGCCTCGCGCAGCGAGGCGAGGACCTCATTGGCGTTCACGCCAATGGAGGAGACGATACCAATACCCGAGACGACGACGCGGCGCATGTTTGCTCCCAGATCCGAACGGCCGTTTATCGTTGATAGAGACCGACGCGGAGGTCCTGCGCCCAGTAGATGGGCTCTCCATCGGCTTCGAGGATCCCGTCGCCGATGCCCATGACCAGGCGGCGGTTGATGACCCGCTTCATCTGGACCTTGTACGTGACCTTCTTGATGTTCGGGGTCACTTCACCGCCGAACTTGACCTCGCCGCAGCCGAGCGCGCGACCGCGGCCCTTGCCGCCGATCCAACCCAGGTATAAGCCCACCAGTTGCCAGAGAGCGTCGAGGCCCAGGCTGCCGGGCATGACGGGGTCGTTGATGAAGTGGCAGTCGAAGAACCAGAGGCTGGGATTGATGTCGAACTCGGCCTCGATATAGCCCTTGCCGTGCTCGCCGCCCTCGTCGGTGATCTTGGTCATGCGGTCAAACAGCAGCATCGGCGGCGCCGGCAGCTGGGCGTTGCCCGGCCCGAACATCTCACCGCGCGCACACGCCATGAGTTCTTCGTAGCTGTAATTGTCCTTGGCTTTCACGCCCATGGTCATTCAGGTGGCCTTCCGGCTTTCAAAGAGGGTCAGGGCCTATCAGAGCCGGCCGCGTCGCTCAACGGCATTGGGGCTTCTCGTCGGTTCCCCAAAGGTCGGACGCCGGCGCCCAGCCGGAGACGCCGTCCACCCGCAGCCTGCACCAGGCCTTGCTGTCACAGCGAACCAACGCGGCCAGGGACCGAGCGTTCAAGATGGCGTGCACGGGGGCGTCGGGCTTGGCTGCGCTGCGCAGAGGCAAGGGGGTTGCTTGCGTGCGCATCACCATGCGGCGGCCGTCGGTGGTGCGCCGGTGCACCCAGGCCAGGCCACGCTCAGGGTCGCAGATGCGCCGCCACTCGGTGTTTTCCGCCACCACCTGCACCGGCAGGCCCTTGACCCGGTAGACCCAGAGCAGCCGGTGATCGTCGCCAGGGCCGGCGCGGGCGTTCACCTCGTCGAATTTGAGGGTCACATAGCGGGGAACCGGCAGGCCCGATGGGGTCTGGCGGTCCGCGGCGGTCGCGCCCTGCGCCGCGCCGAGGCCCCAGATGAGGGCCGCCATAAAGATCGGCGCCCACGCCCGCGCGCTCATCGCCGTTTCCGCCTCGCCTTGGCCGCACATATGCCCTTTGCTAGAGGTTCATCTCACGACGCGCCAGAGTCCCGCGCGCCGCACGCCCTTTTTCGAGTTCCGCAAACCGCCCATGCCCGCCCGAAAGCCCAAAGTCATCGTCACGCGCAGGCTCCCCGATCCCGTGGAAACCCGGATGCGCGAACTGTTCGACACCCAGCTCAACCTCAATGACGAGCCGCTGGACCGCGCAGCCTTGGTCGCCGCCGTGCAGACCGCCGACGTCCTGGTCCCCACCATTACCGACAAGATCGACGCCGACCTGCTCAGCCACGCGGGGGACCAGCTCAAGCTGATCGCCAATTTCGGCGCGGGCGTGGACCATATCGACGTCGCCGCCGCCAATGCGCGCGGCATCAGCGTCACCAACACGCCGGGCGTATTGACCGAGGACACCGCCGACCTGACGCTGGCCCTGATGATGGCGGTGTCGCGCCGCATCGTGGAGGGCGCCAATGTCGCTCAGGCCGGCGGCTTCACCGGCTGGGCGCCCACCTGGATGATGGGGCGGCGGATTTCGGGAAAGCGGCTGGGGATCATCGGCATGGGCCGTATCGGCCAGGCCGTGGCGCGCCGGGCCAAGGCCTTCGGCATGCAGATCCACTATCACAACCGCAAGCCGGTCAGCCCCCGCATCGCCGAGGACCTGGAGGCCACCTACTGGGAGAGCCTCGACCAGATGCTGGCCCGCATGGACATCATCTCGGTCAACTGCCCCCACACGCCGGCCACCTATCACCTGCTCTCGGCGAGGCGGCTGAAGCTGATGCAGGCCCACGCCATCCTGGTGAACACCGCCCGCGGCGAAATCATCGACGAAGGCGCGCTCGCCGATCAGCTGGCCAAGGGCGAGATCGGCGGGGCGGGCCTGGACGTCTTCGAGTTCGAACCGGCCATCAATCCCCGGCTGCTGAAACTCCCCAACGCCGTCCTCCTCCCCCATCTCGGCTCGGCCACGGTGGAGGCCCGCACCGAGATGGGCGAGAAGGTGATCATCAACATCAAGACCTGGATGGACGGGCACAAGCCCCCGGACCGGGTGCTGACGTCGATGCTCTGAGGGCGCCTCGGCTCTCGCGCAAGCTTGAGTATTGACGCGACCGAACTTCGCCGTCAGCCTACCAGGAGTTGTTTGGGGGCGAGCGATGATCACGAGGCGAGCAGCCGTCGCGGCTGGCGTGGCTCCCATTTTCCTGCCGCGCGCGAGCGTCGCGGCCGACGCTCCCACGCCCCCGAGCCTGGAGGCCCTGGTTCGTCCGCCCACCACCATCAGCGCGGCCCTTTCGCCGGATGGCGAGCAGATCGCCCTCCTCCACGAGGTGCGTGAGGGCAAGGTGCGGGTGGCCTACGTCCATCTGGTGAGCGCGGCCAATCCCACGGCGGCGCCTCGACGGGTGTTGGTGGGTGACCTGGACGTCACCGGGATTCGATGGGCCAACAACGAGCGTCTGTTGATCTCCGTCATCCTGGAAACCAACGCAACCGACACCCCCACGGGAAGCCACCTGAGCCTGGAGCGTGACACCAGCGTGCGGCGCCTGATCTCAGTGGGGCTGAGCGGCGAGCAGATGGTGATGATGTTCGCCAACCAGCCGGGGTACCTGCGTTACAACTACGATGGCGGCCGGATCGTCGACGTGATGCCCGACGACCCCCGCCGGATCATGATGGCGATCTATCCCCCGCGCGGGCAGTTCCTGTGCCTCTACCTTGTGGACATCTACACCGGCGAGGGAACGCTGCTGGAGCGCGGCGAAGCGGGCACCTACTACTGGATGACCCAAGGCGGTAAGCCGGTGCTCCGCTGGGACAGCAACAACCGCGGGACGGTAGCCAAGCTCTACTGGCGGGGTCCAGACGACACAGATTGGAAGTTCGTCCGCCGGATCGTGCTGAAAACCGAACTTCAGAAGCCGGACTTCGAGATCGTCGCGTCGTCTGACAAGCCGGGATTCTTCTATGTTGTGAGCCGCGGTGAGAATGGCCAGAGCGCCGCCCTGCGCCAATTCGACATGCGCACTCTCACCTACGGCGAGACCCTCGCCGAGCACCCGGGACGAGACATCGATGACGCTCTGATCGACGAGCACCGCCGGTTCGTGGCCGCCAGCTATGTCGAGGACAGGGTGGCCTATGTGTTCGCCAAGCCGGCCATGGCCGGTCATTTCCGGGGCATCGAGGCCTTTCTGGGCCGCCGCCAGAACGTCCGGCTCATGGACATCAGCCATGACCACAACCGCCTGCTTGTCCGCGCCAGCGGCCCGGGCATGCATTCGGCCTACTGCCTCTATGACATCGCCGCAAAACGGCTGAGCCCACTGGCGGTTGGCAAGCCCTGGTTGACCGAGAGCGCCCTGGCCACCATCGAGGTGATGGACGTGACGACCCGGGACCGCGTCAGCTTGAGGGCCTACCTGACGGTTCCCCGCACCAGTGGGCCGCGACCCCTGGTGGTGATGCCGCACGGAGGACCCGAGACCCGGGACGGCTATGACTTCGACCTCTACGCCCAGACCTTCGCGGCTCAGGGCTGGCTGGTGCTGCAGCCCAATTTCCGGGGGTCTGGAGGCTATGGCCGCGCCTTCGCCCAAGCCGGGGAAGGTCGTTGGGGCGACCGCATGCAGGAAGACGTCGAGGACGCCGTGGCCCAGGTCCTGGCCACAGGGCGCGCCGACCCCAAACGGGTGGCGATCTGCGGGGCGAGCTATGGCGGCTACGCGGCTCTCATGGGGGCGGTGCGACGGCCTGAGCTCTATCGCGCCGCTGTATCCATCGCCGGGGTGAGCGATCTTCCGGAAATACTGGAGGACGAACGCGCCGACGGCGCCGACTCCCCCACCTATCAGCTGTGGATTAGGCGCATCGGGGATCCGGAGGCCGACACGGCGAAGTTGATCGCCGCCTCGCCCCGGCGGCGGGCGGCGGAGATCAAGGCGCCGGTGCTGCTGATCCACGGTCTTGACGACGCCGTGGTGGCGGTCGCGCAGTCGCGGATGATGGCGCAGGCCCTGAAGGCCGCTGGAAAGCCCGTGGAACTGGTGACCCTGCGCGACGCCGGCCACGGCGGTTGGGAGCCTGAAATGGAGGCCGACGTCCTCAAGCGATGCGTGGCCTTCCTGGGTAAGGCGCTCGCCTAACTCCCGCAGACCTCGCAGCCGGGATCGGCTCCGATGCGCACAGTGCGGATCTCGGCTGACAGGGCGTCATAGATCAGCAGCCGTCCGGTCAGGGGCTCGCCGGCCCCCGTCAAGATCTTGACCGCCTCGAGCGCCATCATCGAACCGACCACACCGGCCAGGGCGCCCACCACACCGACGGCCGAGCAGGTCTCGGCGTCCGGCGGGACCTCGGGCACCAGGCAGCGGTAGCAGGGGGCGCGGCGGAAGACCCCCACCTGGCCGGTCCAGCGGCCGATGGCGCCTGAGACCAGGGTCACGTGCTCGGCCACGCAGGCGGCGTTGACGGTGAAGCGGGTGGTGAAGTCGTCGGTGCCGTCCAGCACCAGGTCGCAGCCGCGCACCAGGCCCCGAGCGTTGGCCTCTTCCAAGTGAACCGGGACGCGCTCGATGTTGACGTGGGGGTTGAGCGCCTTCAGCCGATCGGCGGCGGCCTCCACCTTGCAGCGGCCCACATCGTCCTGCGTATAGATCACCTGCCGCTGCAGGTTGGAGACGTCGACCCTGTCGGGATCCACCAGCACCAGGGTCCCGACCCCGGCTGCGGCGAGATAGAGGGCGGCGGGCGCGCCCAGGCCTCCCGCCCCCACGATCAGGACACGGGCGGCCTTCAGGCGTTGCTGGCCCGGGCCGCCGACCTCGCGCAGCACCAGGTGGCGGGCATAGCGTTCGACCTCATCGTCGGAAAAACTCATCGTCCTTGACCTAGACCCCTCGCCTGCTCACATCGGCTCACATGAGCAATCCTAGCAACTTTCCCGACTGGCACGGCACCACCATCCTGGCCGTGCGCAAGGACGGCCATACCGTCATCGCCGGCGACGGCCAGGTCTCGATGGGCCAGACCATCGTCAAGGGCAACGCCCGCAAGGTCCGCACCCTGGCCGGCGGCAAGGTGATCGCAGGCTTCGCCGGCGCCACCGCCGACGCCCTGACCCTGATCGAACGCCTGGAAGCCAAGCTGGAGCAGTATCCCGACCAACTGGCCCGGGCCTGCGTCGACCTGGCCAAGGACTGGCGCACCGACCGCTATCTGCGGCGGCTGGAGGCCATGCTGCTGGTGGCCGACAAGGACAACATCTTCACCGTCACCGGGGTTGGCGACGTGCTGGAGCCGGAAACCGGGGTCGCGGCCATTGGGTCAGGGGGCAACTATGCGCTCGCCGCCGCCCTGGCCTTCATGGAGACCGACAAGGGCGCCGAGGCCGTGGCCCGGGACGCCATGGCCATCGCCGCCAAGATCTGCGTCTACACCAATGGCGCCCTGACGGTGGAAGTCCTCTAGCGACCTGTCCAATCGTTCACTTGAGGCGGGCCCGCGGCGAGGCCTAGCTAGGCGGCGAAAAGCTGGGAGCTGTCGTCATGTCCAAAGCCGCCCTCTTCGCCCTGCTGGCCTTCGCCGCCGCGCCGGCCCTCGCCGCGCCTGTCGATCCCGCTCCGGTGGTGGCCGCCGAGCGGGCCTTCGCGGTGGACGGCCTGGCGCTGGGCATCCGCGACTCATTCCTGAAACACGCCGCGCCCGACGCCATCGTCTTCAACCCCGATCCCCAAAAAGTGCACGAGACCTTCCCCGGGCAGGCGCCCGACAGGGGCGGGCCCCCTCTGGTCTGGTGGCCGCTGTGGGCGGGGATCGCCCGCTCCGGCGACCTGGGTTTCACCACCGGCCCGTCGACCTATGGCGGCAAGCCCGGCGCATACTATTTCACCGTCTGGAAGCAGCAGGCCGACGGCGGCTGGAAGTGGGTCTACGACGGCGGCGCGCCCTCCAGCACCGCCGGCGCCCCACCCCAGGGGTCGCGGCCCGGGTACCTGCCGGTCTCGACCATCGAGGGCAAGGCCGCGGGCGCCGCCTTCGCCGATGTTCGCAAGGCCGAAGCGGCCCTGAACGCGGCGGCCAAGGCCGATACGATCGCAGCCTATCGGGCGGTCCTGGCTCCCGACGGCCGGGTGGTGGGCTCTCGGGGCGCGCCCGGCAACGGACCAGAGGCCCAGGCCGCGGAGCTGGCGACGCGGCCGGCCACCATGAGCTTCGGCCCCACCTTGGGAGGCGAGGCCTCCAGGGCCGGAGACCTGGCCTGGACCTATGGCGCGGCCGCCTGGCTGCGCGACGGCAAGGACCGTCAGGGTCACTATGTGCGGATCTGGCAGCTGCGGGCCACCGGGTGGTCCCTGGTCTTCGACCAGATCCTGGCCACGGCCCCGAAGGCCTAGCGCTTCTTCTTGGCCGCGCGGGCCGCGGCGGCGGCATCGTCCTGTTCGATCCGGCGGGCCACGATGTCGGCGATCAACTGCGGCGGTAAAGGTTTCTCCGGCTGGAAGCGGATCGCCCCCTTGCTGGTCTGGTAGCCGGTCAGCCGGTCGGCGAAGTCCGCCACCAGGCCGCTGGGATAGAGGGCGCAATGGGCCTTGCCGGCGGCGAACCAGACAAGAACCCCCTGACGGCGCACGGCCGGCATGCCGTAGCTGATGCATTCCACCGCCCCCGGCGCGGCCGCCAGGATCTGGCGGCGCAGCAACTCCAGGGCCTCGCGCTGCGGCGCCGGCAGGGTGGCGAGATAGGCGTCGGTGTCGGCGGGACCCGCCATGGGCTCTCTCCAGGTCTGGACCGACCCCAAGGACGCCTCGGACCGGCCGAATCCGACACAGGTCGGCCCGCTTCGTCTTGAACCGTCCAGATCGTACCTATTTAACGGCGCTATGACCGAATTCTCACCGCGCGAAATCGTCTCCGAACTCGACCGCTTCATCGTCGGCCATGCCGAGGCCAAGAAGGCTGTCGCCGTCGCCCTGCGCAACCGCTGGCGCCGCCGCCGGGTGCCCGAGGCCCTGCGCGACGAGGTGACGCCTAAGAACATCCTGCTGATCGGCCCCACCGGGGTCGGCAAGACCGAGATCGCGCGGCGCCTGGCGCGCCTGGCCCAGGCCCCGTTCCTGAAGGTGGAGGCCACCAAGTTCACCGAGGTCGGCTATGTCGGCCGCGACGTGGACCAGATCGTGCGCGACCTGGTGGAGATCTCGCTGTCCATGGTGCGCGAAAAGCGCCGGGCCGCCGTACGGGCCAAGGCCGAGGCCGCGGCCGAGGAGCGCATCCTCGACGCCCTGACCGGCCCCGGCTCCACCGCCGCCCGCGAAAGCTTCCGCAAGAAGCTGCGGACCGGCGAGCTGGACGACAAGGAGGTGGAGCTGACCCTGGCCGACACCGGCGGCGGCATGCCGATGTTCGACATTCCGGGCCAGCCGGGCTCGCAGATGGGCATGCTCAATCTCGGCGAGATGATGGGCAAGGCCTTCGGCGGCCGCACCAAGACGCACAGGACCACGGTCGCCGCCGCCCACGCCCCGCTCATCGCCGAGGAAAGCGACAAGCTGCTGGACCAGGAGGCCCTGACCCAGGAGGCCATAGAGCTGGCCGAGAACCAGGGCATCGTCTTCCTCGACGAGATCGACAAGGTGGCCACCAGCCGCGAACGCTCAGGCGGCGCCGATGTCTCCCGCGAGGGGGTTCAGCGCGACCTGCTGCCTCTGATCGAGGGCACGACCGTCTCCACCAAGCACGGGCCAGTGAAAACCGACCACGTGCTGTTCATCGCCTCTGGCGCCTTCCACGTGGCCAAGCCCTCGGACCTGCTGCCGGAGCTGCAGGGCCGCCTGCCGATCCGGGTGGAGCTGAAGCCGCTCAGCCGCGACGACATGCGCCGCATCCTCACCGAGCCCGAGGCCAACCTCATCCGCCAGCACCAGGCCCTGCTGGCCACCGAGGGCGTGACCCTGACCTTCACCGGCGAAGCCGTCGACGCGCTCGCCGACGCCGCCGTGGCGGTGAACAGCTCGGTGGAGAACATCGGCGCGCGCCGGCTGCAGACCATCCTGGAAAAGGTGCTGGAGGAGATCAGCTTCACCGCCTCCGACCGCTCGGGCGAGACCATCAGCATCGACGCCGACTATGTGAAGACCCATGTCGGCGACCTGGCCAAGGACGCGGATCTGTCGCGGTTCATCCTGTAGGGCGCTAGAACCGAGCCCGACGGGCGCTGTAGATCGCGCTCTCAAGGGCCTTGGCGAATTCGGCCCGTTCGGCGGGGCTGAGCGCCCGGGCCACCGGGGCCTCCTTGCCCGACATGGCCAGGCGCAGGTCGATCGCGTGGTCGTCCTCGGTCAGCAGGGTGACGCGGGTGAAGGCCGTCGGGCTTTCCCACATCAGCTTCTTCCAGGTCGGGGTCTCGCGGAACACCTGCACCTGGCGGTCGGTGACCCGAACCCGCTCGATCTGCTTGGCCGCGGCGAAGCTGACCAGGAAGGCCACCACCACTGCGGCCAGGTCCAGCCCCAGGAACATCGGCACGAAGACCGCGCCCATGGAAAGGAAGACCGCGGCCGAGGCGCAGTTGAGCACCGTCAGCACCGTGATCAGCACCACGAACCCCCGCCGCGACAGGCTGCGGTTGGGCCGAATCTCGGCGTCCATGAAGACCAGATCATCCATGACCCGGCCAGGTTAGGCGATTTGCGGACATCCAAACAGGCGCCACGTGCGCGGGGCCTTGGCGAAGCAGGCGGCTGCGTACAATGGTCGGCCATGGCCAAAGCCCCCCGATCCCCCCGGAAGAAGAAGGCGCGGGTCAGTCCCGCCGAACAGGCGCGGGTGGAGGAAATTTTTCACCGCTTCCTGTCCCTCAGCGACGATCCGCGAACCGAGCTCAACTATGCCAGCCCCTATGAGCTGGTGACAGCCGTGGCCCTGTCGGCCCAGGCCACCGACGTCTCGGTGAACAAGGCCACCGCGGCCCTGTTCGCCGTGGCCGACACCCCGGCCAAGATGCTGGAGCTCGGCGAAGAGGGCCTCATTCCGTTCATCGCCTCCATCGGCCTCTTCCGCACCAAGGCGAAAAACGTCATCGCCACCGCCGCCATCCTGATGGACCAGCACGGCGGCGAGGTGCCTCTGGAGCGCGAGGCCCTGATGGCCCTGCCCGGCGTGGGGCGGAAGACCGCCAGCGTGGTGCTGAACGAGCTGCGCATCGAGCCGGCCATCGCTGTCGACACCCACGTCTTCCGGGTCTCCCACCGCCTGAAGCTGTCGGCGGGCAAGACGCCGGACCAGGTGGAGGTCGACCTGATGGGCCTCGTGCCCGAGCCCTACCTCACCCGCGCCCATCACTGGCTGATCCTGCACGGGCGCTACACCTGCGTGGCGCGCCGCCCCAAGTGCGAGGAATGCCCCATCGACGACCTCTGCCCGTCGAAGATGCTGTTCGTCGGGCGCTAGGGCTCGACCCGGACCGGGACCTCCAGGTCGCAGATGGAGAAGTCCGCCCCCTTGGCGATGCGCGTCCGGCGGACCAGGGCGCGGAACTCGGGGCTGTCGTCCCGCAGGATCGAGAGCTGGGGCCGGTCGGCCGCCGGAATGTCGGCCGCCACCCGCACCTTCAGCATCCGGTCGGGCGTGGCCGGGGGCTCCCCCACCGACAGCAGGCTGTTGATGTCGCGCCCCACCACGATGCGTCCCCAGACCGTGTAGTCGCGGTCCAGCCGCCGGCTGGAGCCCCGCATGAAGAAGATCTCGCTGTTGCCGGTGTTGCGCGCCTCCTGCCGCCCCATGCCGGCGACCCCCTGGCAATAGGCGCCCCAGGCGCGGATCGCACCGTCGGTGGATCGCAGCGCCTCCTGGCCCGACACCGTGGCGATGGGGACCGACCCTAGGAAGCCCACCGTCCCGTCGCTCGGCGCGGCCACGGCCCGATAGCCGGCGACCTTCAGTTTGAAGGTCGCCTCCAGCGGCAGGTCGGGGTGGCGGGAGACCCCGCCGTCCCTGTTGTCAGGATTGCCGGTCTGGTTGACGAAGCCCTCGATCACCCGGTGGAACTGCAGGCCGTCATAGACGCCTTCCCGGGCCAGCAGCTTCACCCGGGCCACGCTCTGCGGGGCCATGTCCGGCGCCATCTCGACGATGATCCGCCCCCTGGTGGTGTCGATCACCAGCAGGGATTCGGGGTCCAGGGGACGCCAGTCCGGGGCAGGGGCGGCGCCCAGCAGACCAAACGCGAAAAGGGCGGCGGAGAGCTTGCGGATCATGCGATCCAGTGAAGCTTCTCCGCCGCCCCTCGCCAAGCCGATCTTTGGAGAAGATCGGCCCTAACTCGGAAGCGCGATCAGGTGATGCGCTTGACGCTCACCGGGTCGCTGCCCGGGAAGCTCTCTTCAAGGCCCTCGTCAAGCAGGGCTTCCTGCCGGTCTTCGGCGTCCTGCTCCTTGTCCGCCAACTGGTCGGGCAGTTCGTCCGCCTCCAGCGGCTCGACCTTGCGGGCGTGCGGCACCTCTGCGTCCTTGATGGCCCGTTTGTCCTGGACCGACAGCTTGTCGTCCTTGGACTTGTCTTGATTGAGAATGCCCATGTGCAGGTCCTCCAAACGCTTTGGCGGGTGGTCCGCCTCGGCGACCTAACGTGTGGAGGGCTCAGGAGTTGCCGCCCAACCTTGAGCATGTCGCAGTCGGACCCCGCTGGCGTGCAGGCTGGTGGACCAGACGTCTCGAAGCGGCGCCAGGCCCTCCATGACCCGAAGCTCGACCCCGTGCGCCGCCATCATGGCCGGCAGGTCATCGAGGGCTTCGAAACCCAGGGGCGTGACGGCCTGGCGCGCCACCCACATGCCGGCGTCAGCCAGGTCCTCGAAGCTCTCGACCGGAAATTCGTAGCGATAGAGGGTTTGCGAGCGCAGGCGCTCGAACCAGGCCCACTCCACGTGAGCGATCATCCGCGCGTTGCTGGCCCCGAACCACCGCGCCCGGTCCTCCGCGGTGGTGGTCGGCGTTTCCCACAGCACAATGCGGGGGCAGTCGCGGGGGAAGAAATAGAGCGGCTGCGTCACCTCATCGATGGCCCACACCAGCGGGCCGTTCAGCCAGTCGAGCCCCGGCGGCCGCGTGGAGGGAACCCGGACCGGCCTGGGGACGAAGCATTCGATGCCCGGATCGTCGCTGAAATGAAAAAGCCGCATGTCCTATCCTGTCCAAAGCCCCGCTCTCGTTGATCAAGCGGGCCTTTCCCTGTAGTCAGCCCGCCTACGTTTCCCCGGAAAGCTCTAATGACCGAACTGTACGACGTCGCCGCCATCGGCAACGCCATCGTCGATGTGATCGCCCCGGCGACGGATGACTTCCTGTCGGCCAACGGCCTGGACAAGGGCGCCATGATGCTTATCGACGAAGCGCGCGGCGTGGAGCTCTACGGCAAGATGGCCTCGGGCATCGAGGCGTCGGGGGGCTCGGCCGGCAACACCATCGCCGGGGTCGCCAGCTTCGGCGGCCGCGCGGCCTATATGGGCAAGGTGGCCAAGGACCAGCTGGGGGATGTCTTCGCCCACGACATGCGGGCCATCGGCGCCCATTTCGACACCCCGCCGCTGACGGGCGGCCCCGCCACGGCGCGGTCGCTGATCAACGTCACCCCCGATGGCGAGCGCACCATGTGCACCTATTTGGGCGCCTCCACCGAGTTCGCCGCCGATGATGTGGACGCCGCGATCATCGAGGGCGCCAAGATCGTCTATCTCGAGGGCTACCTGTTCGACGCCGAGGCGGCCCGCCGGGCCTTCGCCAAGGCCGCGGGCCTGGCCCGGGGCGCCGGCCGGATGATGGCCATCACCCTGTCGGACGGCTTTGTGGTGGAACGCCACCGCGAGGCCCTGCTGGGCTTTATCGAAAGCCAGGTCGACCTGGTCTTCGCCAACGACACCGAACTGATGGCGATGTTCCAGACCACCGACTTCGATGACGCCATGGCCCAGATGCGCGGCAAGGTTAAGATCGCCGCCGTCACCCGCGGCGCGGCCGGCTCCACCATCTGCGCGGCCGGCGAAACCTTCGACGTTCCCGCCTATGCTGTGGAGAAAGTCGTGGACACGACCGGCGCGGGCGACCAATACGCAGCCGGTTTCATGTTCGGTCTCGCCAAGGGCCGGCCGCTGAACGTCTGCGGCCAGCTCGGCTCGCTGGCGGCTTCTGAAGTGATCTCGCACTACGGCCCGCGCCCCCTGGTCAATCTGAAAGACCTGGCGGCGTCGAAAGGACTTTAAGCCATGGCCCGCACGGCCGAAGTCGTCCGCAACACCAAGGAAACCCACATCACGGTCCGCGTGGATCTGGATGGCTCCGGCGTGTCCGATGTCGAGACCGGCATCGGTTTTTTTGACCACATGCTGGACGGTCTGGCGCGATTCAGCGGGATCGACCTCTACGTCCGCACCAAGGGCGACCTGCACATCGACTTTCACCACACCGTGGAAGACACCGGGATCGTGATCGGTCTGGCGATCCGGCAAGCGCTGGACGGCTTCAAGGGCATCTACCGCTTCGGCCACGCCTATGTGCCGATGGACGAAACCCTGACCCGCTGCGCGCTGGACCTCTGCAATCGCCCGTACCTGATCTGGAAGGTCGCGTTCAAGACCCCGAAGATCGGCGAGTTCGACACCGAGCTGTTCAAGGAATTCCACCACGCCTTCGCCATGAACCTGGGCGCCTGCGTGCATATGGAAACCCTCTACGGCGACAACAGCCACCACATCGCCGAGAGCGGCTTCAAGGCCCTGGCGCGCGCCCTGCGCACGGCCGTCGAACTCGACCCCAAGACCCATGGTCACGCTCCGTCGACCAAGGGCGTCCTGTAAAGCGCGCTCAGCAAAAGTGGCTTCGAATTTTGCGTCCGAGCGCGCGGCAACGAAAAGAGATTTCGGTCCATGCAGAGTGTCGCCCTGATCGACTACGGGTCGGGCAACCTTCGCTCGGCCGAAAAGGCCTTGGTGAAGGCCGCCGACGGCGCGAGCCAGATCGTGGTCACCTGTGACCCCGAGACGGTGGCCAACGCCGACCGCATCGTCCTGCCCGGCGTGGGGGCCTTCTCGGCCTGCATGACCGCGCTTTCCGAGCGTCCCGGCCTGATCGAGGCGATGACGCAGGCCGTGCGCGCCAATGGCCGCCCGTTCCTGGGCATCTGCGTCGGCATGCAGCTGCTGGCCACGCGCGGCCTGGAGTTCGGCGAGACCCGCGGGCTGGACTGGATCGGCGGCGATGTACGGCGGGTCGAGCCCACCGACGCCAGCGCCAAGATCCCACACATGGGCTGGAACACCCTGGTTTCGCCCCACGGCCCCGACCTGATCGCCGGGATCGGTGACGCGCCGATGTATTTCACCCACTCCTTCGCCTTCTACCCGGACGACGAGAATGACGTCGCCGCCTGGGTCGATCACGGCGGCCGATTCCCAGCGGCTGTCGCCAAGGGCAATGTCGCGGGCGTACAGTTTCACCCTGAAAAGTCGCAGAGCGCCGGGCTTGCCCTCCTGGCGCGATTCCTGGAGTGGCGTCCGTGATCCTCTATCCCGCGATTGATCTGAAGGACGGCCAGTGCGTGCGCGTTCTGCACGGCGACCTGACCACCGCCACCGTCTTCAATTCCTCCCCCGCCGACCAGGCCCGGCAGTTCGTGGAGAGCGGATTTCACTGGGTCCACGTCGTCGACCTGAACGGCGCCGTCCAGGGCCGGGCGATCAATGAGAAGGCCGTCGAGGCGATCCTCGAAAGCGTCTCGATCCCCGTCCAGCTGGGGGGCGGCATCCGCTCCATGAAGGACGTCGAGCGCTGGATCGAGGCCGGGGTCTCCCGGATCATCCTGGGCACGATCGCCGTCACCGAGCCCGAGATCGTCAAGGCCTGCGCCCGCGAATGGCCCGAGCAGATCGCCGTCAGCGTCGACGTGCGGGCCGGCAAGGTGGCCACCCAGGGCTGGACCGAAAGCTCCGACCTCGACGCCGTCACGGTGTCCAAGCGCTTCGAGGACGCCGGGGTCGGCGCCCTGATCATCACCGACATCGACCGCGACGGCACCGTCATGGGCTTCAACGTCGAGGCCTTCGGCGCCATCGCCGACGCCGTGAACATCCCGGTGATCGCCGCCGGCGGCCTGGCCAGCGTCGATGACATCGTGCGCCTGCGGGCGCGCAAGGGCGTGCCGATCGCAGGAGCCGTCCTGGGCCGGGCGCTCTACAACGGGGCCATCAACCCGGCTGAGGCCCTCAAGGTCGCCGCCTGATGCTGAAGGTTCGCGTCATACCCTGCCTGGACGTCAAGGACGGCCGCGTGGTGAAGGGCGTGAACTTCGTGGCCCTGCGCGACGCCGGCGATCCCGTCGAACAGGCCAAGGCCTATGACGCCGCCGGCGCCGACGAGCTGATGTTCCTGGACATCACCGCCAGTCACGAGCGGCGCGGCGCCATCCTCGACGTCATCGCCCGCACCGCCGATGTCTGCTTCATGCCGCTGTCGGTCGGCGGCGGCATCCGCCAGGTGGAGGACGCACGGCGTCTGCTGCTGGCCGGGGCCGACAAGATCAGCGTCAACACCGCCGCGGTGGAGAACCGCGACCTCATCAGCGCCTGCGCCGACGCCTTCGGCTCCCAGGCCGTGGTGGTGGCCATCGACGCCAAGCACGGCACGGCGCGCAACGGCTCCGGTGGACGCAACGACGGCTGGGAGGTCTATACCTATGGCGGCCGCACCGCGACGGGGCTGGACGTGGTGGACTACGCTATCGACGCGGTGAAACGCGGCGCGGGCGAGATCCTGCTGACCTCCATGGACCGTGACGGCGCCAAGACCGGCTATGACATCGCGCTGCTGGCCGCCATGACCGCGGCGGTGAACGTGCCAGTGATCGCCTCGGGCGGCGCCGGCAGCGCGGCTCACATGGTCGAGGCCGTGACCAAGGGCGGCGCTGACGCCGTCCTGGCCGCCTCGATCTTCCATTTCGGAGAAGTCTCCATCGGCGAGGTCAAGCGCGCCATGGCTGACGCTCACATTCCTGTCCGCCTGACGGAGGCCTTCGCATGAGCCGCTTTTCCGAGACCCTTGACCGTCTCGCCGCCACCATCGAGCAGCGCAAGGGCGCCAGCCCCGAAAGCTCCTATACCGCCAAGCTGCTCTCGGAAGGCGTGGAGCGCGCCGCCAAGAAGCTGGGGGAGGAGGCCGTCGAGGTGGTGATCGCCGCCGTCCAGAAGGACCGGGACGGCCTGGCCGCCGAGAGCGCCGACCTGATGTACCACTTCCTGGTGGTCCTGGCCGCCGCCGGCGTCAGCCTGGACGACGTCGCCTCCTGGCTGGAGAGCCGCGAAGGCCGCTCGGGCCTGGAAGAAAAGGCATGGCGGCGCAAGTCGGAGACCTGATCTCCTCTCCCCCAGGGGCGGTCTAGAACGGCCACCAGCTCCAGAACCATGTGGTGATCCGCGCCCAGAGGCCGTCGAAGGACTGGCCCACCACCTTTTCCACCACGCTCTGCGGCGGGGTCGGGACGAACCAGCTGGGCGCGGCGGGCGGGGCGCAGTTCATGCGCATGCCCACGCCCTTCAGATAGCCCCGGCGCACCTCGCCAGCCCGGATGGCGGCCTGGACCTTCTTGTCGTGGCGGGCGGCGCCGGTGAGCTTGCGCACCCAGCCCCGGAACGGCAGCAGGCTGCGGCTCTCGCTGCGCAGTTCGGAAATGCCGGCGTCCTTGATCGCCCCGCCCACCCTCTCGGCGCGGGTCCGGGTGTCGGGCGCAGGCGCCTCGTCGAGATCGGGGCCCAGGGCGGCGTCCAGGCGGCCAATCTCCCCGGCGATAGGCTCGCAGCGGGAGAGGCCCTCCATGTCATAGGGATCGGCGCGGGCCCGCAGCAGGACGTCGGGGATGCCCTTCTGTTTGAGATTCAGGTCCTCCAGGGGGGCCATGGCCGCGTCGCGGAAGGTGTCCTTGTCCTGCATGACGCCGCGATCGGCGGCCTGGGCGGCGCCCAGCGACAGGGCGGCGGACAAAAGAGTGACGGTGACGGCGAAAGCAGCGGCGCGCATGGCGCCACCATAGTCGAGGTGGGCGGGCCGCGCTAACCTGGCTCTTGATGATCCCCGCCCTTGATGTGCTCGCCGGTCGCGCGACGCCGCCCTTCCTCGCCCAGACGACGCCCCGCGACCGTGCCGGGCGTTGGGTGGCCCTGATGGCGGTGGCCGGCCCCGTGGCCGCCATCGCGGCCAGCTTCGCGGTAATCCTGGCGGTGTTCGGCGCGGGTCGGGCCCTGGGCCTGCAGGTCAATGTGGTCGGCGGCGAGCTATCGGACCTGCCACGGCTGCTGAAATCCAGCGTCTACATTCTCGAGGTGGGGATCGGCCTGGCCGCGGCGGCGGCGGGCCTGCTGCTGGCGGCGCGGCTGGTATTTCGCCGGCCCTTCCGCAGCTGGATCACCGTGGCGCCCCGCTTCCGCTGGGAGGTCCTGGCCTGGGGCGCGGCGGCGGGCGTCGTGGCCATCCTGGCGCTAAGCCTGATCTCGGTGCTCATGCCCCAGAGCGGCGAGGCGCCAATCCTCGACGCGGGCGAGCCCTTGAGCCAGCGCCTGACCTATATGGCCGCCGTCAGCCTGGGGTTCCTGATCGCCTCATGGGCCGAGGAGGTGGTGTTCCGGGGCTACCTATTGCAGCAGGTGGGCGCCTTCACCCGCCGGGTCTGGCTGGTGCTGCTGATCAACGGCGTGATCTTCGCCCTCTTCCACCTGGAGTTCGATCCCGGCGCCCTTGCCGCACGTGCCCTGCTGGGCATGGTGTTCGCCTGGGCGACCCTGCGCCTCGGCGGCCTGGAGTTCGGGATCGGGGCCCACGCCACCCAGAACCTGGGGGTGGCCCTGTTCGGGGAGGTGCTGTTGCCCACCTCGGCGCCGGCCACCCTCAAGCTCAGCGAGCTGGGCTTCGAGCTCGTCCTGGCCGTGGTGATCCTGGCCTGCGTCGAGTGGCTCTACCGGCGCCGGACCCTGGCGGCCCTGGCGGCCGCTACTTGAGCAGCAGCTGGCCTTCCTTCTGGACGCGGCCCTTGATCTTGCCCGCCAACAGGGCGAGCACGTTGGGCAGGTTGATGGTCATCAGCACCGCGGCCTCCTGAACGTCCAGGTGGCCGGTGATGTGCTGGCCCATGGCGGCCACCGAGAAATCCATGCGGTCGCCGGTCCAGGTCTTGGTCAGGGCCTTGGAGGCGGCCTCGCCGAACTGCTGGGTGATCTTTCCGAAGCCCTCCTCGATCCGCTGCCGGGCGACGGCGGCGCCCAGGTCGTGGGGAATATTGATGGTGACCGGCTTGCTCATGATGATCCCTTTGGACTGGCCCTTGTAACGGCCAGGAGCGGCTTCGGGTCCAACCGGAACCAAGGCCGCGCTTGTGGATTGTTTTAGCAGAATTCCTCATCGGGCGGGCCGTCGTGGCGTCTGGACTTCAAAAACTCTGCGGGACGATCGCGGCCATGGCCCTGATCGGCGCGGCCGGCGCGGCTCAGGCCGAGGCCCCGTGTCAGGGTTCGGCGCCCGTGGTCGGCGCGGAAATCCACGGTCCGGTGCTGCAGGTCGTAGATTCCGAGCGCCTGTGCGTGGCGCTCGGCGCGACCCCTGACCAGTGGGTCGAGGTCGCCCTGGCGCCGGAACCCCTGCAGAAGACCGCCGCCCACCCGGCCAACCGAGGCTCGCTGATGGCCGTGGCCTTCGCCCAGAACATCACCTGCAAGATCGTCGACATCGCCGGCGGCCTGCCCGTCGCCTCCTGCCGCCTGGACGACCAGTCGGTCCGGGCCCTAACCCGCGAGTCCGCCGCCTACGTCGCCGGCCAGGCCTGGCGCTAGCCGGTCCGGGCGGGTCCGCCGCCCAACCCTCTTTACCGCGCGGGATTCTGACGCTTCCCTGCGCGCATGACCCGACACGCCCTGCCCCTGCTCGCCGCCGCCACCCTCGCCGCCTGTTCCGGGGCCCCAGTCGCCCCGGCGCCCGACACCGGCTGGGCCTATTACGGCGGCGACGCCGGAGGGCAGCGCTATTCCACCGCCGGCCAGATCACGCCGCAGAACGTCAAGCGGCTGAAACCCGTCTGGACCTTCTCCACGGGCGACATGGCGACCAAGGGCGCGGCGATGGAAAGCGCTTCCTTCCAGGTCACCCCGATCCTGGCGGCGGGTCGGCTCTATCTCTGTTCGCCCTTCAACACGGCCAGCGCCATCGATCCGGCCAACGGCCAGCCGCTGTGGCGCTTCGACCCGAAGATCGCCACCGACATCGACTATCCCAACGACTACACCTGCCGGGGCCTGGCCTATTGGAGGAACCCCGCCGCGCCGCAGGGCGCCCCCTGCGCCGAGCGGATCTTCATGAACACCAACGACCGGCGGCTGTTCGCCCTGGACGCCACCACCGGCAAGGCCTGTCGCGGGTTCGGAACTGAGGGCTGGGTTCCCGCCATCCCCGGCGTGAAGCTGACCCGCGCCGGCGGCGCCCAGATCACCTCGCCGCCGGTGGTGACGCGAGGGCTGGTGATCACCGGCTCCTCCATCGACGACAACCAGAAGGTCGAGGAGTCCTCTGGCGCGGTCCACGCCTTCGACGCGGTGACCGGCCAGCTGAAGTGGCGGTTCGATCCGCTGGACTCAGCCCGCCCGGCGATCACCGCAGGCGCCGCCAATGTCTGGGCGCCGATGTCGGTGGACGAGGCCCGCGGCCTGGTCTTCCTGCCCACCTCCAGCGCCAGCCCGGACTTCTACGGCGCCGCCCGGCCCGGGAACGGCGGCCACGCCAATTCCGTGGTGGCGCTCAAGGCCGCCACCGGCGAGCTAGCCTGGGGCTTCCAGACCACCCATCACGACGTCTGGGACTATGACGTCCCGGCCCAACCGACCCTGGCCACCGTCACCTATCGCGGCGTCACCTCGCCCGCCGTGATCCAGACCAGCAAGCAGGGCCTGCTCTTCACGCTGAACCGCGACACCGGCGCGCCCGTCATCCCGGTGGTGGAGCGCCCCGTGCCCCAGGGCGGCGCCCTGGGAGAGACCCTGTCGCCGACTCAGCCCTTCCCCGTCGCGCCCAAGTCCCTGGCGCCCGACAGGATCGCGCCCGAGGACGCCTTCGGCCTCACCCCCTGGGACCGCGCCGCCTGCCGTCGCCTCCTCGAGGGCGCCCGCAACGAGGGGCTTTACACCCCGCCGACCACCCAGGGGACGATCATCTATCCCTTCACCGGCGGCGGCTCCAACTGGGGCGGGATCGCCTTCGACCCGGCCCGCCAGATCGTCTACGCCAACACCTCCAGCGCCCTGCACAAGGTGACCCTGATCCCGGCGGAGACCGTGAAGGCCGCCCGTAAGGCCCAGCCGGACGTGGAGATCAGCCCCAACGCCGGAGCCCGCTACGGCATGAAGCGCGAACTGCTGCGCTCGCCGCTCGGCCTGCCCTGCAACCCGCCGCCGTGGGGCGAGCTCTCGGCCATCGACATGCACGACGGCCGGGTGCTGTGGCGCGTGCCCCTGGGGACCACGCGGGACCTGGCGCCAGGCTCGCAACTCTTCATGAAGGGGACCGGCACGCCCAATTTCGGCGGTCCCATCGTCACCGGCGGCGGCCTGGTCTTCATCGGCGCGGCCATGGACAACTACCTGCGCGCCTTCGACGCCCGCTCGGGCAAGGAGTTGTGGAAGGGCCGCCTGCCGGCCGGCGGCCAGGCCACCCCGATGACCTATGTCTGGAAGGGCCGGCAGTATGTGGTGATCGCCGCCGGCGGCCACTCTAAGTCCGACACCAGGCGCGGCGACCAGATCGTCGCCTTCGGCCTGCCCGAATAGGGAACCGGCGGGCCTACGGCGGTTTTTTCGCTGGCGCGGACGCGCTGGCCCGGTGAACCTGCCCCATGACCCTGACGACCCGCGTACTCCTCGGCCTCGTGGCTGGCCTCGGCGCCGGCGCCGCCGTGGCAGCCTACCTCCCCGACTACGCGCCGCAGATCATCGCGGTGGCCGAGCCGGCCGGCGGGGTCTGGCTTGACGCCCTGCGGATGACCATCATCCCCCTGGTCTTCGCCCTGCTGGTGACCGGTGTCGCCCAGGCCGCCGACACCGCCCGGGCTGGCGGCGACGCGGCCAAGACCTTGGGGCTTTTCGCTGTGCTGCTGGTGCTGTCGGCCAGTTTCGCCGCCATCGCCACCCCGGCCCTGCTGGCGCTCTGGCCCGCTCCAGTGGAGGCCGCCCAGGCCCTGCGCGCCTCGGCCGACGCCGCCAACGGCGAGATCCCGCCGACCCCCACCATCCAGGAGATGGTCAAGAGCTTCATCCCCACCAATCCGGTGAAGGTGGCCGCCGACGGGGCCATGGCCCCCCTGGTGGTCTTCGCCCTGGTGTTCGGCTTGGCCGCCACCCGGATCGCGGCGGCCACGCGCGCCTCCCTGTTCGGGTTCTTCGACGCGGTGAAGGACACCATGATGACCCTGGTGCACTGGGTGCTGTGGGCCGCGCCCTTCGGGGTCTTCGCGCTGGCCCTGGTCACCGGCGCCCGCACGGGCCTGGGAGCCGTTGGCGTGCTCGGCCACTACGTGGTCATCGTCTCGATCATGTGTCTCAGCATGGCGGTGATCGCCGTCATCCTGGCGGTGGTGTTCGGCAAGGTGCCCCTCATGGCCTTCGTCCGGGCCATGATCCCGGTGGAGGCGGTCGCCATCTCCACCCAGTCGTCCCTGGCCTCCCTGCCGGCCATGCTGGAGACCGCCCAGAAGCTCGGCGTCCCCGACAAGGTGCGCGGCATGGTCCTGCCCATGGCCGTGGCCCTGTTCCGCATGACCAGCCCGGCGGGCAACATGGCCGTGGTGATCTATGTGGCCCACATCTATGGCGTGCCCCTCAGCCCCCTGGTGCTGGTGGTGGGCGTTCTGGTGGCCGCCACGGTCAGCCTGGCCGCCGTGGGCGTCGCCAGCGCCGTGACCTTCTTCACCACGCTCGGCCCCATCTCCATGGCTATGGGGGTGCCGATGGAGCTGCTGCCCCTGCTGCTGGCGGTGGAGACCCTGCCCGACATCTCCCGCACCATCGGCAACGTCACCGCCGATGTCGCCGTCACCACCATGGCGGCGGAATGGAGCCTTGAGGAGGACGCCGAGGAAGAGCTGCCGCGGGTCGAGGCGACCTGAACCCAAATCCGCTCATCCCGGCGACCCGAAGGGCGGCGCGAAGCTGCCAAGGCCGGGACCCAGATGCATCCACGGCTTTCCGGTCCTGATCCAAGATCGTGACCTATGACCTGGGCCCCGGCCTTCGCTGGGGTGAGCGGGGTTAGAGGCGAGTCTTCCGCTTCAGCGCCACATAGAGCGCGCCTTCGCCGCCGTGGGTGCGGTGGGCCTCGGAAATGCCGGCCACCACCTCGCGCAGGCTGGGCGCAGATAGCCACTCCGGGGTCATGCGGCGCAGCACCCCGTCCCCGCGCGCGCCCTTGCCGGTGATCACCAGGACGGCGCGGTCGCCGCGGTTCCAGGCGCCGAGCACGAAGCCCTCGAGCGCGGATTTCGCCTGCATCTGGTCCATGCCGTGCAGGTCGATGCGGCCGCCGAGCTCCTCGCGCTCCCGGGCGATGCGATGCCTGCGGCGCGGCTCGATGCCTTCAGGTCCCAGCCACGGATGCGGCGGGCGCTTGGGCGCAGGCTTTTCCGGGATGGGGATGCGCGCGGCCGGCGCATTGCGGTCGATCTGGGCGGCCAGGGCGTCGCGTTCGGCCTTGGAGACCGTGCGGCCCGGCATGGGGTGGACCGTGGCCGCCACCATGGACCACAGCCTCTGCTCGTCGGGCCGGATCGGCCGTTTCACCGACCCGGACCGACCCTGGGGACCAGGCGGTGCATCCGCAGGGTATGGCGCACCCGGCCGGCCTCGGTCCCGGCGCGCTGCCCCTGGCCCAGATAGAGGTCGGCGCGCACGAGACCCTTGATCGCCCCGCCGACGTCCAGCGCCGTCACCAGACGCCGGTAGGTGGGGAAGGCGCCGTTGAGGATCGGAGCCACCCCGTCAATCCAGAACAGCTCGCCGCTGGCGTGCCGGCTCGGGTCCACCGCGATGGCGCGGCCAGTGGGCAGGGGGATGCCCGCCGAGCCCACGGGCGGGCGTCCGTCATCCGGGGCGGTGGTGAAGAAGACGTAGCGCGGGTTCAGCCGCATGATTTCGTCGGCCTCGCGCCCGCGATGATCGGCCAGCCACTGGCGGATCGCCTCGCCGGAGGTGTTGTTGGCGGCCAGCAGCCCGCGGTCGCGCATGGGATTGGCGATGCCGGCGAAGGTCCGACCGTTGGTGGCGGAAAACAGCACCTTGACCCGCCGGCCGTCCGGATAGGTGACCACGCCCGAGCCCTGGACCTGCAGGAAGAACAGCTCCTCGGGCCGCATCCAGGCCAGCACCTGGGTCGGGGGCGAGGTTTCGATGGCCGTGCGGTCGGGATAGGGGCCAAGCTTGCCGTCCGGTCCCCGCTGCTGGGCGTCGCGGCCGCCCTGACCGCTGGACACCAGGTCGGCGGGCTTGGGCCGCACGGGCGCGGAGAATTCGGCGTCGGGGCGCGCGCGCGCCTCATATTCCGGCGCGTAATAGGCGGTGAGGACGCCTTCGCCCGGCAGGGCCTGCGGGCGGAAATTGTCCTCGAAGAAGGCCCGCGCCTCCGGCCCGGAGAGCAGGGGCCGCGGCCGCGCCCGGCGGCAGATCTCCCCCATGGCCGCGTCTCGCGCCGCGCCGCAGGTGGATCGGTAGGCCTCGAAGGCCGCGGCGTGATCGTCGGCCGCCCAGCCCGGCAGGTCGCTGAACTGCTCGAAAACGGGGGCGGGGCCCGGTCCGGGGGTCGGGCGCGGGGTCGGATGGGGCGCGGGACCCGGCTTGGCGGTGGCGCAGGCGGTCATGGTCAGGGCGCAGAGGCTGGCCAGGAGTATTTTCAGTGGGGCCACGACGGACTCCGGGCTGGAACGGCCGGGGGCCGGGATGGTCCTACGCCTCGGCGGCGTCGACTCGGACGAGGGTCCAGTTGGGGTCGCGGCTCTTAAGATTGCGTTCGAAGGTCCACAATTCGGCGGTGCGGCGGTCGTCGACCCCCTCGCCCTCCGGTCCTTTGGTGCGGCTGCGGAACTCGGCCAGGAAACGGACGGTGACCTGGGCGGTGTCCCCTGTGACGTCGGCCTTTTCCAGGTCGGCGCGGGGCGGATGGGAAAACTCCACCAGCTCGGTGCGGCCCTCGGCCTCGCGCCGGGCGATCTCGGCGTCGAAGCTGGCCAGGATGCCAGGCGCCAGCAGGTTGCGCAGGGTGTCGCGGTCGCCGGCGGCGAAGGCGGTGACGATCATCTCATAGGCGCCCTTGGCCCCGCCGAGGAACCGGCCGAGGTCGAAGTTCGCGTCGCGGGCGCGCACGGCGGCCAGGCCCGACAGGGCCACGCCCTCAGCGGCCTCGGCGGCCTGGGGCTCATCGCCCTCCAGCCGCGCGGGCTTGACGGTGGCCAGGGCCGGATCGCCCGCATTGTCCTCGGGCTGCCGGCCAACCCTGCGGCCCAGCACCGAATAGAGCTGGTACAGCACGACGACCGCGAGGCCTGCAAAGATGATCAGCTCTAAGATCGGCAAAACACTATCGCTTCGTTGGAGACGGGGGGTGGAGCCTAATATAGGACGTTGCAACGCCCCCGTCAGGGGCGACGTTGCATCGGCGAAAGTCGCATGATAGCAGCGCCGGTCCCAAACAGGGCGTCAATGGACGTCCTTAGAGCACGGAATCTTCGCCACCATGAGCGACACTAACGCGGCCGGCCAGGAAAACGGCGCCGATATCGGCCTGCCCGAGCCCGGAATCCGGATTCTCGCCCAATTTATCCGCGATCTCAGCTTCGAGAACCCGCGCGCCCCCGAGAGCCTGCGGGCCGGCTCCACCCAGCCTTCCATCGATATGGGCGTGGAAATGAACGCCCGCGGCCGCGATGACGGCTTCTTCGAGGTGGATCTGAAGCTCTCGGCCCGCGCCACCCGCGACGACGGCCCTGTCTTCCACGTCGAGCTGCTGTATGGCGGCGTCTTCGAGATCGCCGGCGTGCCGCAGGAAGAGCTCGAGCCGGTGCTGCTGGTGGAATGCCCGCGCTTCCTGTTCCCCTTCGCCCGCCGGGTGATCGCCGACGTCACCTCGGACGGCGGCTTCCCGCCCTTCCTGCTGGACCCGATCGACTTCGCCGGCGTCTACGCCGCCCGCCGCGCCCAGGCCGACGGCGCCCCGCAGATCGGCAACGCGTAAGACAATCCGCTCATCCCGGCGAAGGCCGGGACCCAGATTCCGCCGCTTTCAGAATTCGATCCCAGGTCGTGACCTACGACCTGGGCCCCGGCCCTCGCCGGGGTGAGCGGCTGTGTTTACAGCCCGAACCGCACCCAGAGTTCGTCGTTCTTCAGCACCTCGCGGATGAAGGCCGCGTGCACCTCGCGCTCCGCGTCGGTGGAGCGGGACGCCAGCGGCCGGGGCCGGGCGCCGTAGACCGAGGGGTTGGCCACAGCATAGGCGGCGGTGTCCATGGCCTGGGTCATCAGCTCCAGGCTCCGCTCGCGGCCTCCCTTCAGCTCCAGATAGACCGCGGCCAGCAAGCGGGCGTCGATCAGGGCGCCGTGCTTTTCCCGCTCCGTGAGCGAGATCTTGAAGCGCTTGCAGAGCGCGTCCAGCGAGTTGGCCATGCCGGGGAAGCGCTTGCGCGCCAGGGCCAGGGTGTCGATCCAGCGGTGGTCTTCGACGATATTGAGGCCGCAGACCCCCAACTCGTGATTGATGAACGCCCGGTCGAAGGTGGCGTTATGGGCGATCAGCGGGGCGTCGCCGACGAACTCCAGGAAGGCGTGACTGACCTCGGGGTGGGCGAACTTCGGCTTGCCGCGCAGGAAGGTCGCCGACAGGCCGTGCACCCGCTCGGCGTCCGGCGGCATGTCGCGCTCGGGATCGATATAGACGTGGAAATGCCGGCCGGTGGGCAGGAAGTCCTCGATCTCCAGGCAGGCGATTTCCACCAGCCGGTGGCCGAGGTGCGGCTCGAAGCCGGTCGTCTCGGTGTCCATGACGATTTCGCGGGCCATGGCCCTAGATGCCGCGCTTCGAACCCGGTTTCAACCTGGCCTCAGGTCGCAGGGCCGATTGCCTGGGGACGACGCGCCGGGTCCCGTAGGGCGGCGATGATCTCGTGCACCTGGGCCCGCGCATGATCCAGGCCGTGGCCGGTCTCGACGACAAAATGGGCCAGCTTGCGCTTTTCGCTGTCGTGCAGCTGGCGCTTGAGGATGTCGTCGAGACGCTCGGCGGTCCAGCCGGGCCGCGCCAGGACCCGGGCGCGCTGCTGGTCTTCGGGCGCCGAGGCCACCACCACGACATCCATGTTGAGATGGCCCTTGGTCTCGAACAGCAGCGGGATGTCCATCACCACCATGTCGGCCTTGGCCGCCTGGGCGCGGGCGAAGAAGGCCGTGCGGTCAGCCCCCATCAGAGGGTGGACCACCGAATTCAGCTTGGCCATGGCCGCGTCGTCGCCGAGCACCCTCTGGCGCAGGGCCTCGCGATCGACCGCCCCGTCCTTGGTGACGCCCGGAAAGGCCGCCTCCAGGGGTTCGACGGCGGCCCCGCCCTTCAGATAGAGGTCGGCCACCACGGCGTCGGCGTCATAGACCGGCACGCCGGCCTCGCGGAACATGGCTGCGGTGGTGGATTTCCCCATCCCGATGGAGCCGGTCAGGCCGATCATCAGCATTGTTTCAAAGTCCCAGGGCTTGCTTGGCGAGGGTTCGGACATCGACGCTCTCTGGGGGCGGCTGGCCGAAGAAGGCGTGGAAGGCCGGTATGGCCTGGCCGATCAGCATTTCCAGCCCGTCCACGGTGGGGCGGTTAAGGGCTTGGGCCTGGGCCAGGAACGGGGTGAGCAGCGGCTTGTAGACCATATCCATCAACACCGCGGTCGCCGGCGTCGCGGCGATCGGCACGTCCAGCACCCCCGCCCCCGAAAGTCCCGCCGAGGTGGCGTTGATCAGGGCGCCGACACCCGCAAAGGCGAGCCCCGCCTGGTCCAGCCCATAGGCGCGGACGCAACCGCCCAGGTCGGAGGAGATCTCTTCGGCCCGGGCCACAGTGCGGTTGATGACGCGGATGTCCCGGGCGCCGGCGCTGAGGAAGGCCGCCGCCGCGCCCCGCGCCGCGCCGCCCGCCCCCAGTATGGCCACTGGCGCGGCGGCGGGATCAAAGCCCGGCGCCTGGACCGCGAAGGCGGTCAGCAAGCCTAGCCCATCGGTGTTGTCGGCGAGGATCCGCGCCTCCGGCCCGAACACCAGAACATTTGCCGCCTGGGCCAGGCGCGCCCGCTCGCTGACCTCATCGGCCAGGGCCAGCGCCTGGGTCTTGATGGGCAGGGTGACGTTCAGTCCGGCGCGCGAGCCGCCCCGCAGACCCTTGATGAAGCTCGGGAAATTCTCTGGGGTAACGTCGAAGGGCACATAGACCCCGTCGATCCCCGCCGCCGCCAGCCAGGCGTTGTGCAGGATTGGGCTCATCGAGTGGGCGATCGGGTGGCCCACCACGCCCGCCACCACTGTGGCGCCCGTGATCCTGGTCATACCGACAGCGCCCCGTGCTTGCGCAGCAGGTCCAGCAGGCCCAGCAGGGGCAGGCCGAGGATGGCGAAGTAATCGCCCTCGATCTTCGAGAACAACTGAGAGCCGTGGCTTTCCAGCCGGTAGCAGCCCACCGAACCCAGGGCCTCGTCGCCCTCGGCGATCAGGTAGGCCTCCAGGAAATCGTCACTGAACGCGCGCATGGTGAGCGTGCAGGTGGCCACCTCGCGCCAGATCGGTTGGCCGTCCCGGGCCACCACCACCGCCGAATGCAGTTTGTGCGGTTTGCCGCGCAGCAGCTTCAGCCGGTCGCGGGCCGCCTCCACCGTCTCGGCCTTGTCATAGAGCCCGCCCTCGAACTCCAGGGTCTGGTCGGCGCCGATGACGAAGCCTGGCCGGCCCCGCGAGATCTTCACCGCCTTCAGTTCGGCGAGCGCGTCGGCCACGTCGCGGGGCGTGCCGCCCTGGCCCAGCATCGCGGTCTTCACCGCCTCCTCGTCGACGCCGGAGACGGCGGTCTCGAAGGGGACGCCCGCGCCCTTGAGCACGGCTGTGCGGGCCGCGCTCTTCGACGCGAGAATAATCTGATGGCCGCTCATCCCAGCACCTCGATCTGGCCGTGGCCGCCGTTCAGCAGGTTGAGCACGGCCGCGGCGGTCTCCTCGACACTGCGGCGGGTGACGTCGATCACCGGCCACTCCATCCGCTCATAGAGCCGGCGCGCCAGGACCGTCTCCTGCCGGACCGCCTCGATGTCGATATAGGTGGAGTCCCGGTCCTCCTTCAGGCTCAGCAGCCGGTTGCGGCGGATCTGGATCAGCCGGTCGGGTGAAATGGTCAGGCCGACGATCAGGGCGTTCTTCAGGTTCAGCAGCTTTTCCGACGGCGCCCGGCCCGGAACCAGGGGCACATTGGCGGCCCGCACCCCGCGGTGGGCCAGATAGATGCAGGTCGGCGTCTTGGAGGTGCGCGACACGCCCACCAGCACCACGTCGGCCTGGTCCAGGTCCTGGCCGCCCTGGCCGTCGTCGTGGCCGATGGCGTAGTTCAGCGCGTCCATGCGGTTGAAATAGTCGTTATCCAGGGCGTGCTGCACCCCCACCCGCCGGGTCAGCGCCGCGCCCAGATAGCGCGAGAGGGCCGAGACCAGGGGATCGAGGGCGGGGATGCAGGCCATGTCCAGCTTTCGGCAGCCCTCCTCCAGGGCGGCCCGCAACTCGTCATCGACAATGGTGTGGATCACCACGCCAGGCGCGGCCTCGATGTCGGTGAGCGCCCGCTCCAGCTGCCGGGGCGAGCGGACCAGGGCGTAGATATGCTCGATGGGCAGGACGTTCTCGAATCGGGCGCAGACCGCGCGCGCCATGGCGTTCAGGGTCTCGCCGGTGGAGTCGGAGACCAGGTGCACATGGAAATAGGTGGCGAAGCGCGAGGCTGTGGTCATCGGGTCCGGGTCGCCGTTGGCGGGTGCGTCGAAATATCTGGGGATAGAGGAGTCGATACCTTCTTAGCGAAGCCGCGCGCGCTTGGGGATAGCCGCGGCCAATTCGCGCGTCGATCCCGAAGCCTGCGGATAACGGGCGCCGTTTCAGGAGTTTGCCCGGTCGTCGTGGGCCAGCTGTCCCTGCGGCGTTGGTTGTCCGACGCCGCCGTGCGGCGCGCGGCGAAAGACTCGTGTTCATTCACCCGCAGCGGAGCCGTGGGGTTAATGAATCGTTAAGGCCGTTCAGCACGTTAAGACTTCATTAACACAATCCACAGCGGAGCCTTGGCCCTGCGGAGGAAACCAACGCCGGCTGGGGAAAGAGAGTCGAAAAGGGGGTGCGGCACCGGGCTTTGTCCCCGGCTTGCCCAGGCCCTACCGCTACCTCTTCATCCAAGATTCTATTTCTTAGAAAGGTAGAAGGCAGGCGAGGAAGAACAGGCGGGCTTGAGCCCGAGCCTCGAAGCCGGTTTAACGCCCTCCATGTCCAACAGTTCAGAACCCCGCCTGCTCCGGGCGCTCGCCGGAGAAACCCTGGATCGCCCGCCGGTCTGGTTCATGCGTCAGGCGGGGCGGTCCCTGCCCGAGTACCGGGAGCTGCGGACCCGGGCGAAGGATTTCATCGCCTTCTGCCACAATCCCGAGATGGCGGCCGAGGCCACCCTGCAGCCGATGCGCCGCTTCCCCCTGGACGCCGCCATCGTCTTCGCCGACATCCTGCTGATCCCGCAGGCGCTCGGCCAGGAGGTCTGGTTCGAGACGGGCGAGGGTCCCCGGCTGGGCGAACTGCCCTCCATCGAGAGCATGGCTGACCAGATCGAGGCCTCCACCGGCCGGCTGTCGGCCATCGGCGAGACGCTGGCCCGCGTGCGCGCCGAGCTGGAGCCGGACCGCGCCCTGATCGGGTTCGCCGGAGCCCCCTGGACCGTGGCCACCTACATGATCGAGGGCCGCGGCTCCGACCGCTCCGGCGCCCGGACCTACGCCTACCAGAACCCTGAAAAGCTCGACCGCCTGCTGGACGTCCTGGTGGAGAGCACCGCCCGCTACCTGGTGATGCAGGCGAAATCCGGCGCCCAGGTGCTGAAGCTGTTCGAGAGCTGGGCCGAGGGCCTGGCCGAGGACGTCTTCGAACGCATCGTCATCAAGCCGCACACCGCCATCATCGAGAAGGTCCGCGCCGCCGGAGTCGACGTGCCCTTCATCGGCTTCCCGCGCAGCGCTGGCGCCCTGGTGGAGAACTACGCCGCCCGGGTCCCGGTCAGCTGTGTGGCCCTCGACACCCAGGCCAGCGCGGTGCTGGGCCAGAGGATCCAGGACAGCGGCAAGACCATCCAGGGGGCGCTGGACAACCTGCTGCTGCGCGCCGGCGGGCCGGCCCTGGACGCCCGGGTCGACGCTCTGATCGAGCAGTGGAACTCCGGCCCCTATATCTTCAATCTCGGCCACGGGGTCCTGCCCGACACGCCGATCGAGCATATCGAGCGCACCATCCGCCGGGTCACCGGCAAGTGAGCCGCGTCGCGGTCGTCCTCTTCAACCTCGGGGGTCCGGACGGCCCCGACGCCGTGCGGCCGTTCCTCTACAACCTGTTCAAGGACCCGGCGATCATCAGCGTCCCGGCCCTGCTGCGCTATCCCATCGCCGCCCTGATCTCCTCGCGGCGCGAGGCCTCGGCCCAGGCCAACTACAACATCATGGGCGGCGCCTCGCCCCTGCTGCCGGAGACCCAGAAGCAGGCCGCCGCCCTGGACGCGGCCCTGGCGGCCGCACGTCCCGACCTGACGGTGAAGGCCTTCATCGCCATGCGCTACTGGAAGCCCTTCGCCGATCAGACGGCGAAAGAGGTCGCCGCCTTCGCCCCCGACGAGATCGTCCTGCTGCCGCTCTATCCGCAGTTCTCCACCACCACGACGGCCTCGTCCCTCCAGGACTGGGCGAAGACCTACAAAGGTCCCGGCCGCACCCGCACCGTCTGCTGCTATCCCACCGCCCAAGGCCTGGTCGCCGCCCACGCCGAGACCATCCGCAAGACCTGGGTCGACGCCGGCCGGCCGGCCAAGGTCCGCCTGCTGTTCTCGGCCCACGGCCTGCCGGAGAAGGTGATCAAAGGCGGCGATCCCTACCAGGCCCAGGTGGAGGCCACAGCCGCAGCGGTCGCGGCCCTGCTGCCCGAGTTGCCCGACTGGCGCGTCTGCTACCAGAGCCGGGTCGGCCCCATGAAGTGGATCGGCCCCTCGACGGTGGAGGAGATCCACATCGCCGGCGAGCAGGGGGTCGGCCTGCTGCTGTCGCCCATCGCCTTCGTCTCCGAGCACATCGAGACCCTGGTGGAGCTCGACCACGAATATGCCGAACTGGCCGAGAACCAGGGGGTCGCCCCCTATCTGCGGGCCCCGGCGCTCGGCGTCGACCAGGCCTTCATCACCGCCTTGGCCCAGACCGTGACCCACGCCCTGGCGCGCGATGGCGGCGCCGCCCCGGAGGGGGCATGGCTTTGCCCCGCCGGCTATGGCAAATGCGGGCGATCAACCCAGGGAGCTTAAGCGTGGACTACAACCTGCTGCGCGGCCTGCACATCATCGCGGTGATCGCCTGGATGGCCGGGATCATGTACCTGCCGCGGCTGCTGGCCTACCACGCCGACGCCGAGCCCGGCGGCGAGATGGACAAGCTCTTCCAGACCATGGAGCTGAAGCTCTACCGGATCATCATGGGCCCGGCCATGGTGGCGACCTGGGTGTTCGGCCTGGCCCTGATCTATGTGAACGCCACCGAGGTCCGCGGCGGTTGGGAGTATCTGCAGCAGCCCTGGATGATCGCCAAGCTGTCGGGAATCGTCTTCATGACCGGCTGGCACGGATTCCTGGGCGCCGCCCGCAAGAAATACGTGGCCGGGACCAACACCCGCACCGCACGCTTCTGGAAGATGACCAACGAACTGCCTTTCATCGCGGCCATCATCATGGTCCTGGCGGTGACGATGGAGTTCGGGAGCTAGCCGATCCATGTCCGAGGCCGCCGAATGCTTGGCGATTGCGGCAGCTGTAACCGTTTACATCGCGGTCTGTATCGGCACCGGACGAGTCTGGAATCCTCGTGGCCTCATTGTCCGCAAGCAAGAGGAGCCGGTCTCATTCTGGATCCTGATGGCGCTCTGCTGCCTGCTTGTTGTGGGGCTGATCTACGCGGCGATCTACATGAGCATCACCTGGCCCTTGGTGAGTTAGCAGCCCGCGCGCTTGACCCGAACCGCGCGATGTGGTTCCGCTGGCATCACATGGCGTCGCGCAATCGGCGAAGTCATGCCCCGCCCTATTTCCGGCGACGCGCGCTTCCCAAACTCTAGAGCTGCTGCGTCCCGGCCCCTGAACACCCCGGCGAGCCCCAGGCCCGCCCCAGACGTTTCAAGTTGCTCGACGCCCGAGGACTGTCTCAAGTCCGGGCGCGCCGAGCCGTATCAAGGCGCTACCCATGTCAGACGACAACACCCTCGACACCGAAGATTCCGCCCTCGACCAGGCGATGGACGCCCAGGTCGAAGCCCCGCAGGAGACGGTGGACGACGACGAAGACAATGAACTCTCCGCGGCCATCGCCGCGCTGGGCATCACCCGGATGTCCCTCCAGGAGCTGAAGGACAAGTCGCCGGTCGACCTGCTGGCCTTCGCCGAGAAGCTGGAGATCGAGAACGCCAATTCCATGCGCAAGCAGGACATGATGTTCGCGATCCTCAAGACGCTGGCCGAGGAAGGCATCGAGATCTCCGGCTCCGGCACCCTGGAAGTGGTGTCCGACGGCTTCGGCTTCCTGCGCAGCCCCGAGGCCAACTACCTGCCCGGCCCCGACGACATCTATGTCAGCCCCTCGCAGATCCGGAAGTTCGGCCTGCGCACCGGCGACACCGTCGACGGCGCCATCCGCGCGCCCCGCGAGGGCGAGCGCTACTTCGCCCTCATCAAGGTGGATCTCACAAATTTCGAGAACCCCGAGAACGTCCGCCACAAGGTGCTGTTCGACAACCTGACCCCGCTCTATCCCGACGAGCGGCTCAAGATGGAGATCGAGGACCCCACCCTGAAAGACCGCTCGGGCCGGCTGATTGATATCGTCGCCCCGCTCGGCAAGGGCCAGCGCTGCCTGATCGTCGCCCCGCCGCGGGTGGGTAAGACGGTCATGCTGCAGAACATCGCCAAGTCCATCGCGGTGAACCACCCCGAGTGCTACCTGATCGTGCTGCTGATCGACGAGCGGCCGGAAGAAGTCACCGACATGCAGCGCACCGTGCGCGGCGAGGTGATCAGCTCCACCTTCGACGAACCCGCCACCCGCCACGTCCAGGTCGCCGAGATGGTGATCGAGAAGGCCAAGCGCCTGGTGGAGCACAAGCGCGACGTCATCATCCTGCTCGACAGCGTCACCCGTCTGGGCCGCGCCTACAACACCGTGGTCCCGTCCTCGGGCAAGGTGCTGACCGGCGGTGTGGACGCCAACGCCCTGCAGCGCCCCAAGCGCTTCTTCGGCGCGGCGCGCAACATCGAGGAGGGTGGCTCTCTGACCATCATCTCGACGGCCCTGATCGACACCGGCAGCCGGATGGACGAGGTGATCTTCGAAGAGTTCAAGGGCACCGGTAACTCGGAAATCATCCTGGACCGCAAGGTCGCCGACAAGCGCATCTTCCCGGCCATCGACGTGCTGAAGTCCGGCACCCGCAAGGAAGAGCTGATCACCCCGAAGGATCAGCTGCAGAAGACCTACGTCCTGCGCCGAATCCTCAACCCCATGGGGGCCCAGGACGCCATCGAGTTCCTGCTCGACAAGCTGCGCCAGAACAAGAACAACGACGAATTCTTCCAGTCGATGAACACCTAGCGGTCGTTCGGTTTCCGACTTCCGCCTGGCTTGAGGGGAAGTCGGTCCGATGGGCGAGAGCTATATCATCGCCGGCGGCATGGCCGGGGCCGCTAGGCTGTCGGTCCTGTCCCAGGCCATGGCCGAGGCGACGGGAAGCCTGCTCGACCGGGTTGGCATCCCGGCCGGCGCCCGCATCCTCGACGTGGGCTGCGGCGGGGGCGACGTGACCCGCGACTTGGCGCGCCGCACCTCCGGCCCGGTGACGGGCCTCGACCTCGACGAGATCAAGATCTCCATGGCCGGCCAGGACGCGCCGGCCAACGCTGCGTTCCACGTGGGTGGCTATGAGCGGGCCGAGGCGCTTGGCCCCTTCGACGTCATCTATGCCCGCTTCCTGCTCTCCCACCTCACCGACCCGGCCGACGCCGTGGCGTGCTTCGAACGCGCCCTGGTCCCCGACGGCCTGCTGGTGGTGGAGGATGTGGAGTTCTCCGCCCATCTCTGCGAGCCGACTCGTCTCAGCTTCCGCCACTTCGTGCAGTGGTATGTCGCCTGCGCTCACAAGCGCGGCGCGGACGCCGA